>CALMOE010000283.1 GCA_937871715.1 uncultured Geobacter sp. | reverse complement strand
AGCTTGGCCGCTGCCTGCAGCTTCCCCTGCATATGCTTGCTATGGGCCTTTTTCAGCAACTGCTCCTTGGACATTATCCCTCTCCTTCCAGAGTGTGCGTATGGGTTGCGCATGCCGCCGCAAAGTGGTTCACCGGACCGTTCCCTCTGCCAAGGGGGCGGGCAAGGCGGATCGCCTCGGTGATGAACTCCTTGGCCCTGCCTACTGCAATGGGGAGCGGTTCCCCCATGGCGAGGTAAGCTGCGATGGCCGAGGCCAGGGTGCAGCCGGTGCCGTGGGTGTTGGCCGAATCGATGCGTGGCGAGGTCAAACGATTGAAAATTTTGCCGTCGTAGAGGAGGTCGGTGGCATCCTCCCCCTCCCGGTGCCCCCCCTTGATGAGAACGTTGCGCGCTCCCAGGCGGCATAGCTCCCTGGCGGCCATCCCCATGGAGGAGTCGTCGCGTATTGCCATGCCGCACAGCTTCTCCGCCTCAGGTATGTTGGGGGTGAGGAGGTAGGTGAGGGGGATTAGCTTGGACCTGAAGGCATCGACTGCCGAGTCGTCCGAAAGTCTGGCACCCTTGCTGGCTATCATCACCGGGTCCGCCACCAAGAGCCTGCTCCGGTCGGCGGCGAGACTCAGCGCAAGGGAGCTGATGATGGCGGCGGAGTAGAGCATGCCGCTCTTCACCACGTCAACGGGAATGTCGGCAAGAACTGTTTCAAGCTGAAGGGAGACGAATTCCGCTGTGGCGGCCTGGATCCCCTTTACCCCCATGGTATTCTGGGCGGTCAGGGCGGTGATCACCGCCGCGCCGTAGGCCCCGAGGAGGGTGATGGTCTTCAGGTCGGCCTGGATGCCGGCGCCGCCGCTGCAGTCGCTTCCGGCAACGGATAGGACGCACCCCCTGGGGAACGGTTGCCTGCGGTTGAAGAGGAGCCTTAGTTCGGTTGCCGCGATCCCTGGCTCCGGATCACCCATCACCGCGGAGATGACGGCGATGCAGTCGGAACCGGCGTCGATAACTGCCGGGGCGTTGTCCCTGGTGATGCCGCCGATGGCCACCATGGGGATGGAGACATGGGGCCTTACCTCTGCCAGCAGCCCGGGGCCGGCAAGGTGGGATATCTCCTTGCTCCCCGTGGGGTAGATGGCGCCGAAACCTATGTAGTCGGCGCCGGCCGCCTGGGCTGCCAGAGCCTCCTCCAGGGTATGGGTGGAGATACCGATCAGTTTGTCCGGGCCAAGTCGCTGCCTTGCCTCGCCAGGATTGCCGTCCTCCTGCCCCAGGTGAACGCCGTCGGCGTCCAGGGCAAGGGCCAGCTCCATGTCATCGTTGACAATGAATGGTACCCCGGCCCGGCGGCAGATGGCTGCCAACTCCCCACCCAGGCGCAGTTTCTCCTTTGGCGGGTGCTCCTTGGAGCGGAACTGCACTGCGCAGCACTGGTTGACCGCGCTCCTTACCCTCGCCGCCAGGTTATCACAGTGGTCGGTTATCAGGTAGAGGCCGTGCAGAGATTTGGCGGCAATGCTGCTCATGGTTCTCCGTTTGGGTCGCTGCCAGAAACGTGAAAAGCCGCGACATGGTCGCGGCTTCCAGAAAAAGGAGAAATTCAGGCAGATCTCTTCTGGCCGCTTCCCTACGCCGGCGCTACCCGGATCAGGTGTTAGGGGTTCGAGGTCTCCCTCATCTCAGC
>CALMOE010000282.1 GCA_937871715.1 uncultured Geobacter sp. | reverse complement strand
TCCGCTCGCGAAAACCGCAGCAGGCTCGCGGCGATCCCAATCCCTTCTCTCCCATATTCATAGTACCCGCTCTTTACAGCAGCTCCTGGGGATCGATATCGATGGCCGTGCGCACCGTGGACGGCGGGGTGTAACCCCCCCTGAAGGCGAGGAGCAGCCGGCGCAGTTGGGAGCGGTCCGCTGATTTGAGGAGGAGCTGCCAGCGGTGGCGACCGCGCACCTTACCCATGGGGGAGGTGGCCGGGCCGAGGATCTCCACCCGCAGGCCCAGGCTCCGGCGCAGCTGTCGCAGCAGTTCGCCCCCCCTGACAGCCTCATCCTCCACTGTCTTGGGAGAGATGGCGGAGAAGTGGAGCGCCGCCAGGTGTGAGAAGGGGGGGTAGCCGGCGTCAAGCCGCTGGGCCAGCTCCTCTGCGTAGAAAGCCTCGTAGTCGTGGCTGACCGCGGCCCGCATGGCGAAGTGATCCGGACTCATGGTCTGCACCAGCACCTCCCCTGCCTGCTCCCCCCGCCCCGCCCTACCCAGGACCTGGCTCACCAGCTGGAACGCCCGCTCGCCACCGCGGAAGTCGGGGAGGTTGAGAGTGGTGTCCGCGGAGATCACCCCCACCAGGGTCACCCCGGGGAAGTCGTGCCCCTTGGCGATCATCTGGGTGCCGATGAGGATGTCGATCTCACCCCCCTCAAGCTTCCGCAGGATGCGGGAGTGCCCCCCCCTGCCGCTTGTCGTGTCCCGGTCCATCCGTGCCACCCGGGCATCGGGGAAGAGAGTGGCGATCTCCTCCTCCAGCCGCTCCGTCCCAACTCCGAGGAGGCCTATCTCCCCCCCGTCGCACTCAGGGCAGAGGGTCGGGGCCGGGACCGAGTGGTCGCAGTAATGGCAGATGTGGCGCCGCTTCTGCTGATGGTAGGTGAGTGTTACAGAGCAGTTGGGGCAGCGCAGCACATGGCCGCAGTCACGGCATACCAGCCAGGTGGCGAAGCCGCGGCGGTTGAGGAAGAGGAGGGTCTGGCCTCCGTTTGTCAGGTTGGCGGCGATCGCCTCCGCCAGGGGGGGGAGGATGGTCTCCTTCCCCCTCCCCCGCTGGTCCAGCAGCCTGGCCTCGGGCATGGGGCGCTCCTTCACCCTGCAGGAGAGGGTCAGCTCCGCCATCCTCCCCTGGCGGGCGGCATGCAACGAGGTCACCAGCGGGGTGGCGGAGCCGAGGAGGACCGCAGCCCCCCGCTGCTTCGCCAGCACCAGGGCCAGGTCCCGGGCGTTGTAGCGCAGGCCGTCACCCTGCTTGTAGGATGCCTCGTGCTCCTCGTCCACCACGATCATCCCCAGATTATCCAGGGGGGCGAAGATCGCCGAGCGGGCGCCGATGACGATGGCCACCTCGCCACGTCGGATTCGGCGCCACTCGTCGTAGCGCTCCCCGGGGGAGAGGGCGCTGTGGAGCACGGCTATGCCGCAGGAGAAGCGGCGGCGGAATCGCCCGACCAGCTGGGGGGTGAGGGCGATCTCCGGCACCAGCACCAGGGCGGATTTACCCTTCTTGAGGAGATGGGAGATGGCCTGAAGGTATACCTCGGTCTTGCCGCTGCCGGTCACACCGTGGAGGAGGAAGGGGGTGAACCCCCCCCTGTCCATGGCGGCGCAGAGCCCGGCAAGGGCCCGGCTCTGTTCCGCGTTCAGTTCGTGGGGGGTATCGCTGCTGAACTCCTCGCTGCGGAACGGGTCGCGGTAGACCTCGCGCATCTCCATGGTCACCAGCCCGAGCTCGGCCAGGCGCTTCAGTTGGTGGGAGCAGGAGGCGAAGCGCCCGCGCAGCTCCGTCGCCGAAACTCCGTCCCTTGCGGCGATGAAGCGGAGGATCTCCAACCCTCTCCCCTTGAGGGAGGCCGGCGGTTCGCCGCAAGCCTTGTAGTGGCGCTCCTCCTTGAGGCGCACCCCGCTCGTCATGACCTCCTCGTCCACCACCGAGCCGTCACTTGCCACGGATTGCTTGCGTCGCCCCATGACAGTCAGCCCGGCGGGGATGGCGGTGCGGATCACATCCCCAAGGGGGTGGAGGTAGTAGGCGGCGATCCAGCGGTAGAACTCCATGTCGCGGAGGGTGAAGAGCGGCTCCTGGTCGAGGATCTCGATGACCTCTTTCGTATCGCCTATCGGGGGGGATTGGGCCGGACCGAGGCTGAAGCCGGTGACCGTGCGCCGGCCGAAGGGGACCAGTACCCGCATCCCGGGGAGGAGCCGCTGGCAGAGCCTCTCCGGGACGGCATAGGTGAAGGTCTGCTCCAGGGGGAGGGGGATGGCTACTTCGATGATCATTGGGGGGCCTGCATGAAAGGGGGCTGACTAGTCAATCTGGATACGCTTGGCGCCCTGCAGCGCCCTGCGGCTCTCCCTGGCCATCTCCGTTGCCAGCTTTTTGGCCAGCTTCTCCTGCTCCACTGCCAGGATCGACTTGTCGTGCTCGAAAAAGCTCTCCAGAGGGATCTCCGCCTCCCAGAGGAGCTCCCTGGAGCGTACCCTGTAAATCCGCAGGCGGGAGCTGACCCTGAGCTCGGTGGCGCAGCACCCCGAATTCTCCAGGTAGCTCCAGACCTCGCCGGTGAGATAGATGTGGGCCGGGGAGAGGATCTTCTCCACCTCCCCCAGCTCCTCCTTGATTATGGCGAAGGTGGTGAAGCCAGCCTTCTCCCTGTTGTCGTTGAGATCGTCGACGAAGTCGTTGAAGACCGTCTCGGCAAAGGGTGTCGGGACGAGGATGTTGTTGAATGGGAGTATTGGCAGCGTGCTCTGGCTCTGGTAGACGGAGAAGGCCGGCGACATGAGGGTCGTCCGTTTCCCGGCGCAGCCGGAGGCCAGCAGCGGGACGAGAAGGGCGCAGAGGAGGATGACCCTGCGCAGGGGGAGATATGGTCGATAGGCGGGGCTCATTTTCTCTTTGCCACCTCTTCCTCGTAGAATTTGCGGTACAGGATCTCCCACTCCCGGCTCCCCGGGACCTTGGCCTGGGAGTAGGAGGCGAGTTTCTTGCGCACCGCCGTGTCGATCTCCTCCGCCATGGCAAAGAAGGAGGCGATCGACTGCTTCACCGTGAGGAGGGCCCGCGGCTCGTCGGGAAAATCGGCCAGGTCGTTCTTCCACAGGCTGTCCATCACCCGGTGGGCCAGGTGGGAGATTCGGTCTTCGGAAACATGCATGGGAATTCCTTTCAAATCCCCTCTCCCCTGGTGGGAGAGGGCGAGGGAGAGGGGGGGTCAGAGGACGATCTTCCGCTCCTTGGCCAGCTTCTCCTTGATCATGCGCAGCATCTTGTGGCGGTCTATGCCCAGCGCCCCCTTCCCCAGGGCCCTCAGGTTCTCCTCGAGGATCCGCTCGGCGTCCCTCTCCAGGCTCTCCTCACCCTGCAGGTCAGCGCTGATGGCCCCCTTGACGGCGGCGAGGAGCGCCCCCCGCTCTGCCTTGAGAATTATCTCGCCCCTGGCGGCCAGATCATTGAGGATCTTCTCGCCGAGGCGGTGCACCTGCTCTTCCTTGAGACGCATGTCACACCCGCTTTGCTTGAGATGTACGGCGGCCCTATTGTACTTGATAGCGGTCAAAATGCAACCGGTTAAGCGGCCAAGGAGGTTGACCCACCTTGCTGCTGCTGCTATTGTTGCATCCAGGCGCCGGACACCGTGGAACGGTCCGGAAATCGCCGCCACCAAGGAGGGATGCAATGCTCATCGTCATGAACCACAAGGCCGGTCCGAAACAGATCGGGGAGGTCATAAAGGCAGTTGAGGCCATGGGGCTGACCGCCGCCCCCATTCCGGGGAGCGAGCGGACCGCCATCGGCGTACTGGGTAACAAGGGTTACGTTGACGACACCACCATCCGTGACCTGCCGGGGGTGAGCCAGGTCATCCACGTCTCCAAGCCGTACAAGCTCGTCTCCCGGGACTTTCACCCGAGGAACACCATAGTCCGGGTGGGCGATGTGGAGATCGGCGAGGGGAAGCGCCCCATCGTCGTGGCCGGCCCCTGCGCGGTGGAGAGCGAGGAGCAGATCCTCAGGACCGCCCGGGCGGTGAAGAAGGCCGGGGCAGACCTCCTGAGGGGGGGCGCCTTCAAGCCCCGCACCGGCCCCCACACCTTCCAGGGGCTGAGGGAAGAGGGGCTGCGCCTGCTGGTGAAGGCCCGGGAGGAGACCGGCCTTCCCATCGTCACCGAGGTGATGAGCCCGGAGACCGTCGGCCTGGTGGCCGAGTCGGCCGACCTCATGCAGATCGGCGCCCGCAACATGCAGAACTTCGACCTGCTGCGGGAGGTGGGGAGGAGCAGGAAGCCGGTTCTCCTCAAGAGGGGTATGAGCGCCACCCTGGAGGAGTTCCTCGCCGCCGCCGAGTACATCCTCGCCGAGGGGAACCCCCACGTCATCCTCTGCGAACGGGGGATCCGCACCTTCGAGACCGCCACCCGCAACACCCTGGACCTCTCCATCGTGCCGCTCATCAAGGAGATCTCCCACCTCCCCGTCATGGTCGACCCCTCCCATGCCACCGGCAAGCGGAGCCTGGTCTCCCCCATGTCCAAGGCGGCCCTGGTCTGCGGCGCCCACGGGGTGCTGGTGGAGGTCCACCCGGAGCCGGAAAAGGCCCTCTCCGACGGCCCCCAGTCCCTCACCTTCGCCGGCTTCGAGCAGTTGATGGCTGAGCTGGAGAGACTGAGCCACTACCTGGGGTCCGGCAGCCATAATACCCCTTGATTTCCGCCCGGCGGGCGGATAGAATTGGATCAAACAATCATCGGATTGCTCTCTGTCATGCACGTGAGGCCACAACACCCTGGCGGAATATTATATAATCAGGGGGGCTTTTTCAGCCGTGGTGTGCTGCCCCATTGCGCGGGAATTGCCTGAAGCGGCTTCTAGTCCCCCACCTAATAGGAACTCGCCCAGAGGTCCTTCGGTCCACGGCATCACGGAGAGCATGAAAAGGAAGAGGTCGGCACTGCCGGCCTCTTTTTT
>CALMOE010000281.1 GCA_937871715.1 uncultured Geobacter sp. | reverse complement strand
AAGAGGAAGAGCGGCAAGCGGAAAAGGAACATCAGTAGCCCCCCTCTCCCTACCCCCTCCCTTGATGGGAGGGGTGAGGGGAGGGTGCACGATGAATAGTTTTTCGAACTATTGATAATGGAGGATATATGACAGCTGCAAAGCTGATACTAAACGAAATACAAGGTTATCACCGCTTCATCAAGCTGATGATGGTGCTGGTGGGGGTCGGTGCCCTGGCCTCCCTGGTCCGCTTTATCTTCGGCCTGGGAGTGACCACCAACCTGAACGACACCTACCCCTGGGGGCTGTGGATCTCCTTCGACGTGGTCACCGCCGTCCCCCTGGCGGCCGGCGCCTTCACCATCGGCATCGTCGCCCACGTCTTCCACATCAGGAAACTGGAGCCCCTGGTTAGGCCGGCCATCGTCACCGGCTTCCTCGGCTACTCCCTGGTCTGCGTCGGCCTGCTCCTCGACCTGGGGCAGCCCCAGCGGGGGATCAACGTCCTGCGCTACTGGAACATCCACTCCCCCATGTTCGAGGTCTCCATGTGCGTCATGGCCTACACCACGGTCCTGACCCTGGAGTTCCTCCACCCGGTGGCGGAGAAGTTCGGCTGGCACCTGCCGCTCCGTCTCCTGAGGACCCTGGAGCTCCCCTTCGCCATCCTGGCGGCCATGATCTCCACCCTGCACCAGTCGACCCTGGGTACCTTCTTCCTCATCGCCGTGGACAAGCTCCACTCCCTCTGGTACAACCCGCTGCTGCCGCTGCAGTTCTGGCTCTCGGCCATCTTCACCGGACTCTCCATCGTCATCTTCGAGGCCAGCCTGGTGCACAAGTACATGGGGCAGCCGGACGAATCGGAGATGCTGGCCACCCTGACCAGGATCATCCCCTGGATCATGGCCCTTTACCTGTGCATCAAGCTGGCAGCCCTGGCCTTTCTCACCCACGGTCCGCTCTTCGACCGGCCGGTGCTGCTCCTACTCTTCCTGGTGGAAATCGGCGCCGGGGTCATCCTCCCCATGGGGATGTTCTTTACGAAAAAGATCAAGAGTGACAAGAAGATGCAACTTCGAGCCGCCAGCATGGTCATCTTCGGCCTGGTGCTGAACCGCTTCAACGTCTCCATGTTCGGCATGGAGCAGCCGGGTCAGCTGATCTATGCACCATCCATCATAGAGTCCCTGGTGACCATCGGCATCATCGCCGCCCACATCCTCTTCTTCGTCCTCATTGCCAAGTACTTCCCGATCTTCGAGCACCACCCTGAGGCGACTGACTACTCCATCCCCGACCACTTTCACCGGATCGAGGAAAATCAGGAACGAGGAGCGAGGAGCGAGGTACGAGGTTAACAGCAGGAACGAGGATAAATGCATGTGCGAGAATCGAGGATCGTGGTTCGAGGTTTTTCTCGTTCCTCGTTCCTCGCTCCTGCCTTCCGTTCCTCATACCTTTTACGCGGGAATCAAGATGGCTAGTGATACGACATATACAGATACAGCAAAATTGACCGAAGTGACCGGCGTCATCCTCGCCGGGGGGCGCTCCAGCCGAATGGGGAGCAACAAGGCGCTCCTCCCCTACCGGGGGGGGCTGTTCATCGAAGCGATCCATCGCCGCCTAGGGGCCCTCTTCCCCGAGGTTCTCCTGGTCACCAACTCCCCGGAGCAGTACGACTTCCTCCCCTGCCCCAAGGTGGGGGACATCTTCCCGGAGATGGGGGCCCTGGCCGGGCTGCACAGCGGACTCCACCACAGCGACACGGAGCATATCTTTGCCGTGGCCTGCGACATGCCCTACCTGAACGAAGATCTGATACGCCACCTCGCCGGCCTCCGCCACCGGGGGGACCTGGTCATCCCCGAGGGTGAGGCCGGCCCGGAGCCGCTCCACGCCATCTACGCCAAGAGCTGCCTCATCCCAATGGAAGAGTCCCTCAGGGCGAACCGCAGGCGAATCGTCTCCTTTTTTGGCCAGGTGGAGGCGGTCACCGTCGCCCACAGCACCGTCGCCTCCCTAGACCCTGATTTTAACTCCTTCAGCAACATCAACACCCCGGAAGAGTACTACCTGCTAAGAAGCGCTGAACAGGAGCGGCAAATCCTGCCCCAGCGACAACGCTCCTGACAACCTTCTCCATAACTAATAAAGCGGCCGGCTCCCTTGCGGAAACCGACCGCTTCTTTGTCCATAAACACCTGCTCGAACTGAAGTTTACTCCCCAGCCACCCCAGTAGCCCAGGCAAGGCTTACCCGGGCGGCCAGGTAGTCCCGGCAGGCCCTTGCCAGGCTGCCCCTCGCCTGGCGGAGGCTCAGCTGGGCATCCTCCACCTCCAGCCTGATCTTCACCCCGTACTCGTACCCCTGCTCGGCCATGCGCAGCAGCCGCTCCGCCTGGCGCACCGTGCCGGAGAGGGCGGAGAGGATCTCCCCCGCCTCCTGCAGGTTGCTCAGGGCGGTGCGCACCTCCAGGGAGACGGCGTCCGCCAGCTTCTGCTCCTCAATCCTCCTGCTGGCCAGATCGCTCTCAGCCTGGGCTACCCTCCCCTTTGTTCTCATGCCGTCGAAGAAGGGGAAGGAGAGGTAGACCCCCAGGTTCCATGCCGAGCCGGAAGCGCTGAAGGCGCTGCTCTCCATGGAGTTCCATCCGCCCCCCCCCTTGAGGTCGAGCCGGGGCTTGTCGTCCGCCCCGGCTATGGTCACCAGCTCGGTGTAAATGGCGACGCGCTGGCGCTGCTCCGTCAGCTCGGGGCGCCTGGCCAGGGCCCGTTGCAGGCTGGCGGAGAAGTCGGGGAGAGCGCCCGGCTCCGCGGCCAGGCTGCCGCTGACGTCAATATCACCATCCTCCGCCAGGAGAAAACGGAGCCTCTCCCTGGCGATGCGCAGCTGGTTGGCGCTGCGGATCGTCTCCGGCCTGGCATTCTCCACCGCCACGTCGGCAGCCAGGACGTCGTAATCGGTGGCAACCCCGGCATCGAAACGCCTGTGAGCCTCGTCGCTGTGGCGCTTTTTCTGCGCCAGGTACTCCGTTGCCAGGCTGACCAGCTCCCGCTGCAACAGCACGTCGTAGAAGGCGATGGAGACGTCCCGCCAGGCAGCCTGGCGTGCCTGGCGCAGCTCCTCTCCGGCCGTCTGCAAGCCGGTCTCGGCGGCGCGGATGGCGGCACCGATCTTCCCCCAGGTGTAGAGGGGCTGGGAGAGCGACACCATGGCGGAGCCGTTCTCCATGGTGAGCTTGCCACCCATGGCGGCCGGCTGGCCGTCGTCCCTCGATCCCCGGTAGTACGCGTTCAGGGAGAGCTGGGGGAGGGCGGCGCTCCTCTCCTCCAGGTAGCGCCCCTGGACGTACCTGCCGTACTCCCTGGCCATGCGGATGTCCCGGTTCTTCTCCATGGCTATCGCCAGTGCCTGGTCGAGGGTGAGGGTGCCGGCCTCGGCCACGGCGGCTAACGCCAGCGAAATGAGCATGGTCAAGACGAGCCGTTTCACGGTAGGTCCTCCTTGAGCACTGCCCGGCGCCAGCCGCGCAGCGAATTGATCAGCCAGATCTCCTCCGCCCTCTGCAGGTCGGCCGGCAGGAGGAGCGCCTCGGTTATCTCCCCCGACTCCAGCAGCTCCTCCCTGAGAATCCCGGGGAGGAGGCCGCACTCCAGTGGGGGGGTGAGCAGGCGCCCATCCAGGCGGAGCACCAGGTTGTGGTAGCTCCCCTCGGTCAACTCCCCCCTGCTGTTGACGAAGACAACCTCGTCGCAGTCACCCACCTCCAGCCGCCCCCGCTCCAGGATCTCCCGCCGGGTCGTCTTGTGGTAGCGGAAGGGGTCGCTCGGGTCGATGACCGGTGAGGCAATCCCCAGGCGCAGCACCCCACCGCTATCCTCCAGGGGGGAGGTGGTCAGGCCGAATTTCCCGCCCCCGTCCAAGGTGAGGCGCAGGCGCAGCGTCCCGCCGGAAACCGTAACCCCGGCGAGGAGCTCCATGGCCGCGGCGCGGTCGAAGGGGAAGGCGAAGTACTCCGCCGACCTCTCCATCCGAGCCAGGTGCCGCTCCAGGCGGGGAATCCTTCCCTCCTCCAGCCCCATGGTCTCTATCAGCCGGAAAGGCTCCGGCTCCGCGCGGAGGAAGGCCCCCTTCCCCAGACACTCACGGTATTCGTCTTCCGGCCTGGAGTCCCAGGTGATGCCGCTCCCCACCGACAGGGTGAGTGAAGAGGTGGCCCGATCCAGAAGCAGGGTGCGGATCGCCACGCTGAAGCAGGCCTCACCATCCGGGGATACCATGCCGATGGCACCGCAGTAGACCCCTCTGGGGGATGGCTCCAGCTCGCCGATGATCTCCATGCTCCGCCGTTTGGGGGCGCCGGTCACCGAGCCGCAGGGGAAGAGGGCGCGAAAGATTTCCGCCAGGCCGGTGTGCTCTTTAAGTCGGGCGCTGACCGTTGAGGTCATCTGCTGCACCGTGGGGTAGCGCTCGATGGCGAAGAGGGAGTCGACCCTCACCGTGCCGGTCTCGGCGACTATCCCCAGGTCGTTTCTCAAAAGGTCGACGATCATCAGGTTCTCGGCCCGCTCCTTGGGGCTGGCAAGTAGTCCGGCCGCAAGGGCCCTGTCCTCCTCCGTCCAGCGCCCCCGTGGGGCGGTCCCCTTCATGGGGCGGGTGACGATCTCATCTCCCACGCGACTGAAGAAGAGCTCCGGCGAGGCGGAGAGTATCACGAAACGGCCGGTGTCCAGGTAGGCGGCGAAGGGGGGCTTCTGCGTCTCCACTATCCGCCGGTAGAGGGGGAGCGGATCGCCGCCGAACTCCCCCGTCATGGGGAAGGTATAATTCACCTGGTAGCTCTCCCCGGCAGCGATCCTGGCGCGGATACTCTCCACTGCCCCGGCGTAGGCGGCAGGGGAGATGGCCGGTTCGAGGGGGGGGATCTCCTCCGCAACGCAGGGAGAATCATCTGCCGGGGGAGCGGCATGCCGCTCCCTGTAGAGGGAGAACCAGGCCAGGGGGAGCCCCTCC
>CALMOE010000280.1 GCA_937871715.1 uncultured Geobacter sp. | reverse complement strand
GATAATGACCCTGGCGGGGGACTGCCTGAAAGGGGTGATCCCCGTGCTGGTGGCCCGCCAGCTTCACCTGGCCGACCCATGGATCGCCCTGGTGGGGCTCTCCGCATTCCTCGGCCACGTCTACACCGTCTTCCTTGGCTTCAAGGGTGGTAAGGGGGTGGCCACGGCCCTGGGGGTCTTCCTCGCCGTCTCCCCCCTGGCAGTCGGCGGCGCCCTGCTGATCTTCGTCGGCATCGTCTGGAAGAGTCGCTACATCTCCCTCGGCTCAATCACCGCCGCGGCGGTCATGCCCGGCCTGGTGGCTGTCGTTGACGGCCGCCCACCACTGGTGCTGATGACCGTGCTCATCTCCGCCCTGGTGGTCTGGAAACACCGGGAAAACATCCAGCGCCTCCGGGCCGGGACGGAGAACAGGTTCAAGGCCTAGTGCCCGGCCGTCTTCAATCCCTGCAAACTGCGGCGCTCCTGCCAATTGGCTGCGTTGTGGGAATTGGCAAGTTCAGTTTGTCTCATGATTGGGGCTAACCCTCAGGGTTTTGCCTGAAATTACCGTCAACGAATAAGCAACCTCCGCCCCCCTGAATCCCATCGAATTGTTAGTTGATCTCGCAATCACCTTGATTTGTAATGAATTCCCACCACAAGATGGTTGTCATCTGCAATCGTAAATATTTTACACGCCAGAGATGTAGGTTGATCTGTTATATACGATCACATATTTATAGTGGCTATTTCTGTCGAATGATGGTAATAGTATACGAACGTGCATAAAAGGGGGCAAGATGAAGATAGTGAATCCTGAAGATCTCGGACGGATCATCAAGCAGAAGCGTAAAGGGGATGGGCTGACCTTGGAAGTAGCGGCTGCGGTCTGCGGGGTGAGCTACGCCTTCATGTCGGCTCTTGAAAACGGCAAAGAGACGGTGCGCCTGAACAAGGTGCTGCAGGTCCTCAACTGCCTGGGAATCGAGCTGGAAGCAAAACCTCGGACCTGGTCGGCGCCGGTTGGTGAAGTATGAACGATGCCCTGCTGGTAATGATTGATGATGTAGTGGTCGGGCGGCTCTGGCTGGACGAAAGGAAACGCTTCTGCTTCCAGTATGACAAGAAGTGGCTGGAGCAGTCGAAAATCCCCTTGTCGCTCTCCCTGCCCCTTAGGAGCGGTTCCTATCTCGACGACGAGTCGCACCCCTTTTTCGCGAACCTTCTCCCCGAAGAGAGGATCCGGGCTGTGATTACCCGGAATCTCGGTGTTTCCGTGAACAACGATTTCGGGCTGTTGGAGCGGATAGGCGGGGAGTGCGCCGGCGCGGTCTCGCTCTTTCCGGAGAGCGCCGGCCCGCAGCGGGAACCCGGCAGATACCGCCAACTTTCGCCCGATGAGCTAGCCGCCATCATCAGGGAGCTGCCGCAGCGACCGCTTCTCGCCGGTGAAAAGGGGATACGGCTCTCCCTGGCCGGGGCGCAGAAGAAGCTGCCGGTCTTTTACGATGACGAGCAGTTCCATCTCGGCTACGGCCCGCTCCCTTCCAATTACATCATCAAGCCGGCAATCGACGACCTGGACGGCACGGTGGAAAACGAGGCCTTCTGCATGGCCCTGGCCAATGAGGTCGGCCTGGATGTGCCCCGATCATTCATTTACCAGCATGACGAAACCAGGGTATTTGTCGTCAAACGGTATGATCGGGTCTCCAGGGGAGATGAAACAAGCAGGCTGCATCAGGAGGATTTCTGCCAGGCACTGGGGATTACGCCCGAGTTCAAGTACGAGACTGAGGGGGGGCCTTCGCTGACCGCTTGCTTCAGCCTCCTGCGCAATTCCAGCATCAGGTCGGGCAGGGACGTGCTGTCTCTTCTGAACTGGGTGATCTTCAATTACCTGATCGGCAACTCAGACGCCCATGGCAAGAACATCTCCCTGTTGCTGCTGCCTGATGGGCCGATGCTGGCCCCTTTCTACGATCTGCTCTCCACAAGGATCTATGCCCATTTTGGTCTGGCGGAAGGGCTGGCCATGAAGATCGGCGGAGAGAATGATCCGGGCGCGGTCCGGAAAAAGCATTGGGAACTGTTTGCCGAGGAGGTAGGCATCAAGCCGCGGCTGGTGCTGACCCGCGTCGCGGACCTTGCCCAGAAGATCCAGATCGCCCGCCTGCAGCTCTTCAAGGGGGCCTTTGCCCCCTACAGGTGTGATGCCTTGTACCGCTTGATGGAATTCATGGGCGAACAGGCTGAGAAAACCATTCGGCAGCTTGCATAGGTCAATTTGCCAAGCGAGAAACGGGGGCTAACCCTCAGGGTTTTGTCTGATGTTTTACGCAACAAATAACCAACGGATCCCTTGCACTTTTCAGTCAGAGAGAATCTGTCGCCTGAATTCGCCGGGGGGAATACCATAGATATGTTTAAAATGACGGTTCAAATGGCTCTGGTCTGCAAAGCCGGTCTCCAGTGCGGCATCAACCAGGGTGCGTCCTTTGCTGATAAGTTTGCGTGCTTTTTCCAGACGTAAACGGAGCAGGTAAGCATAGGGGGTAAGACCGCTCTCCTTCTTGAAAAACCTGATCAGGTGAAACGGGGTGCAGTTGAATTGTGAAGAAAGCTGACTTAGTGAAATGTTTTCAGCCAGTCGATCATGCAGATGGTCGATAATTTTGCGTACACGCAACTTTTCACGGCTAATCATCGACTCATGTGTCTTTACTGTTGCATGTCTTCCGGTGAGCAGGCACAAAGCTTCAAGTAGTGAAGATTCTTTTTCCAGTAGGGATGTTAAGTAACGGAGAGTTGCAAATAGCCTGGTGAGAACGTCGAGGCATTCAGGGTCACGGTAAAAATCACTCCTGAATTCGACAGAGGCGGGGTCAGTACTTTCAAGGTGCCGTGCCACGGATTGAAACAAGGAAGGTTTAACGTAAAAGGTCATCAGGCTGCGGGACGAATTATCAACCGTCCGATTTGCATGGACTTCGCCCGGAGCGACAATGCTGAAACTTGCAGTCTGAAGAATGCTTGTGTAACCACGTTGCGAATATTGTTCTCCGCCGCTTCTGTTGAACCAGATGCAGTAAGCGTCATGGAAATGGGCGGGAAAGTTGAAACGAACATCATGACATGAGAGGAGTTCAATGCCGTTAAGTCCGTTCACAAGTTCTCCTTTGGTTTGGGATATGCTACATGGCAATCGATATGTTAGTTTCTGCAAATTGACCAAGTGCCTGTTTTGCAATCAACCGTCAAAAACATTGACAGTGTATATTTGATACATGATTGGCTTCTTGAACAAAATTGACTTGTGATCGTTTGCTGCTTAGTCTGGATTGTTGTTTTATGTGGTGTTGCCGCCGGGGG
>CALMOE010000279.1 GCA_937871715.1 uncultured Geobacter sp. | reverse complement strand
GACGTTTTCGCGCCGCGGATTTTAGCCGGGTCGGCCGCCGGGCCGACGATGACGAAATCGTTGTGCATCACCAGGCGCCGGGAGCTGCCGGCCCCCTTCTCCATGAACTTCTTCTCCGCATCCGGCGAATGGACCAGGAGCACGTCCGCCTCGCCCTTCTCCCCCATGGCCATGGCCTGGCCGGAACCGACGGCGATGGTCTTGACCATATAGCCGCTCTCCTTCTCGAAGACGGGGACAAGGGCGTCGAGAAGACCCGAGTCCTGAGTGCTGGTGGTGGTGGCGAGGATCAGATTCTTGCTCGCCGCCTTGGCCGGCGATGCTGTCAGGAATGCGCCCAGCAGGGCGGCTGCTGCCATGAGCAGCGTGAGAGTGTTCAGACGTTTCATTACTTTCCTCCTTGGATGTATTGCTGCAAATTATATTCATCCCCTCTCCTTCGGGAGAGGGTGCCAAAGGCCGGGTGAGAGGAAATCTCTCAGGCCGCGTCAAAAATCTCCTTCTTGTTGAAGGTGGTCATCCGCTTCAGCCTGGCGATTCCCTGACGGCAGGCGGCAAAGGCATTCTCGCTGTTGGGTGAGTTGACCGCCACGAGGGAAATTATATCGCCGATTCCCAGGCAGCCAACCCGCCGGATAAGCATCAGGTCCTCGATCTTCCACTTTTCCTGCAACTCGGCGGCGATCGCCGCCAGTTCCATCTCCGCGCCGGCAGCCGCCCGGTACTCGATGCAACTGGTCACGCCGGTCTCATTACTCAGTTCCTTGACCACCGCATAGTGAAACACCACCGAACCCGCCCGTTTCGTGGAAATACGACCGTAGGCCTCAAGCGGATCGATCGGCTTGTCCGTCACTGCCAGCACCATACTCTCCTCCTCCGTCTCCTCATTTTCACAGTATCCCGCACGATTAGTTAGCGATCATTTTGCATTCAGCCTGACCCACTCCCGTGAATTAGGGAAGAAGAGCGGCTCGCCGAACTTCTCACGGCCGAAATCCCGCACTACCACCTGTCCCTTGTCCGGAGCAGTGAGCCAGGTGATAAACGCCATGGCAGCATCATGGTTCAGCTTTGGAAACTTCTTCGGATTGACAGGGATGAGGGAGATGTAGTTGAGAAGAGCCTCGTCACCCTCGACCAGAACCTGCAGACGCAGCGATCCCTTCAAGGTCAACCAGGTCGCCCGGTCGATCACCGTATAGGCACCCTGCTGGTCGGTGTATTTCAAAGTCGGCCCGTTCCCCTCATTCCCCTTCTCGTAGGTCACATACCAGTCGCCGGACGGTTTGACTCCAGACCTGATCCAGAGTTCCAGTTCGGCCACATGGGTCCCGGACTTGTCACCACGGCTGATGAACCGCTTTTGCGCTCCGGCTATCTTCGCGAGTGCGGCACCGGCACTCTTCATCCCGCGGATACCGGCCGGATCGTCGGCCGGTCCGACGATGACGAAATCGTTGTACATGAAGGGGATCCGCTCCGTGCCGTAACCGGCGGCAATGAACTTCTCCTCCAGGGATTTTGCGTGCACCAGCACCAGTTCTACGGATCCCTGCTCGGCGATTTTCAGGGCCTCACCGGTCCCGGCTCCCACATGCCTCACGCGGATACCGCTCTCCTTTTCAAACTGCTCTTCCAAGACCGTCACTATACCGGCGTCAACCGGCCCGATGGTGCTGGCCATGAGGATAGACCGATCCTCTGCCCGGGAAATGGTCGCTAACAGGCTAACCATGGCTACCACTCCAAAAAAAAGACGTATTCCGCGCATTCCATGCCCCCTTTTCATTGACGGGAATCTGTAGGGTCCCATGCTAGCAGTTATCACCACTGTATGCATGTCGCTGACATCGCCTGCCGCCCCCGCCTTGTTGAAATCCCAAACTCGCTAGAAGATGATCTGCGCCTGCATGCGGTATTGCATCTCGTCGGTATCGACGGTGGCGGAACGCTGGGTGTGCAGCTTGACCACGTCCCCCTGGAGCTTCAGGTTGTGCTTGTTGAAGTAGTAGGAGACCGCGCCACCCACCTCGGAGCGCAGGTCGTTGGAGGCATCCCGGTTAGGATCGATGTACGACCAACGGGCTGCCACTTCCAGTTTCTTGGGCAGTACGCAGTAGCCGGCCTGGACGAAGTAGCCGTGGGCACGGAGCTCGGCACCGGAACGGTCTCCCTCGGCCTGGCCCAGCAGGTACTCGCCGACAGCGTACGCGCCCATCCACTTGAAGGCGGCGTCGGCTCCGTAAAGGTGAACTTTGACCTGCTCAGACTGGATGCCTCTGTTAAAGGCATTGGCGGCGGTAAGCCAACCGTTGCTGGACATGAAATTCTGGTTGGTGGACTCAAAGGTGGAGGCGGCTGCGGTTGCGCCACGGGTGTACTGCACCTTGTCGTAGAAGTAGTTGGTTCCTACAGAGACCAGCGGTTTGTCTGTGGTATCCAGATCGGCCTCGTTGTAGGCCAACTCACCCAGGGGATTGACCACCACGCGGGCGGCAAAGGAGTTGTCGTTGTTGCTGCTGGTAATCCCTTGCCCCTTGCCGCCGTAGCCACCCAGATCGTAGTTCACCAGCCCCTTGGCGAGCTTGCCGTTCAACTTGACACCGATGTCGTAGCCGGGGCGGAAGGCGTCGGAAGCAGGTGAACGGTCAACAAAGGAGAGGTTGCCGGAACCGGTTAGCCACTGGCGACCGAAGGGAACCTTGGTCTGCCCCGCCAGGACCTGGAACTCGTCGATCAGTCTGTAGTTGAAGTAGGCGTGGTCGATGAACTTGGCGCCGGAATTACCGGTACCCGAACTAGGCGTGGATGATGTCTGGGTAGTATCGACCTGGAGCAGATAAGTAAGATCCTTCGTGTATGCGTAACCGTTCATCCAGATTTTCATCCGGCGTATCTGGAATTGACTCACGTCCTGGGCCTGGCTGGGATCGCCCGAGTCCTGGTCTCGGTCAAAAAACGAGTAGCGTGCCTGGAGCCTTCCCCCGAGTGAGAGCTGGAACTTTTCGTCCTGGGAGGTGAATGTAAAACCTTTACCAATCTTGTAATCGATCGGCTTGCTCCTGGTAACTTCCTTATAGTCCTCCTCGGTAATGACCCCCTTCTCCTTCAGTACGTCCTCCAGGGTTTTCGCCCCCGCACTCTGGCAGATAAACATGGACAGCAGACCAATTGACATGACAAGTTCTCTTTTCATTCGCAGCCTCCTTGCATGGAATATACGGGATGATTCCCGAAAAATAATAAAGGGCTCCTCTGACATGGAAGAGCCCCTGACCGCAGGGATTGCGGCACGCGAGGTTCTCCTTTTCAAAGGAAGGTTTTGCCGTTTCCGGCAAAGCCCATTGGCCGGCCGCCATGGGGAACAGATCCCTTTAGGCAGTTCGGCTCGGAGAAATGAGAAGTATACAATATATTCCGTCAAAGAAAAGCTGGCGGAAATCAATCAGGGTGTGACCTGGCCCGTGCAGGTAAAAGCCTTGGCAGTCCATCGCCGGTGCCGGCAGTTGTAACAGGAACGGGGCTCATCAGCGACCAGCTCTTCCTCAACGTCCGGAAAGAAACGCAAACAGCTGTTAGCCAAAAGGGCAGCACCCTCACAGTCTTCGTGCCCACCGGTAAACTCTTTGTGTCCGTTCTGATCGATATGCCACACGGTAAATCCCTTTCCCGTCAATAGCGCTTCAATCGCTGTTTGGAACAGGTCTGCCAGGCGACGCCGCCTTCGGCACCGCCGAGCGGTTCGATGAGAAGCACCGCTTTCCCCTCCAGCATGACGGTCTTAACCTTATCCCCGAGACGGACCAGCTGATCTCCTGTCACCTCCCCGCCGTCGACGCTACGCACCTCGTCAACATCGTCATGGCTACGGAGTTGCGCCACCGACACCCGTCCACCGTCGGCGGCAATGGACAGCTCCCCCTTGAGGCGTCCATCGTTGCCGGAGAGACGCAAGCCGGCTCCTGCCAGGGCACCGATCACCCCCTGTCCGGTGCCGCCATGCTCGGAGAGGTGGATGCCGGACCGACAGGCCAGATCGTAGGCATCTTCCTTGGTAAGGACGACCTCCTTGGCCCTGCGGCCGAAATCGATCAGGTCGGCACACCGCTCCAGGCGATCGACAGACACGACACAGAGACCGGGGTCCGAACCGGTTGCGCTCTCCCTGTCGAGAAAGCCGGCTGCATAGTCGATGATGCTCTGCAGGTGTTCCGGGACGATTTCCGCCGTAAAGCACATGGCGCTGTTGTGGGATGTATAGGGGATGTCCGGGTGGACCAGCAGTTGATGGCGGGTGACAAAGCGGCTCGTCCCCCAGTTCCTCAGTTCAATCTCCTCGGCCAGCAGGGACGCCAACGCTC
>CALMOE010000278.1 GCA_937871715.1 uncultured Geobacter sp. | reverse complement strand
TGATGATGATCGCCGGCTTCCCCCGCATCCCCTCCAGATGCCTCTCCTTGAAGGTTTTGAAGACATTGCCGAAGTCGCTGTTGTCATCCAGGTTGACTATCTCCCCCCTGTCCATGGCTTCGAGCAGGGGATTCACGGGCATGTTGCGCAGCTTTTCGCTGATTTCGGCGATCTCCCGGTTAAAGACGAAACTCCTGACATCCATCACCCGGCTTTGCAGGGTATGGAGCAGCAGCAGCATGAAGCGGGTGGCGTGGCTGACCGAAAAACTGACATCGCAGAAGACGACGAGGCGCGGCTTCTCCTTCCGCTTGCGACGTAGCGACCGGAGAAAGGGGACCATGTCGTGACGGTAATTCTTCTGCAGGGTCTTGATGACGTGGAGCTTGCCGCGGCTCTCCTCCTCCCGCATACGCTGCACGTCCTTCCGGATCCTCGTCAGCATCCGTCCAACCACCTCCTGCATCTCTGCCTGCTCCTCGGGCGAAACGTACTCGATCCGGCTCTGTCCCAGGCTCTGGTGAAAGGCGACGGTGGGCTGAGCCTGTCGATAGTAGTCGGCCGGCATCGGCTGGTCGATCTTTCCCCGGTGTCCATCCAGCTGCACCGTGAGCTCAGCTCCACCCTCCTCGTCAGACTCCTCGAGCCCCATGAGGTTCTCCAGCTCCTCGGGGCAGAGCTCCCCATCCACCAGGAGCGTCGGATCCCACTCCTCCTTGCTGGTACGATGCTGCTCGCTCTTGAGCTGCTCCCCTTCGACGATATGGATCAGGGCGCCGAGGAGATCCGCCTGCTCGGCATTGGGGATGAAATTATCGCTGCGGCTGAAGTAGCGGGTAAACACCTCCTCAAAGGCCGGCATGTCATTGACATTCTTTATGAGGGTCAGGCGCAGCAAGGCGCGGACCGACTCCCGGTCATGGAAGCCGCCGATGGCAAGCGCCTGCACCGCATCGAGACTCTCCCCCTGAGATACCCGCACCCCCCGCCCGCGGAGGGATTTCACGAAGCTGGAGATGATTCGTTCCATGGCAAAGCCCTTAAAGTAACGCCCCCCTCCTATCTTCAAGGAGGTGATGCACAGCCCCCTGATTCAATGGGGAGGGAGATTTTCCGTACTGTTTAGCGCAGCACCTGTGCCGCCAGATCCGTCACCCGCTTCAAGTCGGCCTGGTGCTTTGCAATGGCGCCAACGGTGTTGGCTACCAGCTCAGGGGTGAGCTGACGTGCATGCAGTATCGAGAGTATGTGGGCCCAATCGAGGGCTTCGGAGACGCTTGGGGGCTTGCGTAGATTCAGCTCCCTCACCTTGCGGAGGAATTCGACCATCTGCCTGGCCAGCCCCTCGCACAGCTCCGGGAATCGGGCGCGGACGATGGCGACCTCCCGATCCAGCTCCGGGTAGCCGATATACAGATATAGACAGCGGCGACGCAGAGCGTCGGAGATCATGCGTGTGCCGTTACTGGTCAGAATTGCCAGCGGCTTGTGTCGCGCCGCAATCACCCCCAGCTCTGGAATGGAGAGCTGGAACTCGCTCAGGCACTCCAGGAGGAGGGCCTCGAATTCGTCACCGGAACGGTCGATTTCGTCGATGAGAAGCAGCGATCTCTTCTCGGAAAGAAAACTCCGCAGGATCGGACGCTGCACCAGAAAATTTTGGGAAAAGAAGAGACTCTCCTCCGCGGAGAGACGATCCACCGCGGCCCGCAGGTCGGCAGCCATTGACAGATAGCTGTCCAGTTGGGTACGGAGCAGTTGTGTATAAAGCAGCTGCTTGCCGTACTCCCAGTCGTACAGGGCCTTCCCCTCGTCGATCCCTTCGTAGCACTGCAGACGGACGAGGGGGAAGCCCATCACTTCGGAGAGGGTTTTCGCCAGGCCGGTCTTGCCGACACCAGGGGGTCCTTCGATCAGGATCGGCTTTTCCATGCGCAGCGCCAGAAACACTGCAGTGGCAATTGCCTCATCAGCGATGTAGCCGCCGCGCTTGAGATCGCTTTTAACCTGCTGTTCGGTAATCATGGACACCTCGCCTGTTGGATTCTACCTGTGATGCCGTGACAATCTGACCATCAAGAAGCGTGCCGCCGGCACACGGAGAGGCGGGCTCTCCGGTACCGGCGGCACCTCACTGCAATAAACTCAAAACTGGTTAATTACATGCAGCCTTTGAAGACGGCGCGCATATTGTCGAAGCCGATATCCATCGGGTTCCCCTCGGAGCAGATGTCTGCGGCGGCGAACTTGGCCAGGCCGTCCAGATCCTTCTCCTGCAGGCCGAGGTCGGCGAAGCGGGTGGTGATACCCAGGTCGTCCTTGAGCTCCTGGATCATGTCTATGAACAGCTCGCCTGCCTTCA
>CALMOE010000277.1 GCA_937871715.1 uncultured Geobacter sp. | reverse complement strand
GCTTTGGGGGAGGGACATAGCCGAAACGGTCCGCGCCCTGGAAGGGAGAGGGAGCGTCGCGGCCATCGGTCCGGCCGGGGAGAGCGGCGTTCTCTTCGCCAACATCATGCTGGGGGAGGGGAACTCCGTCGGCCGTGGCGGACTCGGTGCGCTCATGGGGTGGAAGGGGCTTAAGGCGATAGTCGTCTCCGGCGAAGGCGAGCTGTCGCTGCACGACCCAGACGGCTTCGCCCGCGCCCGCGCCGACGTCCTCCGCCTCTTCAAGGCTTCGCCCGTGATCTTCGGCGAGCTGGGGATAGCCGAGTACGGCACCCCGGCCCTGGTGGACCTGATGCGCCAGAGGCGCATGGCCCCCACGGAGAATTTCCGCTCCACGCTATTCCCTGAGTCGTCCGCCTACTCGGGGAGCGCCATCCGCAGGGAGTACTCACCCCGCAAGGACGGCTGCTACGGCTGCCCGATCCAGTGCAAGAAGAGCACCCCGAGCGGAGAGCACCTCCCCGAGTACGAGAGTGTCTCCCATCTGGGCGGCCTGAACTCCATATCCTCTCTCGATTCCATCGTCAGGGCCAACACGATATGCAATCGTCTCGGCATGGACACCATCTCCGCAGCAGCAACCATCTCCGCATGGGGTGAGGCGAGGGGGAGATTCCCGACAGGAGACGAACTCTGCACCCTGCTCCACGACATCGCCAAGCGTGAGGGGGAGGGGGAGATCCTCTCCCTCGGTTCCAGTCTGGCAATGGAGCGGCTGGGGAGGGGGGAGCTCTCCATGAGCGTCAAGGGGCTGGAGCTCCCTGCCTACGACCCGAGGGGGGCCTACGGCATGGCCCTGGCCTACTGCACCAGCAACCGTGGAGGCTGCCACCTGCGCGCCTATCCCATCTCACACGAGATCCTGCGCAAGCCGGTGGCTACTGACCGCTTCTCCTTCGACGGCAAGGCGCGCATCATCGCCATTGCCGAGGAGACGAATGCCGCCGTGGACTCCCTGGTGGCATGCAAGTTCTCTTTCTTCGGCGCCAGCCTGGAGGAGTATGCCGCCCTGCTCACGGCTGCCTGCGGTGTGGAGTACACGCCCCACTCCCTCAAGGAGATCGGCAGGAGCATCTGTCTCACCGAGAGGTTCTACAACTGGCAAAACGGCTTCAGGGCAGAAGATGACGACCTGCCGACAAGATTCTTCACCGAGCCCGGCTCCAGCGGCGATGGAATTGAAATCCCCCCCATCGACAGGGAGCGCTTCCTCAAGGAGAGAGGGAAGTATTACCGTATTCGCGGTCTGGCAGATGATGGCAGCTTCCCGGGCAGCCATTTCCTTGACTCTTTTGCCTGATTGACTGCATGATGGAACAGATGACCTATTCGCAGAATTTGCCGCTGCAGCGCAAGGCTCCGGAAATCCTAGCCTGCATGCTGATTATCTCCCTCATCCTCCACGGGGCCATTTGGAGTTGCATCCTCCTCCCCGGGAGGAGCATGGTGCAGGGGAGGGGAGCTCTCTATGTGGACCTCTCCTCCATGACCGCACCATCTCCGCAGCCAGCGCCCTCCAAGCCTGCGGATACTGAGCCGGCCCGGGAGACGGAGCCGCTCCCCGCAGAAGAGAACATCCAGAGTGCAACTGAGAGCGAGGCGATTGAGAGTTCATCAGTGCACTCCACGGATGAGACTGCCGGCAGGCCGGAGGCCCTGCACAGCAACTCCATCGGGCTCGGCATCTCGTCGGGATATTTCGGCAGTTTCGCCGAGGGCGAGAGCCTGAAGCCCGAAATAAGGGAGTACTACTTCGCCCTGATGCGCAGGATCAACGAGGTCTGGTGGAGCAGGAGCGCCGAAAATCCGGCCATGAGGGGGGCGTCGTTCGTTCTTCTCATCGGGAGGGACGGCAAGATCATCTCCTGCGATCCACTGGCTGGTTCCGGCAATCCGGGCAACGACCGCGCACTTCTGCAGATGGTCAGGCTGGCCGAGCCGCTACCACCGTTGCCACAGAGTTTTACCGGCCAGCACTTCACCGCACCGATCCGCTTCGTCCCACCGCTGAACCTTATGCTACCGGGGTTGGCGCGCAGGCCGGTTCCGGGCCACGGTTAGCCCGCCCACTACGGCTGGCTTTTTCTCAGCTTTTCATGTTAGATACTGAAATATCACTACAGGGAGCCAATTATGTACAGACTCAAGATAGTCACCTCCTTTGCCGCTGCACACAATCTCAACAACTACCAGGGTGAGTGCGAAAACCTCCACGGACACAACTGGCGCGTGGAGGTGTCGGTAGTTGCCAGGGAACTGGACAAGGCCGGCCTGGGTATCGATTTCAAGATCCTCAAGGCCCGGACGAAGGATCTTCTCGCCACTCTCGACCATAAATACATCAACGAACTCCCACAGTTTTCCGGCATCTCTCCATCTTCGGAGAACATATCCAGGTACATCTACCAGGAGCTGGGCAAGAATCTGAATGACGGCAACGTCAAGGTCGAGTCCATAACCGTCTGGGAATCTGACTTCGCCTGCGCCAGCTACTATGAAGATTGACCGCGCCAACCTGGCAGAAGTCTTCTCCTCCATCCAGGGCGAAGGGTTGCATATCGGCCGCCGCCAGGTTTTCATCCGCTTCATCGGCTGCAACCTGGCCTGCGAGTACTGCGACACCCATCTTTTCGACAGGGCAGAGGAGTGCCGCCTGGAGACAAATCCAGGGCGGGGGGATTTCTTCACCTTAGCCAATCCCGTCCCCATCTCCAGGGTAACGGATCTCATCGCCGGCTGGCTATCGGGTTGGCCGGGGGTCCATCACTCCATCTCCCTGACCGGGGGTGAACCGCTCCTCCACCTGGAGGTCCTCAGGGAGTGGGTAGTCAAGCTTAAGGGGCTGCTCCCCCTGCACCTGGAGACCAACGGCCTCCTCTACTCGGCACTGGGGTCGATCGTCAGGCATCTTGATTACATCAGCATGGACATAAAGCTCCCCTCCTCGACAGGAGAGGAGACCAACTGGGATCATCACCGCGAGTTTCTCGCCGTCGCCTCAGCTACCGAGATGGCGGTGAAGGTCGTCGTCAACTCCGCCACCCAGCACTGGGAGATCATTCGCGCCGCAGAGATGACCGCCGCCATATCCCGCTCCATACCGTTCATAATCCAGCCGGAGACGGGTCAGGAGCTCTCCCTCAAGATAGGGACCGGAGAGCTCATCGAGCTGCAGGAGCTGGCTAGCGGCACTCTTGACGACGTGCGCATCATCCCCCAGACGCACCGCTTCATCGGGCTTCTCTAAAGGGACGCCCACCTTTCTTGTAAATGCCGCCCGGCCCCCTTGTCGAGCCATTTCACCCAGCTTGGAGCCCCCCGCCAACCGAGATTATTAGCTTTACAATATCCGGCCTATCAGGATATATTTGTAAGCTTGAATATCAAACAAGACAAGATCGCGGAGTAAGCTCCCCTTGTCCCCACAAGAGCCCATGTCCATTAAAAACATTCGCAACTTCTCCATCATCGCCCATATAGATCATGGCAAGTCAACCCTGGCCGACCGTCTGCTTGAGTTCACCGGAGCACTCTCTTCACGGGAAAAGCAGGACCAGTTCCTCGACAAGATGGATCTGGAGAGGGAGCGGGGCATCACCATTAAGGCCCAGACGGTTCGCCTCAGCTACACAGCTGACGACGGCAATGAGTATATCCTCAACCTGATCGATACCCCGGGGCACGTGGACTTCACCTACGAGGTTTCCCGCTCCCTGGCAGCCTGCGAGGGTGGGCTGCTGGTAGTGGACGCATCCCAGGGGGTGGAAGCACAGACACTTGCCAACGTCTACCTGGCCCTGGACAACAACCTGGAGGTCTTCCCGGTCCTCAACAAGATCGATCTGCCGGCAGCCGAGCCGGAGAGGGTCAAGGAGGAGATCGAGGAGATCATAGGCATCGATGCCCACGACGCGGTGCTGGCCAGCGCCAAGGAGGGGATCGGCACCAAGGATATCCTGGAGGAGATTGTCCGGAAGATACCGGCACCCAGCGGCAATCCCGATGCCCAGCTGAAGGCCCTCCTCTTCGACTCATGGTATGACCAGTACCAGGGGGTCATCATCCTGGTGAGAATCTTCGACGGCACCCTGAAGAAGGGGGACAAGATCCTCCTCATGTCCACCAACCGTACCTACGAGGCGCTCAAGGTCGGGGTCTTCGCCCCTTTCATGCGCGAGGTCCAGTCCCTCACCGCCGGCGAGGTCGGTTTCGTCATCGCCGGCATCAAGGAGGTGGCGGACGCCAAGGTCGGCGACACGGTCACCCACTCCCTGACCCACAGCACCAAGCCCTGCAGTCAAGCCCTTGCCGGGTTCAAGGAGGTAAAGCCGATGGTCTTCTCCGGCCTTTACCCCATCGACACCTCCCAGTACGAGCAGCTCAGGGACGCCCTGGCCAAGCTGAAGCTGAATGACTCCTCCTTCACCTACGAGCCGGAGACATCCATCGCCCTCGGCTTCGGCTTCCGCTGCGGTTTCCTCGGCCTGCTGCACATGGAGATCATCCAGGAGCGCCTGGAGCGGGAGTTCAATCTCGATCTGATCACCACCGCGCCGACGGTTGTCTACCGCATCCATAAGACCGACGGGGAGATGATCGAGATCGAGAGCGCCGCCAGGATGCCAGAACCCCAGCACATCGATTTCATCGAGGAGCCGTTCATCCTCGCCCACATCCATGTGCCCAACGAGTTCGTCGGCCCTGTGCTCGCCCTCTGCGAGGAGAAGCGCGGGGTGCAGCGGGAGATCAAGTACCTCACCACGACCCGGGTGATGATCATCTACGAACTGCCGCTTAACGAGATAGTCCTGGACTTCTACGACCGCCTCAAGTCCATCTCCAAGGGGTATGCCTCCCTTGATTACGAGCATCTCGACTACCGGGCCAGCGAGCTGATCAGGATGAACATCCTCATCAACGGCGAGACGGTTGATGCCCTTTCACTAATCATCCACCGGGACAAGGCCTATTTCCGTGGCAGGGAGCTGGTCTCCAAGATGAAGGAGCTGATCCCGAGACAGATGTTTGAGGTGGCCATCCAGGCGGCCATCGGCAACAAGGTGATTGCCAGGGAGACGGTCAAGGCGCTGCGCAAGGACGTTCTGGCAAAGTGCTACGGCGGCGATATCAGCCGCAAGCGCAAGCTCCTGGAGAAGCAGAAGGAAGGGAAGAAGAGGATGAAGAACGTCGGCAACGTCGAGCTTCCACAGGAGGCGTTCCTGGCAATCCTCAAGGTGGAGGAGTAGGCACCCTGGTGTGCCGGCCCTGTCGTACCGATAAATACCTGCAAAGGATCAATCAATGGAAGAGAGCAAAGCAGCCGCTGAGAGTGCGGTGCAGGAACCGGTTACCAGAAAACACATTGTCCGGGAGTATGCCGAATCCATCATAGTTGCCGTCGTTCTGGCCCTGATCATCAGGACATTCATCGTCCAGGCGTTCAAGATACCTTCGGGCTCAATGGAGGATACCCTTCTCATCGGCGATCACCTGCTGGTCTGCAAGTTCATCTACGGCACCAAGATCCCCTTCACCGACAGCAGGATCCTGAAGATCCGCGACCCGAAGCGTGGTGACGTGATCGTCTTCGAGTATCCGGAAGATCCGAGCAAGGACTTCATCAAGCGGGTGGTCGGCCTCCCGGGTGACGTGGTCGAGGGGAGGGACAAGAAGGTTTTCGTCAACGGCAAGCCCTATGAAAACCCCCACGAGATCCACAAGGAGAAGGAGATAATCCCCAAGGCGCAAAATCCTCGGGACAACTTCGGCCCAGTGACCGTGCCGACAGACTCCTACTTCGTCATGGGAGACAACCGTGACCGCTCCTACGACAGCCGCTTCTGGGGCTTTGTCAAGAGCCCGAAGATCAAGGGTCTGGCATTCATCAAATACTGGTCATGGGACAAAGAGAAGTTCAGGGTCCGCCTGAAGAGTATAGGCAGGCTCATAAACTGATGCGGTCACTCTTCCTGCTGTTCATACTCAGCAGCGCTTTTGCCGTACCAGCCATGGCAACCACTGCCCCTGGCGCCGACCAAACTCCCCCTGCCGTCGCCATCCCGACTGACTCGGCAATGGTTCCACAGGTTGTGCAGCCCAAGGTGCCGTCGATCACCCTGGAGGAGCTGAACCGCAAGAGACTGCAGCGGCTGCAGGAGCTCTCCAGAGACCTGCAGGCCGACAGATCCACCATTGCGGAGTTCGATGCCTATCTCAACTGGATGGGTGGAGCCCTGGCAGGTTATTCGAAATACGTGGAGGCAGGTTCGTTCGCCGCTGGTTTCGCCAAGTTCCTCCCGGTGCCGTACGCCGGCCAGGTTGGTCAGGCAACCAAGTTCATATCCCACTTCGCCCTCTCCCTGAGCGCGACATCCATGGCCATCAAGAGCTACATGAACTCGTCCAGGTTTTTTATAGGCGGGGTCGAAGCGCTCGGTACGAATGCCGAGGGGAAGGAGGGGGAGCTGTCCATGCTCACCTTCTACGCGGACCAGCAGCTCTCCCGCGATATGGTCGAGCTGCGTACGAGGCTGGCTTCGGTTTCGGAACTGTCCGGTTCGGCACTCTCTTTTCTCCTCGGGCTGCAGCAGTACCTGGGGAGTACTGATGAGTACTGGCAGAAGACGAAATCCTTCGTCTCCAGGAAGGATGCCGACAAGGGGGATAAGGGTGCAGTTGCCTTGAGTATAGACGGGCTGCGCAGCAAGGCAGAGAGTTTCAACAGTAGGCTTAAGAAATACGAAGCAACTGTGAACAGCACCGTGCCGCGCATCGCTTCACTGGTCGCCTTTGACGAAATTCGCCAGGAGATGGAAGCAAAATCATCCCCCTTAGCAGCCAGGGACGAGATGAAGATGTAACAATAACGGCAGCCTAAAGCTGCCGCATTCAGATAATTAGCAGATACTGCAATGGAGGAGTTTACATGGTCGATGAACTGATGGATGGAGACGAGATGTCTGGTGAGGAGAGTTTTGCCGAGCTGTTTGCCGCTAGCGAGGCGAAATCAGCCCGCCTGAAACCGGGTACGCAGGTCAAGGCGACCGTTCTGCACGTGTCCGGCGAGTGGGTCTTCCTCGACATCGGCCAGAAGGGGGAGGGGGTTCTGGAGCGTCGCGAAGTAAGCGATGCAGAGGGGAACCTGACCGTTTCTCCAGGAGATACCATCACCGCCTGGTTCAGAGGGAGCAACAGGGGGGAACTGCGCTTTACCACCAGAATCGGCGGGACCGGTGCGGCTGACCGCTCCATGCTGGAGGATGCCTGGAGATCGGGTATTCCGGTGGAGGGGAGTGTGGAGAAGGAGGTCAAGGGTGGCTTCGAGGTCAGGATCGGCTCCAGCCGCGCCTTTGCGCCTTACTCGCAGATCTCCCTGCGCCGTGTAGCCGACACCTCTGCGTTCGTCGGCCAGAAACTGCAATTCATTATCACCGAGTATGCTGAAGGTGGGAGGAACATCATCGTCTCCCGCAGGCCTCTCCTTGAGGAGGAGGCTGCCCGTGAACTTGAACAGCTGAAGGAGAGCCTCCAGGTGGGGATGACGGTCAGTGCCACGGTGACCTCCCTGCAGAAATTCGGCGCCTTCGTTCGCGTCGGCGCAATCGAGGGTCTCCTCCCCGTTTCGGAAATCGGCTGGACAAAGGTGCGCGACGTTGCCGACGTCCTATCGGTCGGGGAGGAGATCAGCGTCACCATCAAGCAGCTCGACTGGGAGCAGAAAAGGTTCTCCTTCAGCTTGAAGGACACCATGGTTGACCCTTGGGAGAGCGCTGTGGAGAAGTTCTCCGTCGGCTCTTGCCACAACGGTAAAGTTTCCAAGCTCGCCCAGTTCGGCGCCTTCGTGACACTGGGAGAGGGGGTGGACGGACTGCTGCACATCTCCAAGCTTGGCAAGGGGAAGAGGATCAACCACCCGAAGGATGTCCTGCAAGAAGGGGAGACCGTGGAGGTTGTGGTTGAAGGTGTGGACCGGGAGAGCAGGCGCATATCCTTGGCTTTCGCTGACACTGTTCGCGCCGAGGCAGAAGCAGTTGCCGACATGGCGACCTTCCGCCAGCAGGCATCACAGGCACCGGCCGGCATGGGTACCCTGGGGGACCTGCTCAAGGCGAAGCTGAAGAGATAACCGCTGCCAAACAGCGGTGGCAAAGAGGAGTCTGCATGCTTAAGGCCGTAGTTTTCGATTTCGACGGTATCATAGTAGACAGCGAGCCGATGCATTACCGTGCCTTCCAGAAGGTCTTGGAGCCTCTCGGAGCTGGCTACTCCTGGCAGGAGTATGTCGACCGCTACATGGGATTCGACGACCGGGATGCCTTCAGGGAGGCATTCCGCATGCACGGGCTGCAGCTTGCAGAAGGGAAACTTGCTGATCTTATCGATGCCAAGGCCACCAGTTTCCAGGATGTGATTGCCGACGGAGTCAGGCCATATCCCGGGGTGGTGGAGCTTGTAAAGTCCCTCTCCGGCAGGATCCCCTTGGCGATCTGCAGCGGTGCCCTCCGCTCGGACATCGAGCCTGTGCTGCAGCAGCTGTCCCTCCAGGGGGCATTCGACCTTAAGGTTACTGCCGAGGATGTCCATGCCAGCAAGCCCGATCCGAGCAGTTACATCCTGGCTGTGCAGCGCCTCCAGGGGGCTTTCCCCGGACACGGCATAACTCCTGCCGCTTCCCTGGCAATAGAGGATACCCCTGCAGGGATAATGTCCGCTGTCGGAGCCGGCATGACGGTTCTGGCCGTGACCAACAGCTACCCGGCGGTCGATCTGGTTAAGGCCTCACGCACCGTCGAATCCCTTGCCGGCATCACCATCGAGGATCTGCGCAGTATCGTTGCATGAGAATTTTCCCCGTAGACAGCATCGTCCCACAGCTTATTGCCTCCCTGCATGAACGGTCCGCCGTGATCGTTCATGCCCCCCCCGGCTCCGGCAAGACAACCCGCATACCCCTTACCCTATTGGACGCCCCCTGGCTACAGGGGCAGAAGATAATCATGCTGGAACCCCGCCGGCTGGCGGTTGTTAATTCGGCCCGCTGGATGTCCGCTTCCATCGGAGAAGAGGTGGGAGGTACGGTAGGTTATGCCATCCGCTTCGACAGATGCACCTCATCCCGCACCCGACTGGAGATCGTCACCGAGGGGCTGTTGACCAGACGCCTGCAGTCGGACCCCTCCCTCGATGGTGTCGGCCTGGTAATCTTCGACGAGTTTCACGAGAGGAACCTGCATAGCGACACATCCCTTGCGCTCTGCCTCGACATGCAGAAGGGTCTTCGCCCCGATCTGCGCATCATAATCATGTCGGCAACCCCTGATCTCTCCGTCATCAGGTCGCTCCTCCCAGATGCGGAGCTGTTGTCCTCCACGGGACGGCTCCATCCGGTGGAGATCCGCTATCTAGGCCTTCGGGAGAGTGAGCCCGTGGCAGCTGCGGTAGCGGCAACGACCAGGGCTCTCAAGGAGACCAGCGGCGACATTCTCCTCTTCCTCCCCGGTACCGGCGAGATACGTCGTTGCCTGGCCATGCTGAGGGAAAGGCACTCCGCTGACGATCTTCTCTTCGCTCCCCTTTACGCCGACCTCCCCTTCAAGGAGCAGGAGAAGGCCATTACACCCGGAGAAAAGCGCAAGGTTGTACTGGCGACGAACATCGCCGAAACCAGCCTGACCATTGAAGGTGTAAGGGTGGTCATCGACAGCGGTCTCACCAGGCGCTCCCGTTTCGACCCTGCCACCGGCCTCAACCGCCTCGTTACCGAAAGGGTCTCGCTGGCAGCCGCAACCCAGCGCGCTGGCCGGGCTGGGAGGCTCGCACCCGGCATATGCTACCGCCTCTGGAGCGAACACGAGCAGGCGGGGTTGATACCACATGACCCGGCGGAGATACTTGTCTCCGACCTGAGCGAGCTCATGCTCAACCTGGCCCTCTGGGGTGTCAACGATCCCCGGGAACTCTCCTGGGCAGACCCCCCTCCCGAAGCAGCCACCGCGGAGTCCAGGCGGCTTCTGCAGATGCTGGGTGGGCTCGACTATCGGCTGCGCATAACCCCCTTGGGGAGGAGGATGGCAGCATTCCCCCTCCATCCGCGCCTGGCGAAAATGCTTCTTTGCGGCATCGATCGAGGAGAAGGAGAGATGGCCAGTGACCTGGCGGCAGTCGTTTCCGAGCGGGACTTCATTCGCTTCGCCGCCAAGGAGAAGCCTGCAACCTTCTGCGACCTGAGCGATCGCCTTGAGCTTCTGCAGCTCTGGCGCAGGGATCGGTCGTCTCCGGCACTGCGTGATGTGGATGGCAACCTGCTGCGCAGCGTGGAGCGTCTCTCAGGCCAGCTGCGGCGCATCGCCGGGCTGAAGGTGCCCAGTGATCACTATTCATGCCGGGGAGCAGGAGTGCTGCTTGCCGCAGCATTCCCCGACAGGGTCGCAATGCAGCGCGAACCCTCATCGAAAAGATATATACTGGCCAACGGTCGAGGTGCCCAGCTGAGCCCCCGTAGCGGCGTTTTCGGCAGCCGATTCATCGTTGCCGTCGAACTGGACGGCGGGTGTGGTGCGGAGGGGATTATTTTCAGCGCATCCACACTGCAGGAGGGGGAGCTTTTAGAGCTCTTCAGCGATCAGATAATAGTCAGCCGTTCGGTTTACCGGGATGACGCCGGAGGAAGGGTTTTGGCCAGGGAGGAGCGGCGACTCGGCTCCATTCTACTAGAGAGCCGCGCGGTAAGGGCCGAGCCCGCTGACGTGGCTAATGCCGTCATTGAAGGGGTTCGCGCCAGGGGGGACCTGGGGCTCCTCGGGGAAACCTCTGCCTGCCGCCAGTACAGAGCCAGGGTCCGTCTGCTTCGTGAAACCATGGGGGAGAGCGATTGGCCCGATCTATCCGACGAGTCGCTGCTTGCCACCGCAGAGGAGTGGCTTGCCCCGCAGCTGCTTGTCATGGAGAGGCCGGAGAGACTCTCCGGATTCGACCTGTTGCAGGTGCTCAAGGGGATACTGGGGTGGAAGCTGAATTCACTCCTCGACGAGCTGGCGCCAACCGAGCTGCAGGTGCCGTCAGGTTCCCGCATACGCCTGGATTATCTCGCCGAGGGGGGGCCTCTGCTGTCGGTAAAGCTGCAGGAGCTGTTCGGCCTGGCGGATACCCCGACAGTGGCAGCCGGGAGAGTGCCGATTCTGCTCCATCTCCTCTCCCCCGCCGGTCGCCCCATGCAGGTCACCCGCGATCTGCGCAGCTTTTGGGACAGGGTCTATCCAGAGGTTAAAAAGGAGCTCAAGGGGCGCTACCCCAAGCACCCCTGGCCGGACGACCCGTGGAGCGCCACGCCGACAAGACATACAAAGAGACGCCAGCAGGGGTGAACAGCAACTATCTCCTTGCAGGATTTCCTGGTGGCAAGCTAGTATCGACGATAATCTTTATTTCAAAGGGAGAAGCATGCGAGTCTCTATCTTCCGCCGTCTGTGGGTTACGTTTTCCGCCTACGTGATCGGCAGCTATGCATCCTGCCTCAACCGTTTCAGTATTAGCGGCATTGAAAACATCCCGACGAAAGGCGGCGTACTGATCGCCTCCAACCATATCTCGGCCTATGAAACAATATTCCTCCCCTGGGCGGTTATCGGCCGCTTCCCCATGCAGATGCTCTGGGCTCCTGCCAAGGAGGAGCTCTTCCGTAATAGTTTCACCCGCATTCTCTACGGCTCATGGGGAGCTTTCCCTGTCAACCGTGGCAGGGACGTGCGGGCTGGCAAGCGGATCAATGAGCTCCTTGCCACTGAGAAGGTGATGCTCTTCCCCGAGGGGACCCGTCACCGCGACGGTATACTCGGCAAGGGAAACCGCGGGGTGGGGAAGATCATCTACGATACCCGTCCGGCAGTGATACCGACGGCCCTGGTTGGCCTAAATCGCTGGAAATTCCCGGATTTCCGCCGCGAGGGGAAAGTCATCTTCGGCAAGCCGATTGACTTCAGTGACCTCTACCAACTGGAGGATGTCAAGGCCACCCATCAGCTCATAGTCGACCGGGTGATGGCAGGGATTGCCGAACTGCTTCGAGGGGAGGGTGCCTATGTCAACCAAGATTGAAATCTTCTGCGATGGCGCATGCAGCGGCAACCCCGGGCCGGGCGGGTACGGCGTCATCCTTCGTTCCGGCACTACGGTCAAGGAGCTTAGCGGCGCAGCCATTGACACCACCAACAACCGCATGGAGATGACTGCGGCCATAACCGCACTTGAGGCCCTGACGAGGCCATGCAGCGTGGTGCTGACCACCGACTCCCAGTACCTTGTAAAGGGTATGCGTGAGTGGCTTTCCGGCTGGATTCGCAAGGGGTGGATAAACAGCAAGAAAGAGCCGGTACTTAACCGTGACCTGTGGGAGAGGCTCCACGCCCTGTCACAGGTCCACCGGATCGAGTGGTGCTGGATCAAGGGGCATGCCGGCCATGCGGAGAACGAGCGCTGCGACGAGCTGGCACGTCTGGCGATCAAGAAGATGTTGGGGTAGGGATGGAACACTTCATTACGGATGTAAGCGAGCAGCAGATCCGCCAGGAGAAGGATAAGGCGCGGGAGATAAGGAAAAGCCGCTGGTGGAGCGATCGCCTCGCCCGTGGTACCTGCCATTACTGCGGAGGCCGCTTCACTGCGGCAGAGCTCACCATGGATCACATCGTCCCCATAGTCCGCGGCGGCAGGAGTACCAGGGGTAACCTGGTGCCGGCCTGTAAGGATTGCAATAACCGGAAGAAGTATCTTCTCCCCATCGAGTGGGAAGAGTACCTGGGAAACCTTGAGAAGGAGACGCGATGACTGGCAGTGGTAATGGCTTCAAGATGGTCATCTATGATTGCGACGGGGTGATGTTCGACTCCATTGAGGCTAACTTCGCCTTCTACCGCAGGGTTATGGACCACATGGGAATGGTGCTCGACTGGGACGACCCGGACGTGATCAGGATCATCCACACATTCGCCAACCGGGAGGTCATGAACCACTTTTTCAGGGATGAAGCAGAGAGGGAGAGGGCGATCAGTTATGCCGGCTGCATCGACTACCGGAGCCTGATTCCGCTGATGAAAATGGAAGAAGGGTTCAGGGAGACCCTCGATGAACTTCGCGGCAGACTGGGACTGGCGGTATGCACCAACCGCTCGACCTCCATTGATGCAGTGCTCGAGGAGTTCGGCCTAAGCGAATACTTCAGCTTCGTCATGACAGCTGCGAAATCGCCCTTCCCCAAGCCCCATCCCGAGCCGCTGCTAAGGATACTGGGGCATTTCTCCCTCTCTGCCGATGATGTTATCTTCGTCGGAGATTCAGCGGTGGACTCCCAGGCAGCCGCTGCAGCCGGAGTCCCTTTTGTCGCCTACAAGTCTGATCTGCCGGGGATTGCAAGGATCGACAGGCACGAGGATATACTCGGTCTGGTGGGAATCCGCTAGAGTTTGCCCAGCCTTGCTGCGGCGTCGCCGAATCTGGGACAAAGCGCGACTACCTCGGCGAAAAGGCGGCGGGCGGAATCCATGTCTTCTTTCATCTCATGACAGATGGCCAGCTCGTACTTGATGCTGACCATCTCGTCCTCGCCGATGTCCTCCCCATCCAGGAGGGCGCCGAGAATCTCCATCGCCAGGTCAAGATCACCGCAGTCCCGATGGCAAATCCCCTTCAGGAGGAGGGAGTCCACCCTTCTTGCCGTGGATGCGGATGAGACCTCGAATTCGGCGATCGCTTCTTCAAAAAGCCCCATCTCCTTGTACGCCAGTCCCAGGCTGTAATGGGACTCGGCATCCTCCCTGTCGAGATCGCTAGTCTTGAACATCTCCGCCGTAAGCGCCCCAGATGGGGGAGCGCTCTCGTTTTGCAGCAGTCCGAAATCCAGCTCGTCCGCAAACTTCGCCAGTTCGCCAGCCAGGTTGAAGGTTTCCCCCAGCACCTCGGCGGCAGACGGCAAGGGCTCCTCCCCCGCTGCGACTTCGACTGCTGACCCCGGCTCTGCTATCTCCTCCAGTTCCAGCTCCATCTCCAGGGGTTCAAGTTCAAGCTGCAGCTCCTCCAGATCCAGCTCGGGCAGCTCGCCGAGATCAATCTCCACGGCAGGGGGAGGCTCCAGCTCCATCTGGGACTCTGAGGCTGCCGTGGAAAAATCGACCGTCTGCGATCCCAGGTCGCCGAGATCTATCTCCTCCTCCCAGTCATGGGGGTGAGTCTCCTCTTCGACAAGCTCCAGCTCCTCTTCGAGGAGATCGAGTGCCTCTATCTCCTCCAGCTCCTCGATCTCCTCTTCGCCAGGTACCTCTTCAGCTGCCGGAGTGACTTCTGATTCCGGCAGTACGGATAGATCCGTCGGCGGATGGGGTTCAACAGTCGACTCGCAGGGGGGCGCGACCTGGACAGATGCCGGCTCCTCCGCTTTGGCCGGAGGTTCTTCCTTAGCCAGGCGTAGCATTTCCGCCTTTTCGGGGAAAAGAGCGCTCAAGCGTGAGAAGACCTGCTCGTAGCCGAGTTCATCCCCCTTGCTCCTCAGGTCTTCGGCCAGGGAGACGAAGGCTTCGCAGGAGCTTGACTCTTCACCTATGACAAAATGCTTTTCGGCAACACGTAGTCTAATAGCGGTATTGGAGGCATCAAGGGCAAGAAGGCTCTGCAGCACATTCAAAGCCTTGCGGTTTTCACTGTTTTCTTCATATATGCGCAGGGCCGAGTTGTACTCAGCTATGGCATTACCGATCAGGTTCTGCTTTTCATTGAGGGATGCCAGGGTGAGGGATATATCGGCATTGGTTGGTTCAAGCTTCTGTATCTGCTTGTAGACGGCTATTGCTTTAAGATAATGGACTGAATCGATGTAATGCTTTGCCAGGGCGGTATACTCCCTGACTGCGTCACTCTTCCTGTTCACCTTGGCGAGAATTTCAGCATACTTCTGACGGTGGCGAATGTCCCCTGGATCCAAGGCAATGAGTTCCGCATACTCCTCTGCGGCACGCCCGTACTGCCCCTTCTGGATATTCTTTTGCGCGCTTTCAAAGAGTTTGTTCTTGCGTGAACTCAATTTATCACCATGGGAAGACAAGTTGGGTATTACAGCATATTTAAAGCCATGCCCAAGGTCAAGAGATTATTGCCAAACCTCTGCCAACGGGTTGATGGAAGCCCCCTAGGGGAGATCACCTTCGGGAAGGGGTGCGTTGCCCCTGTAGTTTGCCGCAAGTTCCCTGTAGCCTGCTGCTGTCCTCGTCATTTTAGAACGTTCCTCATCCGATAGATTTCTCTTGAATTTTGCCGGCGCTCCCATCCAGAGCGTCCCCTCAGGGACGAAAGTCCCCGGGGTAAGTAGGGAGCCGGCGGCTACCATCGCCCCGCGACAGACCCGGCATCCGTCGAGTATCACGGCATTCATCCCTATGAAGGCCCCATCCTCAATCGTGCAGCCGTGGAGGGTGACTGCATGGCCGACGGTTACGTCGCTCCCTATGTAAAGGGGGTGACCCTCTTCCCCCTTACCCTTGGCGCCGGTAACATGAAGGACGCACATGTCCTGTATGTTGCTGCCCGAACCGATGCGAATCTGATTGACGTCGCCGCGTATCACCGTGTTGTACCAGATACTGCTCTCCTCCCCGACATGGACGTCGCCGATGATGACCGCAGTTTCGGCGACGAAACTGCTCGCATGGACACGCGGCTTGACCCCCCTGTAATCCCTGGTCACGGCATACCCCCTAGAGCCTGATGACCGTTCTCGCCTGAAGCATGCTTTCGGCAATGGTCAGCATGTTGGTGACACCCCCTACGGCCTGCTTCTCCTTGACAGAGAAAAAATCTAGGCAGACTCCGCAGGCTAAGACCTCTGCACCGATAGAGATCAACTTCTGCAGCGCTTCGACCGACTCCCCACCACTCACGGTGAGGAGCACGCCGCTGTTGATGAGGAGTATCTTTTCCGGTGGGTCGCTACTCTCCAGGAGGGAGATAAGGAAATTCTTCATCAGCAGCTTCCCCAGTTCGTCAGGACCGCTCCCCAGGCTGTCGCTGGCAATCAGTATGACTACACCGCCACTGATTGCCGTACCCCTCTCCAGAACGCCAGAGGAGGTTATCTCCAGAGCAAAATAATCACCCATGTCACTCTCTTGCACAGCATACCCTCTTGAGACAGCAAAACGGCTTACGTTCTCCCTTGCAGCGCCGGTATCCACCAACACCCTTAACCCCTTCAGGCCCGACTCCTCAAGACCCTTTTTCACCTGTAACACCGGGGCGGGACAGGAGAGGTGGCGACAGTCCAGTTCACGCATAGGTTTCCTCCTTAGCTACTCTTATTCAATAAAGGAAATATGTCGGCTATGTGTCGTTAAGTCAAATATTTTTACACCGCTTTGGCTGCAAATGAATTGACATGGGTTAATACTCCCACTAAACTGCTTAGATGCATTTTTCCTAAGATAATATGCAGAGACGTAGTTCCAGGGAGGATCGCCAGCGATGGTTGTTGCAAGATTCAAAAAGCAGAGAAAAACTAAATATGCTCTGCTGGGGATGATCCTCGGCATAGGTGCTCCGGTCACCTGGATAATGATCAAGCTGGTCTTCTTCCCGGAACCAAACCAGACGATTTTCACCCAGGCATTCTTTGAACTCACAGGCTCAAAACACAATATACTCCTATATCTCTTCATGGGGATCGGCACCTCTTTAGTCATGGGGGGGCTCGGTTTCTTCATCGGCAAGTCCGGCGATGAACTGAGCGATCGGGCAATAGAGCTTGATGCACTCCACAGGGAGGTAAATGAGCAGAAGGAGCTGTTCGAGAACAGGTATAAGGTTCTTGACAACAACATCAAGAACTTTCACATGATCAGCAGCCGCATCCAGAAGTCCATGGATCTCTCAGAGGTGCTTACCCTCTGCGCAGAGGGGCTCCATGACATTCTCGGCTACGAAAGGGTGAACATCCTTCTTTGCGATGATGCCAGGGAGAATATTCGCTTCGTGATCTCCACCGACTCCGACGTGGATGTTCGCAACGTCACCATCCCACTGGATAGCAGGAGCGGCATCATCTACAAATGCTTTGCGGAGAAGAAACTCTTCATTGTAGACGATATTGCCAGGTATCCTGATGATTATCACTTGAAGCCCCCCTATGACGCCATCAAGGCACTACGCTCCAACAATTTCGTTATCTGCCCCCTGGTGGTCAAGGGTGAGACGATCGGAATTTTCGGTATCGACAACAAATACAGTAAACGCAAGCTGAACGATACGGACGTGGACACGATCAAGCTCTTTGTCGACCAGGCCGCTTCCTCCGTCACCCGCATCAGCCTGTTGCGCGCCATAGATACATTAACACGGGAGCTGGAGAAATCGTTCGCCGAGATCCTGCAACGTCGCGAGTCATACTCGTCCAACATCATCACCCTGGAGGGGGCTGTCTCCTCCCTTTCCTGCAACACCAAGGACATTGCCACTGCGGCGGAGAGCGTCCTGAGATCCGTGGATGAAACCAGCGCCGCGGTCGGCCAGATTTCCGTTGCCATAGAAAACGTCACCAAGAGCCTGGACACCCTCTCCGAGTCTACCTTCAAGTCAGCTTCGGCCATGGAGGAGATCAGTGCCTCCCTGAAGAACGTGGAGCAGAGCGCAGCCCTTTCCCACAAGGTATCGAAACAGGTCAAGGTTCAGGCCGACGAAGGGCGAGCAGTGGTTGAGGAGACGGTTGGGGCTCTGGCAGAGATCCAGAGGGCGGTGGATTTCTCCTACAAGGGGATTCTCAGGCTTTCGGAAAACAGCAGCCGCATAGACAGCATCATCAATGTAATCAACGATATCACCAAGCGAACCAACCTCCTCGCCCTCAATGCGTCCATTATCGCCGCCCAGGCAGGGGAGTACGGCAAGAGCTTCGGCGTTGTGGCTGACGAAATCAGGAATCTGTCCCTGCAGACAGGTCAATCCACCGGCGAAATCACCAACATCATCGAGGAGATTCTCAACGAGTCCAGGGCAGCGGCCGAAAATGTCTCCAAGACGAAGCTTCTCGTGCAGAAGGGGGTGACTCTGGGGAACAATACCGGTAATTCCCTAAACACCATAATCGATAGCGCCAACCAGTCCATGGAGATGACAGAGGAGATCAAAGTTGCCACGCGTGAGCAGGCCCAGAGTGTCGACCTTGTCACCCAGTCCATTGAGGATGTCAGCGCCATGACATCCAAAATCTTCAATGTTTCCAAGGAACAGACCAATGCCACCAGAAGCATCGCCAAGGCCATAATAACCATCAAGCAGATGGCCGAGGAGATGGTCGGTGCCACATCTCAGCAGGTTCGCGGCGGCAAGGAGATCAGGCAGTCGGTGGACAGTGTTGCCCAGATGGTGCACGACATCTTCCAGCATCTGGAGCATCGCAAGGCCGAGAGTTCGACCGTAGTCAAGGAGCTGGAGATCATGCGTGACGTGACCTGAGAGAACAAATTTCTGGACAAACGGTGTTATCCCGTGCTATCTACCGCTTAATGAGGCGGCACGCTACATGAAGCGGAGCCGGACAAGTCTCAGGGTAGACAGATAACATACTGCCTGGATTCAATAATCGGACCGGGACGGAGGGCAATAGCCGGCAACTCAAGGAATATATTTTCACTTGAAGACTAACAAGCGCCTTTCGTATACGAAAAGACGCTTTTTTTATTTGGAGTGACCGTGAGCAAGAAAAAAACCGTGTTGGACATCCAGAAGATGAAAAACGATGGTGAAAAGATCACCATGCTGACCTGCTACGACTACCCCATGGCAAGGATCATGGATGCCTGTGGTATCGATATGATCCTTGTCGGAGACTCAGCAGGTGTGGTCATAGCAGGCCATGACAATACCCTCCCCGTGTCCATGGAAGAGATGATCTACCATACCCGCGCAGTCATGCGCGCCAACCCAAAAGCTCTGGTGGTCAGCGACATGCCTTTCATGTCTTACCAGGTCGACATTGCCGAAGCGCGCAGGAACGCCGGCCGCTTCATCAAGGATGCCGGGGCTGCTGCGGTCAAGGTAGAGGGTGGGGTGAACGTTGCTCCGGTAATCCGCTCCCTGGTAGACATCGATATCCCGGTAGTTGCCCATATAGGGCTGACCCCCCAGTCGATCCATCGCATGGGGGGGTTTCGCGTGCAGGGGAAGAGGGCGGAACAGGCGGAAAAAATCATGGAAGACGCCCTGGCTGTCGAGGCGGCAGGAGCCTTTGCCCTAGTCCTTGAAGGTATTCCCCAGAGTCTGGCGAGACGGATAACGGAATCGGTCTCCATCCCCACCATCGGCATCGGCGCCGGACCACACTGCGATGGCCAGGTGCTGGTCATTCACGACATACTCGGCCTCTGCGAGAAGTACTCTCCCAAGTTCGTCAAGCGCTATGCCGATGTAAGGGAGATTATGTCAGGCGCCGTGCATGCCTACATCGACGATGTGAAGCAGGGGATATTCCCGGGCGAGGAACATAGTTTCAACTAGCTGGACAATTAAACCAACAGTCGAGACATGACATGCAAATCATCGAATCTGTAAATGAAATGCAGCAACTTTCTCTCAAGGCGCGCGGCGAGGGGAGATCAATTGCCCTGGTCCCTACAATGGGATATCTGCACGAAGGCCATGCTTCCCTGTTGAGGGAGGGGCGCAGCCGCTGCGACCTTCTGATAACCAGCATCTTCGTCAACCCGACCCAGTTCGGCGCAGGGGAGGATTTCGAAAAATACCCCCGCGACATGGAGCGGGACATGACCATTGCCGCTGCTGCAGGGGTGGACATCATCTTCGCCCCCAAGGGTGAGGAGATGTACCCGGAAGGTTACCAGAGCTGGGTCAACGTAGACAAGCTAACCCTCCCCCTATGCGGAGCGAGCCGGCCGGGGCACTTCCGCGGCGTGACCACGGTAGTCTGCAAACTGTTCAACATAATCCAGCCCAGCGTAGCCCTTTTCGGCAGAAAAGATTATCAACAGTTGGCCGTCATCCGTCGCATGACCAGCGACCTCAACATGGCGGTGGAAATTATCGGCATGCCGATTGTCCGCGAAGCGGATGGCCTGGCAATGAGCTCCAGAAATGCCTACCTCTCGGCTGAAGAGCGGCAAAAGGCCCTCTGCCTCAACAGGGCCCTGCATGGTGTGCGCTCGGCATTCCGGGGGGGGGAATTGAGCGCCCTGGCCCTGCGTCGCTTGGCAACCGAGATCATAGAGAAGGAGACATCTCCTGTCATCGATTATATCGAGTTACGCGACGGGACGACCCTGGAGGAGGTCGCTACGACCGACGGGAAGACCCTGCTGGCCCTGGCAGTAAGGGTAGGCCGAACCAGGCTGATCGACAACTGCCTCCTCGGAGATGAATGCTGATGCCAAAAGCCAGCGCCAACCTGGAAAACCTCTACCGTATCTTCACCGTCCCAGAGGGGCCTGATTCGACCCTTCGCGCCATTGACCAGGCGATCGCCGACGACGTTGCCGGCTTTCTCCAGACCCATATTGTTGCCATAGAGCGCAACCTGGAGGAGATAGAGGCGGATTTCTCCTCCTGTACCATCCCCGAGGAACCGACCTATGTATCCGACTACACCGAGTTCGTCAAGGAGAACCTGGTGGCCCAGTCGGTACACACGTCAGCTCCAGGCTTCATCGGCCACATGACCTCAGCTCTGCCATACTTCATGCTTCCCATGGCAAGGCTCATGACCGCTCTCAACCAGAACGTGGTCAAGGTTGAGACATCAAAGGCTTTCACCCCCATGGAGCGGCAGGTCCTGGCCATGCTCCACAACCTGGTGTTCCGCAAGCAGGAGGATTTTTACAGCTCCTGGATACATAACAGCCAACATGCCCTCGGTGCCTTCTGCTCCGGTGGGACCATCGCCAACGTTACAGCCCTCTGGGTGGCGCGCAACCGCCTCTTCGCTCCCCGGGGGGATTTCCGCGGCATCGCCCAGGAGGGGCTCTTCAGTGCTCTCCGCAATCGCGGCGCAGAAGGTGTGGCGGTACTTGTCTCGGAGAGAGGGCACTACTCCTTCGGCAAGGCAGCCGACCTCCTCGGTCTCGGCAGGGATAATCTTGTCAAGGTGCGGACAGACAGTGCCAACCGCATCGATATGCAGCAGCTGCGCGAGGAGCACCGTCGCCTCATGGAGCGCAACATCCTCCCCCTGGCATTGGTGGGGATCGCAGGCACAACGGAGACCGGCAACATCGACCCCCTGGATGCCATGGCCGACTTCGCTGCCGAGATAGGTTGCCATTTCCATGTGGATGCTGCCTGGGGCGGCCCGACCCTCTTCTCAAGCCGTCACCGTCACCTTTTGGCTGGAATCCAGCGGGCCGACTCGGTAACCATCGACGCCCACAAGCAGTTATATGTCCCCATGGGGGCGGGGATGGTGATTTTCAAGGATCCTACCGCCATGTCGGCAATCGAGCATCACGCTGCCTATATCCTGCGCCACGGATCAAAGGACCTGGGGAGTCATACCCTTGAGGGGTCGCGACCAGGCATGTCAATGCTTGTCCATGCCGGTTTTTCCATTATTGGCCGCAAGGGGTACGAAATCCTAATCGACATGGGGATCGACAAGGCCAAGTCCTTTGCCGCCATGATCGACAGGCACCCGGATTTCGAGCTCACCAGCGTTCCCGAGCTGAATATCCTCACCTACCGCTACTGTCCGCAGCCCGTGCAGCAGGCACTGGCCATAGCTTCACAAGGGGTGCGGGATGCTATCAATACAATCCTCGACCAGGTCAGCCAGCTGCTGCAGAAGCATCAGCGCGAAGCGGGCAAAACCTTTGTCTCCCGGACGAGACTCCCCATTGCCCGTTACGGCCAGGAGCTTACCGTCCTGCGGGTAGTCCTGGCCAACCCCCTGACAACCGGCGACATACTGGAGGCAATACTTGCCGAGCAGTGCGAGATCGTGCAAGATGCGGAGATCAGGTCACTGCTGCAGCAGATAGAAGAGATCATGGGCAAATATTGAGGAACGAGGAAAAAGCTTGTACTGCTGAAGTGCTTTTATAAAATATCTTCTCGAACCTCGAACCTCGAACCTCGAACCTCGAACCTCGAACCTCGAACCTCGAACCTCTTATGGGCAGAAGACCTCGTCTTTTGCCCATTTGCTTTTGTCTGCTAAAATTAAGACATATTCTCAGCCTTGATTAATCGGAGGGTCAACAATGCAGATAATCGCCGCTTCACACCTGCTGACAATGGCCGGAGATCCGGTTGAAGCCGGAGCAGTGGCAATAGAGGATGGGATTATCGTGGCATGCGGTCCCCTTGCCAACCTGCGCCGCGAGTTTTCCGCGCCTGTGAGCGAATATCCCGGTTGCGCCCTCATGCCGGGCCTTGTTAATGCCCATACTCACCTGGAGCTTACCCATTTCCCCGCATGGCTGCACCGCAAGGACCTGAAATACTCCCCCCGCACCTACGTTGACTGGATTATTCAGGTTATCAAGATTAAGCGCGGTCTGCAGCGCCATGAACTATCAGCCTCACTAGGTGAGGGGCTGGAGATATCCCTCCAAGCGGGAACAACCATGGTCGGGGACATCCTCAGCGACCGATCCCTCCTCTCCTGCTACGGGGGTAGGGGGATTGGCGGCCGCGTCTATCTGGAGCTCATAGGCCAGAACCACTCAATGACCAGGGCACTTCTGGCAGAGGTACTCGAAGCAATAGCTTCCGTTCCCGAACCGTTTCAAGCCGGCCTTGCGCCACACTCTCCCTTTACGGTCAATGAGCATTTCCTCCGTGACATAACGGCTGCAGCACGCCAGAGAGGGTTACCTCTCGCCATGCACCTGGCAGAGTCCCGCGAGGAGAGCACCTTTTTCCAGACTGGGGGGGGTAAGATCGCCAGCGAGCTGTACCCCTTCGTGCAGTGGGATGAGTATATAACGCCTCCCCGCAAGCAGAGCCCAATGGAGTGGTTCGATTCCACAGGACTGCCCGGCGATGACTTCCATGCAGTCCACTGCGTCCAGCTAACCCCTTCCGACGTGCAGATAGTGAAGAGTAGCGGCATGTCGGTGGTCCTCTGCCCGCGCAGCAATGATCGTCTCGACGTGGGACGCGCCCCGGTGCATCTCCTGCGCAGCGGCAATATCCCACTGGCCCTTGGCACCGACTCCCTTGCCAGCAATGACTCCCTCTCCATGTGGGACGAGATGCGCGCCCTCTTGAAACTCCATCCGGGCGAGTTCACTCCGGGCGAAGCCCTGGCCATGGCCACAGTCGGCGGTGCGAGGGCAATCGGGCGCAGCGGCGATGCCGGCACCCTAGAGCCGGGGAAAAGGGGGGACTTGCTCCTGGTTCAGCCGGCCGGCCCCGCTTTCGGCGCCGATCTCCATGGGGAGATACTCTATGGCAGCCGTGTCAAGGGGGTCTGGGTAGGGGGTAGGGAGGCGGTAAGACCTTCCTGAGCTCACATTTGCATTGTGGCAAATGCCTCCTTTTGCTATAAATGAAAAATATGGGTGAAAAGTTGATCTGCAACAACAAGAAGGCGTACCACGACTATTTCATAGAAGAGAAGTACGAGGCGGGGATGGTGCTTACCGGCACCGAGGTGAAGTCCCTGCGCCTGGGAAAGGCCAACCTTAACGACGCCTTCGTACAGATAAGGTCTGGCGAGGCATTTCTCAACAACCTGCACATCTCCCCATACGAATTCGGCAACCGTGAAAACCACGACCCGGACCGCCTGCGTAAGCTTCTCATGCACAAGAAGGAGATTGTCAAGCTCTTCAGCAAGATCAGGGAGCAGGGCTATACGGTCATCCCTTTGAGGCTGTACTTCAAGAACGGCATGGTAAAGGCCGAGATCGGCCTCGCCAAAGGAAAGAAGCTCTACGACAAGCGGGAGGACCTGAAGAAAAAGGACCACAAGCGGGAAGTTGAGCAGGCGATGAAGGCGGGGAGAGTGGGAAAGCAGTGAATAGTAAGAAGCAAAAAGTGAGTAAGTTATAGGAATCACTTGCATAATTAGAAGTTGCTGTACCAGCAAGCCAGGAAGTTGTAAGATAAAAATAGGAAGAGAGAATAGTTATGAAGTGAATATCATTTCACTTTTTACTATTCACTTTTCACTGATTTTAAGGGGGTGTAAAGGTTTCGACGGGGGTAGGAAGCAAAGGTTGCATGCCGGGGATGTGGGTTGGCCCCGTTAACAATCCCACACGGCAATAAATGCCGACAATTACGAATACGCTGTAGCAGCTTAATAACCTGCTACCGTCCGCCTGAGCTCCTCCCGTGGGCAAGGTGCGGACGTCATTTACACGGGATAGTCTCCCCGAATGCCTTTGGCGGGGGGGCGAAATCAAAGGAGGATCGTGGCTTGAGTATCCTGTCCGGTGGAGACGAGGGCTGCTAAATCTTAAATACCGGAACAAGCATGTAGACCCCTTCTGCGTATGACTTTCGGACGCGGGTTCGATTCCCGCCACCTCCACCA
>CALMOE010000276.1 GCA_937871715.1 uncultured Geobacter sp. | reverse complement strand
GACCCCTTCTGCGTATGACTTTCGGACGCGGGTTCGATTCCCGCCACCTCCACCAAACTAACTTCTACCGACGTCGAAGGTAGTACAAAAAGCCCTGTAAATCAGGGCTTTTTTGTTGCTAACCGTCCTAGCTAGTCCGATGAAGTGCATTGACTCCTCATTTTTTATACAGTAGATTATGCAGTAGGTGAGCATGATGCGTATTTATCTACTGTAAAAACGGAGTCGACACAATGCCAAAGTTGATACAGCCGCTTTCGGATATTCAAGTCAAAAATGCAAAGCCAAAAGCTAAGGATTATAGATTGACGGATGGCGGAGGATTATACCTCTTCTGTCACACTTCAGGCGGGAAGTTGTGGCGTCTCGACTACATTTTTGCCGGAAGACGAAAGACCCTTGCGCTTGGCTCTTATCCAACTATCTCCCTTTCAGGTGCACGGCAGCGCCGCGAAGATGCCAAGAAACTGCTGGCTAATGGCGTTGACCCCTCCGCTGTTAAAAAGGCACAGAAGGCCGCTGTAGTCACTGACACGGAGAATAGTTTTGAAGTTGTAGCACGTGAATGGCACAACAAGTTTTCTGAATCATGGTCTTCAAGCCATACAGCAACAACGCTAAGACGATTGCATTCAGACGTCTTCCCTGTAATGGGTGATAGACCAATTGGCGAGATAAAAGCACCTGAGGTTCTAGCGATGTTGCGCCGGATAGAAAGCAGAGGAGCCTTGGAAACGGCTCACAGAGTGAGAACAATTTGTTCACAGATATTCCGCTATGCTGTTGCGACGGGAAGAGCAGCACAAGACCCTACAGGTAACTTGAAAGGAGCATTGCCAGCGTACAAGCAAGGCCATCATCCGGCTATTACAGACCCAAAAGAAGTGGCACCACTTCTTAGAGCAATAGACGGTTTTCATGGCTCATTTGTGGTTAAATGTGCGTTGCAGCTTGCACCGTTGTTCTTTGTTCGTCCCGGCGAACTTAGGCAAGCTGAATGGGTAGAAATTGACTTTGAAGCGGAACAATGGAATATCCCAGCAGAACGAATGAAGATGAAACAGCCTCACATTGTTCCGTTATCGCATCAATCAATCGCTATATTAATGGAACTCCATGTACTGACCGGTAGGGGAAGGTATCTTTTTCCTTGCCACCGCTCTATTAGTCGTCCAATGAGTAACAACGCCATCAATGCCGCACTTCGACGGATGGGGTATGACAAGGACACTATGACCGGCCACGGCTTTAGGGCTATGGCGCGGACGATACTTGATGAAGTGCTACAGGTTAGGCCCGATTATATTGAGCATCAACTTGCACACGCGGTCAAAGACCCTAACGGTAGGGCATACAACCGGACGGCACATCTTGCCGAGCGCAGAAAGATGATGCAGGAGTGGTCTAATTACCTTTGTAGCCTCAAAAATGGCGCAGTTGTGCTGCCATTTAAGCAAGTTGATGTCGCATAAACACTGATTACAAGTTGATTTTATGTTTCGACGAGCGTCAATTAGTTATTGATAAATATACCGTTACAATATATAAGCTTTAAAATATTATTATGTTTAAGGAGGGGTATGACTTTATGATTATACGGTATATGGTTGCAATGGTTATGACTTTAAGTATTACCTCTTGTGCTATGACCCCAATAATTCAACCAATAAATAAACAAATTATGACAAATAATAGTATATATGTCGAATTTGTGCCGGATAGGCTTAACTTGACTGAAGTATTTTATAAAGGATTAGCTGAAAATGGTTATAAGACAACAAAAAATAAATATGAAGCATACTATTTATTGACTGGTAATTACCATGGCTACTTTGATTTGTTTCATAATAAAATCAAGCACGGCAGACTTATCATAAAGGATATGAAAACAGGAAACGAAGTCTTGTTGATTGATGTTGGTGACTCAGGATTAACTAGTGCTGAAAGTCAGGTTTTATATGTCATTTCAGAATTGAATAGTTATAGAAAACTCTGAATATGTTTTTAACCACACATGAATATACACACTTGCCGCAATGGGCGTACCTAGCGGGCAGTTATACGACAATTCCACAACCGGGGAAATGGGGATGGGAAAAGCCCTCTCATCTTGTCCCGTTAATTGCAGCACCTTGGCCGGAAGAGGTGAAGCATGTGATAGCTGAATTGTTCAGGGGAGTAGGTATTGAAAATCCTTTCCAGCAGAAACTTGTGGAACCTTGCGCCGTCATTTTTGGCGGTTCGATGGAAGATGCTTATATCCTTGATGACGTTGAATGGGACAAAGTAATTGATTATTTCGAATGGGAAGTTGCATCGTTGACAGGAGAGCCAGATGCTCACGCACTACAAGAACAATCGCTGAAAAAATGGGGCCATTTATTCAGTCATTACCAAGTCTACGAAGCAGGGCATTGCCTTTGACATGAAGAGCAAGCGGAGGGCAAATTTAGTCGTTTGAGCCGCATTTTTAATTGGTGGCATTCAGGATGGCAGCGCATATAAAATGCATGGAACGGTCATCAGCAAATGCGAAGATATCCGACGACTAAAAAAAATCGCACAATCTGATATTTTTTCTCACTTTCCAACCTCCGACGACTACAATAATTATATATAAGATGAAAATGGTAGCTCAATAGGAGCAGCCATTAATACTAGACCCCTACGGACTGAGCTCGTAGGGGTTTTTCATTTCCACTCCCCCCCCACTCATAATCAACAACGTAACAACTTCATAGAACCAGAACCATTAAACAGACCCTATTCGGCGGCAAATGCCCGCACGAGCATAGCAATCCGGCTGTAAATGGTAATGGCTTATTGGAGCCTGTTGTTGACTAGCAACATTCTGGCCAAATGTCTGCTAGGGTGGGCATCACAAGAAACAAGACTGAACTGGTCTGAAAGGAGGCATTACGAAGAGCATAGACACATGGATGGCAGTGACAATCTGGTTTCCTCCCGGCAAGAGACAGAGCGAGTGCAGGCGGCTCTTATCAAAATGGGCACACAACATTGCAAAAGAGGAAAGAATGGGTGTCGCCTATATCGGTGGGATATTCGGCGACTACACCGGACACCTCCCACTTAGGATGCAATATCATGCACACATAATTCTGACCGGCTTGAACAAGGCGACGGGAAAAACGATTGAAGATATCGACATTGACAAATGGGCAACTGCATGGAGAGTGAAGATTTCCCGCCTTTCCAGCAAAAGGTCGGCACAGCTCAAAGAAGGGTATGACTTGACAGGTTGGATGAGATACATCCTTATCGAAAATCCAAGAAAGGCAGAGGAATGGCGGACGGTCTTCTATAACTCCCGGCTGTTATTCAGGCTTAACACGGTTAAGCACTATCTCAAAGGGTTGAAGGGGGTAATTAAATGACTGAAAAGACGGTAGACATGTTATTCGACATTACGCAAACAGCAGCATACCTAGGCGTTCATGTCCAAACACTTGCTTCATGGCGTTGCTATTGCGACGGGCCTGCATATATAAAGCGGGGCAGGAGGGTGTTCTACAAGTTGTCAGCACTACAAGCCTTCGAAGAAAAACGTAAAGCTAAAAATGAATGTGCGGTGGAGCAAAACAGGTCTGCTCCCTCTAAGAATGTAAATAGTTAGTAGGGCAGAGTGGATTCAATGAGTCAAAAGGAATAGCCATCTAATCGGTTTATAGACTTGAATATTGCCTAGCCTTTAGTGAACCATAAACACCCGCCTAAGCGGCATTATACCCTTAGGCGGGGCACTGAATCGGGGAGTACGCGTCGATAACGACTCAATGGCTATAAGATGAAATCAACAGCACAGTTCAACGGCAGAAAAAGTTAGATGACACGTTTTTGTTAAAAATCGAGATGTTACGTAGCAAGGCTACGATTAAGTAAAATGCGAAATCAACAAAATGGTGGCATACACTTAGGCTCACCTAGAAAGACATATCGCGAATAAACAATAATAGGGGAGATGCAAATGCAAAATGTATTTAGTCATGCCTTGTTGGCTAACGGGATTGACGATGGTCTTCCAGCGACAGGATATATACGCTTACCTGACGTTTTGGAGCGGATACCTGTCTCAAAATCAACTTTGTACAAGTGGATTGCAGAGGGTAAATTTCCGAAGCCAACAAAGAAGTTTGGTGATAGAATAGCTGTATGGGATGTACAGGAGATTCGGCCGCTTTTATAACCCATGTAAAGCGGCAATTTGAAGGTAGCAGACATTCTTTACAGTAGATATTACAGTAGATATCAATATTCACACTGCTTAATCCACGTAATATCAGCATGTTATTTGATTGGTTAGATAGACGCCACCCCATTATTTAAAGGTCCTGCAAGGACCGGAGCATGACATTAAGCCCTGAGAAATCGGGGCTTAATCTTTTTCTCTGGTCTTTAGGTGGCCAGTGGCGTCCATTGATGTACCTTAAATAATACGTTATTTCTGCAATATACCGTAAAGCATCGCTGTTACATGCAGAGATAATTTCATTAGAGCTTGCCTCTATGCCTGCCTGTCGCAGAAATAACTCTACGAAGTTGTCTTGACTGCATCCGTAGAAGCGGATATATTGGCACCATGAACGACCTCACCACGGTATTCCAATCCCTCGAAGAAGATACCCGCCTCCGCATCCTTGCCTTGCTCATGGAAGCAAGGGAGTTATGCGTCTGTGATTTGATCGCCATACTGCAACTGCCGCAGTCAACTGTATCACGACATCTGTCGCACCTCAAAAATGCCGGATGGCTTCAGGACCGCCGCGAAGGAGTCTGGATATACTACTCCATAGTCAAGCAACCAGGACCGCTTCAGCAGTCCCTCTTGCCCACTATCCGCTACTTCTTGCAGCAGCAGGAGATCGTGAAGCAGGACGTTGAAAGCCTGAGAAAGCTGTCTGAAAACAACAGTTGTGCCTAATATATATTTTGTCCACAAATATCCGCAAATCCGGTTTAAGGAATAGTTATGAAAAAGGTGTTGTTTCTCTGTACCCACAACTCCTGCCGCTCTCAGATGGCGGAGGGGCTCATCAACCACTTTCTCGGAAATCGATACCAAGCCTTCTCCGCAGGAACGGAAGCAACAATGGTCAATCAGTTGGCAATTGAGGTCATGGCCGAGCTGGGCATTGACATGTCGAAGCACTTCTCAAAAACCCTGGAGGAGCTCGCAGGTGAGCAATTCGACCATGTGATAACCCTCTGCGGTTCGGCCAACGAACTGTGTCCGGTGTACGTCGGCGGAGTCAAACGGGTTCATATCGGGTTCGATGATCCTTCACGAACCGTAGGGAACCAGGGGGAAGTGATGCAGGATTTCCGGCGGGTCCGGGACGAGATCAAGGAGAGGTTGATTGCCTATCTGGCAAGAGGACAGCATGAGTGAGCACGTATCACGGAAACTATCTTTTCTCGACCGCTGGCTGACCGCCTGGATATTTGCAGCCATGGCCCTGGGAGTCGGCCTCGGCTACTTTGTCCCCGGCGCCGAGTCTTTCATCAACGGCTTCCAGGTCGGAACCACCAATCTCCCCATAGCCATCGGCCTGATACTGATGATGTATCCACCCTTTGCCAAGGTGAAGTACGAGGAGATGCCGGAGGTCTTCCACAACAAGAAGGTGCTGGGGTTGTCTCTGGTGCAGAACTGGCTGATCGGCCCGCAGCTCATGTTCGTGCTGGCGATTGTCCTCTTACCGGACAAGCCGGAATACATGGTGGGGCTGATCATGATCGGGCTGGCGCGGTGCATTGCCATGGTGATCGTCTGGAATGACCTTGCCAAGGGCAACACCGAGTACGCCGCCGGGCTGGTAGCGTTCAACAGCGTCTTTCAGGTGCTCTTCTACAGCGTCTATGCCTGGTTCTTCATCACGGTATTGCCCCCAATGTTCGGCCTGTCGGGGAGCGTGGTCGATGTCAGTATCCAACAGATCGCCAAGAGCGTCTTCATCTACCTGGGCATCCCCTGTATCGCTGGAGCCGTTACAAGGACTGTCGGGGTCAAGGTCATGGGTAAGGAGCAGTACCACAAGAAACTTGTGCCGAAGATAGGGCCGATTACCTTGATAGCCTTGCTCTTCACCATCGTGGTGATGTTCAGCCTTAAGGGTCAGCTCATAGTCCAATTACCGCTGGACGTGCTGCGGATCGCCCTGCCGATGTTGATCTACTTCATCGTCATGTTCCTGGTCTCCTTCTGGATGGGCAAGAGCATGGGAGCCGATTACGGCAAGACCACCACCCTCGCCTTCACTGCCGCCAGCAACAACTTCGAGCTGGCGATAGCGGTGGCGGTGGCAGTGTTCGGCCTGAACTCGGGAGCCGCCTTTGCCGCCGTCATTGGCCCACTGGTCGAGGTGCCGGCGATGATCGGGCTGGTCAATGTTGCCTTCTGGTTCCAGCGGCGGGTTTTTGCCTGACATAGATTGGGCGCACTGAGGACTCATAATGACATTTGACGACATACGGGAAACCCGCCGTATACTCGGGCTGGAAGAACGTGCTACTCTGCGGGAAATAAAGACTCGGCATAGGGAACTAGTCAAGCAACACCACCCAGACGCAGGTAGCACCGATGATCCTACCATGATTCGGAAGATAAACGCCGCCTACAGGGTCATCCAGGATTACCTAACCGGGTATCAATTCTCTTTTACCGAGGGGGAGTTCTATGAGCAGCATCCAGATGAGCGGCTCAGGCAACAGTTTGGGAATGACCCAATTTGGGGCAAGGGATGAAACCATGCAAGAAAAGCGTATGAAAGTATTAACAATAGACGGCCTGTTGCCCAAAGCACATTATGCAGAACTGAGCTGATAATCGAGTATTT
>CALMOE010000275.1 GCA_937871715.1 uncultured Geobacter sp. | reverse complement strand
TAACACCTCGTACTTATCTGCGGCTTGAAGGGTATCCTTGCCCATATTCCATTATGCAACTAAAGGGCCAAAAGCCGAGCCTACGTAACCAGTTGAAATAATGGACAGCGACAAGCATCATACCCTCCTTCCGCCCACACTACTATGAAAAAGTTGCACAGTAGTGAACGAAAATACGCGGCAGAACACCTGAGCGCCGTCACTCCAGACCGTACTCCTTCAGCTTGTAGAGCAGGGCACGGTGGCTGATCTCCAGCAGCCTGGCCGCGTGGGTGCGGTTCCCCCCGGTCTTCTCCAGAGCCCGGCGGATGAGGGCGCGCTCCAGGGCCTCGCCCGACTGCTTGATGGAGAGGGATTCGCCGACCATCAGCAGCTCGTCACCCCTGGAGCGGGAAGCCAGCACCCTCTCCGGCAGCTGGGCTACCCCCAGCTCGGGGAGGTCGCAGAGGATCACCCCCCTCTCGATGACGTTCTCCAGCTCGCGCACGTTTCCCGGCCAGGGGTAGGCTGACATGGCAGCCATCGCCCCGGGGGAGAGCGACTCCACCCCCTTGACGAAACGGCGGCAGTAGCGCTGCAGGAAGTGCTCCGCCAGCAGCGGGATATCCTCGGGGCGCTCTCTCAATGGGGGGAGGGATATGGCGAAGACGTTCAGGCGGAAGAAGAGATCCTCCCTGAAGCGTCCGCTGGCCACCTCATCCTCAAGGCGGCGGGAGGTGGCCGAGACCACCCGCACATCAACCCTTTTCGTCACACCCCCACCAAGCCGCCTCACCTCCTCGTCCTGCAGCACCCTGAGGAGCTTCACCTGCAGGGAAAGGGGCATCTCGCCGATCTCGTCGAGGAAGAGGGTGCCGCCATCAGCCTGTTCGAACAGTCCGGCCTTGTCGCTGATGGCGTCGGTGAACGCCCCCCTTGCATGGCCGAAGAGCTCGCTCTCCAGAAGGGTCTCAGGGATGGCGGCGCAGTTGATCGCCACGAAGGGGCCGCCGCGCCTGGCACCCTCGTAGTGGAGCGCCCTGGCCACCAGCTCCTTGCCGGTCCCTGATTCACCGCTGATAAGCACGGTGGTGCGGTAGTCGCAGACCCTGCGGATGAGGGAGAAAACCTCCAGCATTGCCGGGCTTCGGCTGATGATGCCGCCGCAGGAGCCCTCCAGGCGAAGCTCCTCCTTGAGTCGTCGGTTCTCCTCTTTCAGCCGCTCCCTCTCCACCGCCTTTTTCAGCACCAGGACGATCTCGTCGTTCCTGAACGGCTTGGAGATGTAGTCGTAGGCACCCTTCTGCATGCACTCCAGGGCGGTCTCAATGTCGCCGTAGGCCGACATCATGATCACCGTCCCGCCGATCCCCAGGCGGGATATCTCCCCCAGCAGGGCGCGGCCATCCATGACCGGCATCATGATGTCGCTGAGGATGAAGTCATACCCCCCCGCTGCCAGCAACTCCAGGGCCTCCCCTCCGTGTGCCGCGCTCTCCACCATGTACCCCTGCTTCTTCAGCACTACGGAGAGCATGTGGCGCAGGTTCTCCTCGTCATCCACCACCAGGATTCGTTTTTTGGCCTCGCTTTTTTTCACAATTCTCTCCGACACTGCAGTAAGAAGTAACTGCTTTTCACTACTTACTACTTACTTCTCACTGCCTTTCACCGGCAAGCGGACAGTAAACCTTGTCCCTTTCCCCGGCTCGCTCTCCACGCCAATGCTGCCGCCGAAGGAGTCCATCAGCCTGGCCGAGATGGCAAGCCCCAGACCGGTCCCCTTCCCCGGCTCCTTGGTGGTGAAGAACGGTTCGAAGACCTTCTCCATCACCTCCGGCGCCATCCCCGCCCCGCTGTCCGTCACGCAGAGCACAACCCACCCCGGCTCGGTCGTGGCGGTCAGGTTCAGCTCCCCACCTTGCGGCATGGCATCGCGGGCGTTGATGATCAGGTTGACCAGCACCTGCATCAGCTTGTGCCGGTCCAGGTATAGGGGGGGGAGATCCTGCGCCAGATCATTCGTCACCGTAAGCCTCTTCAATACCCCCTGGCCACCCAGCATGGCGAGGAGATCGTCGATGAACTCCTGCAGGTGGATGGTTTCGGCCTCACCCTTCCCCGGCCGGGCATAGTCTAGGAGCTCACGCACAAGGCGGTCGATCCGCTCCGCCTCCCTGGCGATACGCCGCAGGTAGTCGCTCTTTTCCGGGTCAGCGGCCAGTTCGTCAACAAGCACCCCGTTGTAGCCGATGATCGCCGCCAGGGGGGTGCCGATCTCGTGGGCCATGCCGGCTGCCAGAAGGCCGATTGAGGCCATCTTCTCCGAGCGGATCGCCTCCTGGCGAGCCTCCTGCAGCGCCAGGTTGGCCTCCTCTAGGGAGCGGACATACTTCTCCACCTCCTCCTGCCTGACCCTCAGGGTAGACTGCATGGCATTGAAAGACCTGGCAAGTCCGGCAATTTCCCCCCTACCCCTTATTGCCACAGGGTGACCGTAATCACCTGCAATTATCCGCTCCGTCGCCGCCAGGAGCCGCTCCAGCGGGGCGACGACGATACGGCGCAGCATGTAGCCTCCGAGGAAGAGGAGCAGCACGAAGTCGAGAATGAAGTAGCCGAGGAAGAGGGTTCTGGAGCGCACCAGTCGCGCCTGCAGATCCCCGAGGGAGAGGGAGAGACGGGCCGCACCCAGCGGAGAGGAGGGGTTGCCGACCGGGGCGTAGGTAAGGAGGAGCTGGCCGCTGTCGGAAATGGCGCTAACCTCCCCACCACCTTGCATGGTGGCGGCCAGACGTGGATCGCTGAGACTGTCCCCCCTGGCAAACGCCACCCTGCCGTCTGTGGAGATGATCAGCAGGCCGGCAAAATCACGGTCAGCGGCGATTGCATCGATCGCACGCTGCAGCTGCGCCCCCGGCTCCCTGCTGGCGGCGAAATCATCGGGGATGGTGGCCAGGAGCATTGTCAGCAGGGTGCTGGCATGGGCTATCTTCTGGGAGAGGAGATCCTTTTCCGCGGTCTTGAAGGAGATGATGCTGAGGAGGAGCCAGGTGAGGAGGAGCAGGCTGGCCAGGGATGCCAGGATGGCGGAGGTGAGTCCCAGTCGGTCGCGGGAGATCATAATTCAGGTGCGAGGTGCGAGGCACGAGGTGCGAGGCACAAAATTCGAGAATTCACCGCATTTCTCATTATTCGTCTCCTTCTCCTAGTTCCTCGTACCTCGATCCTGTTTCAGTTACCTGCCTATGGAGAAATACCAGGTGATCAGCTGCCTGCCGCAGAAGATGTAGAGCATGGCGCCGAAGGCCAGGAAGGGGCCAAAGGGGATGGCCAGCTTGCCGTCCTTCTTCTGGATCACCATGGCCGTTACGCCGACAACCGACCCCACCAGGGAGGCGGCGAAGACAATGAACGGCACGGAGCGCCAGCCGAGAAAAGCCCCCATCATGGCCAGGAGCTTGATGTCACCACCCCCCATCCCCTCCTTGCCGGTGAGCTTTTCATACCCCCAGGCTACCAGGAGGAGGCTCCCCCCACCGAGGAGAATGCCCGCCAGGGAGTTGAACCAGCCGCTCCAGGGGAGAAAGAAGGAGAAGGCGAAGCCGACCAGAATTCCGGGGAGGCTGATGCAGTCGGGGATGATCTGGTGGTCAAGATCGATGAAGGTGATGGCCACCAGGCTGGAGCTGAGGATGAACAGGGCCAGGAAGGGGAGGGTCGGGCCGTACTTGGCGAACAGTGCCAGGGTAAGCAGGCCGTTCACCCCCTCCACCAGCGGATATCGCCAGGAGATCGGCTCCCCGCAGTGGCGGCACCTGGCCCGCAGGAGGAGCCAGCTGAGGATGGGGATGTTGTCGTACCACCTGATACCCTCGCCGCAACTGGGGCAGGCGGAGGGGGGGGTAACAACCGACTTCTCCTCAGGGAGGCGGCAGATACAGACGTTGAGAAAGGAGCCGACGACCGCGCCGAGGAGGAAGGCGAAAATGTAGAATGGCAGGGGTAATGGCAATGACACTCGTGCTCCTTGATGTGAACCAGTGACTAGTGAGAAGTGAGCAGTAAAGGCCTTACTTCTCTCTCCTTACTTCTCTCTCCTTACTTCTCTCTTCTTTCTGCCTATCACAGCCGGCTGATCTTCTCCAGGCTCTCTTCCAGCACACTCTTCTTGGCGGTCACCTCGGCCAGCTTCTCCCTCTCCTTGGCGACGATCTCAGCCGGCGCCCGGTCAACGAAGGAGGGGTTCTGCAGCTTCTTGGTGAACAGGTCGATCTCCTTGTCCACCTTGCCGATCTCCTTGAGAAGCCGCTGCACTTCCGCCTCCACATCCACCAACCCCTTGAGGGGGACGTAGACCTGGACGTCGCCGGCCACCTGGATTGATGCATCCTCCGGCTTGGGGATATCCCGGCCGATGGCCAGATCCGAGACCCTTGCCAGGCCGATGATGGAGCCTTCCGCCTGCTTCATCAGGTGTAGAGAGTCGTCGCTGCCGCAGGAGAGGATGACGGCTATCTCCTTCGACGGCGGCACCTCCATCTCGCCGCGGATGTTGCGGATGGCGGAGATGACAGCCATCACCTTCTCCATGCTGGCGGCCTCGACCGGGAAGGAGAGACGATCGCTGAACTC
>CALMOE010000274.1 GCA_937871715.1 uncultured Geobacter sp. | reverse complement strand
CAGTGCTTTGCCTGGGCGCTCATCCCCAACCACTTTCATCTGTTGTTAAAGACCGGCAACGTACCGATCGCTACGGTCATGCGGCGGCTATTGACCGGATATGCTGCCGGATTCAACCGCCGACATCAGCGTAGCGGTCATCTGTTCCAGAATCGGTATAAATCCATCTTGTGCCAGGAAGACTCCTATCTGAAAGAGCTGGTGCGTTACATCCACTTGAACCCTCTGCGGGCGAGGCTCGTCGGTGATATCGATTCCCTGGCGGATTATCCCTACAGCGGTCATGGCGTCATCCTTGGTACGCACCGATGCGAATGGCAGGGAACGGATGAGCTGCTGTCATCTTTCGGCGGCACTCTTCGCGTAGCGAGAAGCAGATATCAGGAGTACCTTGAACAGGGTAGAGCCCTCGGCAAGCAACCCGGCTTGACCGGAGGGGGGCTGGTTCGCAGTGCCGGAGGGTGGGCAGGAGTCCAGGAGTTGCGTACAGCGGGAAACTTTCAGAAGAGCGATGAGCGGATACTGGGAGACGGGGACTTTGTCGAGAGCGTCCTGGCGGGGGCCGACGAACAACTGACCCGCCGCTATAGCTATAAAGCCAAAGGGATCAGCCTGGAGCACCTGATTCAGGCAGTAGCCGCATCCACCGGCTTAGAGCCGGGACAACTCATAGGCCCGTCGAAATTGCGCCGGGTGGTCCGTACTCGCAACCTGTGCGGCTATTGGGCAGTTACAGAACTGGGATTATCGATGACAGAAGTGGCGAAGCGCCTGCAGATTGCCCTTTCAACCGTCAGCATGGCGGTGCAGAAAGGTGAGCGCATTGTGCGGGAAGAGGGTTTGAAAATCGAAGAGCTGCTGAATATGGAAATGTGAAGGGCGTCCCCTGGTCACGTGGTCACGCGGGTCACGCTTCAAGTGTTTCGCATATGAAACAAAATCGGCTTGATATGCCTCGTTGTTTTGTATAGAATGCAAATATGCTGTTCGAGATCGGTGAGGAAATACGCAAAGAGCGCAAGCGTCGGAAGATCTCCCAGGGAAAGATGGCAAAGGACCTGGAGATGAGCCGTACAACGATCAGCCAGATCGAGTCGGGAACCGTCCAGGAAATCGGCGTCCGTAAGTTGATCCGGATGCTGGAGTACCTGAATCTTGAGCTCCGGGTGAGATCGGCAGGTGTGCCGCCGACTCTGGATGAGCTGAGGGGTGTGAAATGAGTGCTCATACCCTGGCCGTATGGGCTGCTGAATGCCGGGCCGGCCTCTTGCAACGGGCTCCTGACCTGCGCCAGTATGTGTTTGCCTATGATCAGTCCGTGGAATCACCGGATGCCCAGGTATCGCTCACCATGCCGATGCGTCTGGAGAGTTGGCTGAGCCGGGACTTGCATCCGATATTCCAGATGAACCTGCCGGAAGGCGCCCTGCTCGAAGCTATCCGGCGTGCAATCGCCAAGCTTGCAGGTGATGATGATCTCACCATTCTGCGCGTTACCGGCGGCAACCAGGTCGGCCGTAACCGTTTTTCCCTGCCGGGTGACAGTACTCCAGGCGTTGTTGAAACAGTCGAATCGCTGGATGACCTGTTGTCATTTCCTGACACCGAGGAACTGTTTCATGACCTTGTAGCGAAGTATGCTCTCCGGTCCGGTGTTTCCGGCGTCCAGCCAAAGGTCATGCTGGACGCTACCGAACGGGGAACCGCTGCCGTTGGCGGCTATATCGTGAAATCCTGGGGAGCCGATTATCCGCAACTGGCGGCAAACGAATTCTTCTGCATGACCGCCGCCCGGCAAGCGGGCCTTCCAGTGCCGGAATTTCATCTCTCCGCAAATGGCGGCCTGTTCGTGATGAAACGGTTCGATCTGGCCGATACCGGATATTCCTTGGGATTCGAGGATATCTGCTCCCTGCAGGCTCTGGGTACCGCCCAGAAATACGGCAGCACCTATGAACGTGTTGCGCGCTCGATCAAGGATTTCGTGTCGGGAGAGTTTCTGCAAGCTGCCCGCGAGCAATTTTTCGCAGCGCTCGTTCTCTCTTGCATGATACGCAACGGTGATGCCCATCTGAAGAATTTCGGTGTTCTGTACGAGTGGCCCGGACAGCCGGTCCGACTGGCGCCAGTGTATGACATGGTAACGACGGTGGCATATATTCCCAAGGATGTTCCCGCACTCTCCCTGGCAGGTACCAAGAAATGGTGGCCGAGAAAGGTTCTGGAGAAATTTGCGGTATCGCACTTGGCGCTGCCAGTGGGAAAGATCGGGCAGATTTACGAAGAAGTCGCGGATGGAGTTAACGATACGCAGGTTGTGTTGTCTGCCTATGTGAAGGAACACCCGGAGTTTCATGACGTGGGAAGCCGGATGCTCTCCGCCTGGAATGAGGGAGTTATGGATACCTTGTCAGCATGACCTCATCAACTAGTGTGAATCGATCGGTGAGAACAGTACCACGTGAAGCTTGAAAAAAACCCTCACTGGGGCTCCGGCAGCCCCGGCCCGTCCCCATGATTTCCTACCCCGCCAGCACTATCCCCCCGAGATCGCTCTCCGCCTGCCGGCAGAAGCCGGCCAGCTCCTCCTCGGCCAGGTCGGCCATCCCCCCTAAGGTGACGGTTCTGAAGGTGTCGATCTCGTAGTCGCCGCTGTTGTAGGTGGTGCTGTAGAAGCAGACCTGCTTCTCCCGGCTGAGCCCCATGGAGATGAGCTGGCGGCACCCCCGGCTGATGAGGCGCAGCTTGTCGTACAGGTCGTCGCGGCTGCGCACCGACCATACCCCCAGGTAGATCGGGCTCTGCAGGTTGCGCAGGTCGCCCACCAGCTCCCCCCGCAGCAGCTCGTCGCGGCTGCGCCCCAGGTACTGGACGAAGTCCACATGTTCCGCCAGCTTGCGGTCCGCGGCGAGGAATCTGCCGCTTTCCGGGTCGAGGGTGAAGACCATGGTCCGATCCTGTGACTGGCCGTAGCTCTGCAGGAGGACGCCGCGGATCTCGGCGAAGGGGAGGTGCTCCCTGAGCCAGCTCTCGTTGCGGAAAATCCTCCTGGTGATGCCGAGGAGCCAGGAGCCGATGGCCGGGGAGTCGAGCCGGCACCTGCGCACCTCCTCCTTCAAGGACTCGAAGGGGCGGCCGCCGTAGCGGTAGAGCATGACCCCAAGGAAGACGTCGCGCACGTTGTTGTAGCGGCTGAAGTGGTAGATCAGGTCGTAGCTGAAGAGCTCCATCTGGCGCAGCTGCCAGATGAAGGCCTCGATCTCGCTGCGCGGGCTCTGGGGGGTCAGCCATATCTTCTGGGTGGACTTGATGAAGCGGACGTACTTAGTCCCCAGCTCGGTCAAAAGCTGGCTCTCCCTGGTGGTGCTCCTGGCCATCCTCACGGTCCAGCGGGTGTACTCCCCGACGCTGCTCTCCACCCTGATGTTCTCCCCCCCGAAAACGGCGTAGATCTGCCTGGTGCCGACACCTTCACCCTCGTGGGGCCCCTTGGTGGTATGGCCGACGAAGAGGGGCACCCCGTCCGGGCCGGGGAGGAGGCGGTCTGGGGCGATGCCGGAGCCGTTGTCGGTGATGGTGAGGATGACGTCGCTGTCGTGCTGCTCCAGGACGAACTGGATCAAACCCGGCCGCCCCGCTTCCCGGATGGCGTCCATGGCGTTGGCGACGATGTTGACCAGTGCCCGGCTGACGGCGACGTAGCTGCCGTTTACCGGCTCGATGCGCGACTTCATGGTCAGGCGCACCTCGCAGCCGCTCTCCACCGTCTCGATGTAGGGGATGATCCTTTCACTGAGGAGCTCCTTCAGGGAGACCTTGTGGGAGAGGTGGATGGTGTCCTCGTACATGTTGAGGATGTTGAGCATCACCCGGGACTCGCGGTTCATGTCCTCGGCGATCCTGTTGAAGTTGTCCACCGACATCATGGCCGCCATGTCGGAGAGGACCCTGAGGGACTTCTTCACGTCGTGGCGCACCTTGCTCAGCTCCTCGGCGACCGTCGCCTCCGGGCGCTTGCCGGAAGGGGCGGTCTTTGCCAGGACCCGGGCAGTGACCGAGATGAGGAGGAACCTCATCTTCCGGTAGACCAGGTGGTCCTCGACCTCGAACCCCTTGCTCCTGAAGAAGTCGATGGAGCTGGCGAGCTTCTCCCAGACATAGAGGTAGATGTGGGCATCGGGCTCTACGGAGCGGGCCAGGCAGGTGACGAAGGCGGTGCCGATCCCCTTGCCACGGCCGAAGGGGCTGGTCACCTGGCGGTAGATATGGAGCTTACTGCGGTCCGGCGAGGAGTATACCATCATGTAGCCGAGCAGCTCCCCCCGCTCCTCCCAGACGTAGCTGAGGCCGTAATCCAGGTCCAGGCTCTTGTCCTGCACGTAGGGGGAGGGGACCACCAGGGAGTCGATGTTCAGCAGCGGCTGCCGGGAGATGGCCTGCTCGTAAGCCGGGGTGAGGAGCCTTATGCAGAGGAAATCTGCCAGCGGGTGCGATGCTTCAGGTTGAGCGTTTTGCTGCGTGACCTTCATGGTATCTGTCCTTGTCGGGAAGCGCCGTGGGCTGGAGGGGGCCGTGACCCGGCTTGTCAGGCCCCCCGGGCAGAGGGGGTGAGCCCCTGGAAACATGCCCCCAATTATACGTAGTTTCGGATATGAGGTGAATTAAAAAGAGAGACCCGGAAATGGAAAGCCCGGCGGGAATCGCCGGGCTTTCTCGGTATTAGCCTTTTCCTTGGAGCTATATGTCTAGGGGGCGTCGCCTGTTCCCAAGGCCATGGCGGCCAGCAGCGGCGAGCTGTCGGTAGTGAAGAGGCTCTGCCGGTCACCGATGGACGTCAGCAGCTCCATGACCTGCTCCCCCGGCAGCGGGCGGCTGAAGAGGTACCCCTGCATCTCCTCGCAACCGAGGTAGCGCAGGGCCTGCAGCTGGCAGTCGCTCTCCACCCCCTCGGCGATGAGATGCAGGCCGAAGCCCTGGGCGATGCCGGCGATGGCGCTGATGATCGGCGAGCCGCTCCGCTTGTCGCCGAGGTCGCGGACGAACGACTGGTCGATCTTGATGGCGCTGACCGGAAACTTGCGCAGGTAGTTGAGGGAGGAGTAGCGGGTACCGAAATCGTCGATGGAGATGCGTATCCCTCGGCTGCGCAGGGCGCGCATCTTGGCGACCACGCCGGCGGTTTCGCTGAGGAGCAGGTTCTCGGTGATCTCCACCTCCAGGAGTTCACCGGGGATGCCGTGCCGCTCCAGCTGGGAGCAGATCCGCGCCACCAGGTCCTTGCGCTCGAATTCGCTGGGGGAGATGTTGACCGCCATGCGCAGCTCCAGTTGCCCCCTGTCCCGCCATGCCGCCAGTTGCCGGCATGCCTCGGCAAGCACCCAGTCGGTTATCGAGGCGATCAGGCCCGACTCCTCGGCAAGCTCGATGAATCCGCTAGGGTTGAGCAGCCCGTGGACAGGGTGTTTCCAGCGCAGCAGGGCCTCCACGCCGACTACCCGCTGTTCCCTGACATTGACCTGGGGCTGGTAATGGAGTACGAACTCCCCCCCCCTCACGGCCTGGCGCAGCTCGTTCTCCAGGACGATACTGTCCCGGTAGCTTGAGTTTATGGATGGGTTGAATACCTGGTAGCCGTTCTTGCCGCGCCCCTTGATCTTGTACATGGCGATGTCCGCGTTGCGCAGCAGTGTGTCGGCGCTCTCGCCGTCCCGGGGGTAGATGGCTATGCCGATGCTGGCAGTGGCGCGGAACTCGTTCCCCATGACCCGGTAGGGGGTATTGAAGTCGTCGGTGATCTTCTGGGCGATCTTTGTCGCATGCTCCACGGCATGGAGGTCGGGGAGCAGGGCGGTGAATTCGTCCCCACCCTGGCGGGCCAGGGTGTCGCCGGCGCGCATGCACCCCCGCAGCCGCTGGGCAACGCTCTTGAGGAGTTCGTCCCCCTCGGCGTGGCCGTGGGTGTCGTTCACCAGCTTGAAGCGGTCGAGGTCGATGAACATCACCGCCAGCATGCTGCCGCTACGCTTCGCCTGGGTTATGGCCAACTCCAGCCGGTCGCGGAAGAGCCGCCTGTTGGGGAGCAGGGTTAGGTGGTCGTGCATGGCCTGGAAGTTGATGGTCTCCTCCGCCAGCTTGCGCTCGGTGATGTCCCTGGCCACGCCGTAGGTCCCCAGGTAGCGCCGCGTCTTCTCGGCGACCTCGTCGACCCCGCCGCTGTTCTCGTAAATGCCCACTGCACTCAGCATGGTCACGACATGGCGATCCTCGAAGATGCGGAAGCCGCTGTTCTCCTTGCACTTGAGGCGGACCTCCAGGTTAGTGGTCGCCCTGTGGTCGCTGCGCCGCTCGTTGAAGGCGTAGACGGCCCGCTCCATGTCGTCGTCGTGGACAATGGTGAAGTAGGGGCAGCCGATCAGCTCGTCGCGGGAAAAGCCGAGCAGGCTCTCCACCCGGCCGTTGATGAAGGTGAAGCGGCCGGAGCTGTCCAGGGTGTAGATAATGTCCGGAGAGCTCTCCACCAGGAAGCGGTGCAGCCTCTCCGACTGCTCCAGCCTGGCGTTCATCAGGGCGTTGCTCTGCTCCAGGCGGCGGTGGTGGAGGACCGTGCTCACCTTGTGGCGGATATCCTCCACATCGTACGGCTTGCGCACGAAGTCGGCAGCGCCGTGGCGCAGCGCCCTGATGGCGGACTCCATGGATTCGTCGCCGCTCATCATGATGACGCTGGCGCTCTTCCGGTTGGCAGCTAGCCATTCGAGTATCTCCAGCCCGGAGATGTCCGGGAGGTTGATGTCGAGGAGGACCAGCTCGATCTCCACCCCCTTCATCAGGGCGATGGCTTCAGCGCCGCTGCCGCACTCGGCGATGCTCCTCCCAGGCCCCTCCAACTGCTGTCTCAGTCCCGAGCGGATCAGCGGCTCGTCGTCGACGATCAGTATTCGCTGCTGCTGGATATCCCTGGGATGCCTCCCGCTCTTTTCAGTCAAACTTTTCATGGCATGTCCTTTTGCCCTAGAGCTAAGCTGATGGTAAAGCTGGTCCCGTATCCGGGGGAACTCTGACATTCGATCCTGCCGCCGAGCCGCTCCACCAGCGAGGAGACGATGGAGAGTCCGACACCGCTGTTGGCGGAGCTGCGCTCGGTCGGGATGGGCTGGAAGAGCCGATCCATGACCTCCGGGGGGATCCCCGGACCTGTGTCGCCTACTACTATCTCCACTTCCGGGGGGGCGCCCCCCTGTGCCAGGAGGCGCGTGGCAATCCTCATCGTCCCCCCTTCCTCCAAGGCCTCGGAGGCGTTTTTCCAGAGGTTGAGGAGGATCTGCTTGAGGCTGTCACGATCGCCACTCACCATCAGGGGGAGACCATGGTACTGCTCTCTCTCCACCCTGATCCCCCTGGATTCGAAGAGCGACTCGCCGTAGAGGGCCAGCATCCCGTCGATGAGCGCGTTGACGTTGACGCTCTCCGCGGCGGTTGGCCGCTCCGGCTGATCGCCCAGGCGACGGACGATCCTTTCGACGCGGAAAATCTCCTCCTTGAGGATGGCCAGCTCCTGCTGAACCTCCGCCGTATCGCCGACCCTTTCGGCCAGTATCTGCAGGTAGTTGTTGAGGATGCCGAGGGGGTTTGCCGCCTCGTGGATGACCCTGCGCGCATTCTGCTCGAAACTGTTGGTCAGCTCGGCAGCCAGCCGCTCCTCCCGCTGGCGCATGGCGCGCAGCTGGCCGATGCAGCGCTCCCCCAGGCGGGCGAAATCGCTAAGCGGATTCAGCATCTGCCGCTTGGCGGCATACTGCTTGCGGGATAGGCTGAAGACCATCACCCCGCACTCCCGGGCAGTGCTCCCCATGGGGATGCAGAGCAGCCCCCGGCTACCCAGCTGCCGGGCAAGCTGCAGGTCCGCCAGGCGGGGTTGTGGTGTGGCGCCCACGTCGAGGAGCGCGGCGGGGGATGATGTTTCCAGGGCTTCTGCCGCCAGGCTCAAGGAGGGATCGAGGGGGATCTCCAAACGCTGCAGAAGAGGCGGCAGGCCGGAGGTGGCGGCTGCGGTCAGGATAGGGCGGCTCTGGTGTCGGCGCAGGAAGAGCGGCCTGGGGAGGCCGTAGAGGAGGGTGGCGGCCAGCCCCAGTGAGGCGTAGAGCTCCCCCTCGTCGGGAGATGAGAGTGTGGCCTCCTGCAGTGGCTGCATGGCGGCCAAGTTCCACAGCAGGTGGGAGTGGGGTGGGGCGATGTCCGCCTCGGGGAGGGTCAGCTCGGGGGAGATGAAGCTCCGCTCCTGCTTGGCCTTCCCGGTGCCGCCAGAAGATATGCCGAGGAGCTGGCCGCGCTCCGTCAGCCACTCTCCTGCTGCGCGGCAGACCCATGCCAGTTTTGTTGACTCTATCCCCAGCAGATGGGGTATCGGGGCGAGGTCCGAATCGCCCGACTCAACGCAGGTGGCGAGCCGGTGGGCGGCCCAGAGCGTTCGGCAGAGGGTGTCCGCACCGTGCATCTGCTCGGCCGGAAAGCGGTGAAAGAGGATCGCATCCGCCATGAAGGAGTCGAGCCGCCAACCCTCAACCAGGCTGGCACCCACAGCCTCTGGGCTCATCCTCTCCACCAGCTGGGCAACAGCTCCACCCCCACCGTTAGGTTGTTTCCCCGCGGCGAGAATCTGGGCGTACTCGGCAATACCGCCGACAATGAGGAGCTGGCCGATGTCGTGCAGCAGTCCTGCCAGGTACGCCTCCTCCGGGCATGGGTAGCCGATCTCCTCAGCCAGGGTACGGGCAAGGAAGGCCACCAGCAGCGAGTGGCAGCAGAAACCGCCGTGGTCCAAGCTGCGGGAGAAGTACTGCTGGTTGCGGGAGTTCTGCACTGCCAGGCAGCAGGCAACGGTCCTGAGCAGCGGCTTGCCGAGGTGGGCAAGCGACTGCTCGATGCAGACTGCTCCACCCATTGGGTGAGAGGCAGAGGTGGAGATGGTGAGAATGTGGGCGGCGAAGGCGGGATCGTCGGCGACGATGGCTGCCAGATCGGCAATGGAGCTCTCCCCGTCGTCGGCGAGTTGGAGAAATTGCTCCAGCAGCCGCTGCCTGGTTGGCATCGGAATCAGGTGAGCAGATTCCGTGATCGTCTGCTGAAGTTTATCCACTATGGCCCCTCGGGGTGGCAGCAGAGTGCTGCCGGCACTTAAGGCACACTACGCCTTTGGCAGAAAATAATCTTAAAAATGGGAAATGTCAATTAATTAATCTTGTAAGGAGCTGTTTCGGAATGGTTTTTTGCTTTGGAGGGGGTGTGTGCGCCCACTGAGCAGGGCCGTTTTGCTCCGGCCTCTGTTCAGCGAAGGGGGGTGAAGAGGTACTCCAGGCCGTTCACCTTTATCTCGTATACGGTTTGCAGCATCTCCCCCAGCTTCCCCGGCGGGAACCCTTCCCGGGCGAACCAGACGATGTAATGTTCGGGGAGGTCGATAAGCCTTTGCCCCTTGTATCTGCCGAAGGGGATGCGCGCCTTAGCCAGCTCCTCCAAGGCTCTCCTGTCCGGGAAGCACTCTTCAGCCATGGGGGCTCATCCCGCTCAGCACTGCCACGAAGGCGGCCAGGCTCTTTGCCTTGCGCAGCTCCTTGAGGGGTTTGGCCAGCCCGGCATCCTCCTGGTGGGAGACGATGGCCTTCATCTTGCCCAGCACCTGCATGTCGCCGCAGAAAAGCTCCCGGTAGCGGGGGAGGATCCCCTCAAGGTAGGAGGCGAGCTCCGCCGCCCTGGCAGCGGTGTCCGGAGAGGGATCGGCCTCCCCCCGCAGGCGCCGGAAAAGGAGGGGGTCGGCGATCGCCCCCCGCCCCAGCATCAGGCCGGCGGCGCCGCTCTCCTCCAGCACCCTCCTGCCGTCGGCGGCAGTGCGGATATCTCCATTGGCGATGACCGGCAGCCTTGTGTTTCTCACCACCCTGGCGGTGATGGAGTGGTCGGCCTCACCGCCGTACTCCTGCACCACGGTGCGGGGGTGGAGGATGATGAAGTCGACCCCGGCCGCTTCGAAGAGTGGCAGGAGGGAGAGGATCTGCTCCGGATCCTCGTAGCCGGCGCGGATCTTTACGGAGAAGGAGCCCTTGACCGCCTCCCGCAGCGGGGGGATCACCTCTGCCAGCTCCTCTGGGCGGCGGAGCATGCCGCCGCCGGTGAGGCCGCTGGCCATGCGGCCGTAGGGGCAGCCCATGTTAAGGTTGAGGTGTGCTGCGCCGGCCTCCTGGGCGGCAATGGCGGCGGAGACCAGTGGTTCGCGGCCGTGGCCGATGAGCTGAACCACCAGTGGCACCCCGCACTCGGCAGGGGCAATCTCCCGCAGGTCGGAGGCTGAGAGTCGCTTCACCGCCGCCACCGGGCTGACCCGCATGAATTCGGTGAAGAGGACGTCGGGGCGGACCTGCTCGGCGAAGTGGGCTCTCAGGGCGCTGTTGGTGAGCCCCTGCATGGGGGCTAGCATCAAAGGGGTGCTCCCGGGCTGCCAGGGGAGCCGGGAGCCGTGGAGTGATACTGCTCTGGACATTGGACCTCGCGGAGGGTGTTTTCGCTGCGGCGGTGAAACCTGGAGGTCAGTTTAGCCCATTTGTCTGAAAAATGATAGGGAGCGTTCCGGGAAGGTGGCCGTAGCGCCGCTGTTCGACAGGTAGCCCGGCCAGGCTCCCGGAGTCATGCCGGAGTGGATTCGCGCAGCTCCCCCTCGGCCAGTGAGAGGATCTCCCGGTAGATGGCGATGAGGACGCTCAGGTCGCACCACTTCTTCAACACGACGCTGATGATGTTCCAGCCATGCACCAGGGCGCCGGAGAGGAGGAAGAACCCCAGGTTCTGCTCTTCCGGGTCGATGGTCATCAGCCCGCCGAAAATTGCCATGGAGACTGCCGTGGCGAAGAAAGCAAGCTCAGGCCCTTTCAGGGGGTTGATCATGACGCGGAAGAAATTGATGTAGTAGCGCACCATGCGTGAGGTCTTCTCCAGAAATTCGGTTGCCTCCCCCCCCCGGTAACGGAGGTGGACGTAGGAGAGGAAGCGTGCCTTCGCCTCCTTTGCCCCCCTGGTCATCCGCTCTCGCACGTAGCGGTCAATGGCTTCGTCAATTGGTTGGGATTCCATGGGGCACCTCCACGAGCATCTTGTATCCCATTGCATGGCAGCTGCAGGTAAGCTGGATATGTCGGTACGGGAGGGGGAACTGGCGCCGTGGAGTGCGGCGGGGCTGCCGTAAATCCGGCAGCGGCGTCGGTAGGTTTCGGCGGGCACGGGGCAGTTCCGGCTCCGGCTGAAAAAGCGTATATTTATTCTACTGCTCCCAGCTCTCAAGTAAAGGCTCTTTTTCAGATTTTACTTGCCATTGGCCGCATTTTTCCGGCTTAATGTCATGCTCTGGCCGGCCAAAGTAAAGGGCGGGCCGATACCCCATGAAGAGGTCTTGCGATGCGCCATCTACTGATTTCACTCTCTCTGCTCATGCTCCCGACCCTGGCTTCCGGGGAGGGGGCCTTCGGCGAGCGCCTGGCGGCGGCCGAGGCAGGCGGAAGTGGAGCCATGCTCTCCACCGGCTTGGCATACTACCGCGGCGATGGGGTGGAGCGGGACTGCTACGAGGCTCGCCGCTGGCTGAAGAGGGCGGCCGAGGCAGGGGAGTTGGAGGCGATCTACCTCCTGGGGACAATGGAGGACGAGGGTAGTTGCGGCCTAGCCCAGGCAGGGAGCGCCGCGGATTATTACCGCAGGGCAGCCGAGCAGGGGCATGCCGGGGCGCGTTTCCGCCTGGGTGAGCTCTACCGGACCGGCCGTGGGGTGGAGCCGGACGAGATGAGTGCCTATCGCTGGCTGGATGCGGCTGCCGCACAGGGGGAGCCCCGGGCGTTCTGTGCCCTGGCCAGGCTCTATGCCAAGGGGTTAGGGGGGGAGGCCAGCAGGCAGAAGGCGCAGCGCTGGCTGCGCAAAGGGATGGGGAGCAGGAACGGGGAGGCGCTTGAACTCTGCCTAGAGGTGCGTGCGGAGACGGGGCTGTGAGCATGACAACTGAAAATGCCAAGGATGCCGGAGCCGAGCGGCTGGCCAGGATGGTCGGCCGCTTTGCCGTTGCGGCCAGGGCGCACCAGCACTCCCTGGAGGAGATGGACGAGGAGAGGGGGGGCGGGCACGTGCGGGTGCTGACCGGCCTCTATGCCGCCATTGTCCGGGAAGGGGAGCGGGGTGTGGAGGCTCTCCTCGCACTCCTCGATAGCGAGGACGACGTGGTGGCGGGTATGGCGGCGGTCTTCTCCCTGGGGAGCTGCACGGAGCGCTCCCTGGCGGTGCTGCGCCGCCTGGCCGAAGGGGAGGGGCTCCTTGCCTTCCGAGCCCGCTGCGCGGTGGATCTCTGGGAGAGGGGGGAGTGGCGACAGCCTGGGGGGTGATTGGTTTTGGAAGAGGGCTCCCCCCGGCTCCGCTTTCGCCAAGGGGCGCTCACTCCATGCCGTAGAGCTTGCGGTAGAGTTCGGCAGTTGCCAGGACCTTCTTCACGTAGTCCCGCGTCTCGCCGAAGGGGATGCTCTCGATGAACTCGTCCTCCGGCAGGCCGGCGTAGCTCTTCAGCCAGCGGTTGACGTTGTGGCCGCCGGCGTTGTAGGAGGCGATGACCGCCACCAGGTTCCCCTTGTACTGCTGCATGAGGTCCTTGAGGTGCCTGGTGCCGAGGCGGATGTTCAGCTCCGGGTCGTAGAGCCTCTCCGCAGAGAACCCCTTCTCCCTGAGCATCTTGGCTGCCGTCTCCGGCATGAGCTGCATCAGACCCCGTGCCCCAACCGGTGAGGTGGCCGCCGGGTTGAAGCTGCTCTCCGAGCGCATCACCGCATATGCAAGGCTGGGGGAGATGCCGGCTGAGGCCGCGTGGGGGGTGACAAGGTCGGCGAAGGCCTTCGGGTAGAGGACTGACCAGGCGTTTCTCCCCTCCTGGCCGTTTTTCTTCAGTTGGGCCTGGGTGAAGAGCCCCATGGCGCCGCTGTAATTGCCGCACTCCAGGTAGAGGCGTGCCTGGGTCTCCCCCTTCTTGCCGCTCTTCTTCCTGGCGGCGGCGAGCTCTCGACCGGCCTCCTCAATTAGCCCGAGAGAGATGAGAGCCCTGACCCTCTCGTGACCTTCGGCCTGGGGGAGTGATTCCAGGGGGTCGTTCCCCAGCCTTGGAAGGGGGGGCTCCTCCACGGAAGCGCTCCCCGGCCCGAGCTGCAGTGCGTAGAAACCGTAGGGGAACTCCCTGGCCAAGGTATCATGGCTCTCCTTCGCCCCGAAGGAGTCGCCGGCTGCTGCCAGGGCACGCCCTAGCCAGTAGAGTGCCCGCTCCCGGTAGTCGTCGCTGGTGGCAAGCTTGCGGAACTGCTCTGCGGCAGCCTTGTGATTGCCGGCCAGGTAGTTGCTCCAGCCAAGCTCCCAGGTGGCCCGTTGCCTGAGGCGGCTCTCCGGGTAGCTCTCCAGCAGCCTGGCCAGCACCGCCGCGGCCTCGTCCGGCTTGCGCTGGAACTTGCGCACGAAGGCGGCATCCAGAAGGGCGTCGTCGGCCTCGCTGCTCTCCGGGTAGAGCTCGGCAACCCTTTTGTAGGCGGCAAAGGCCTCCTCGTCCTTGCCCCCTTTCTCAACCGCCTTGGCAAGGAGCAGGGCTGCCTCGGACCTGATCTCCCGCTTCGGCTCTCGGCCGACCAGTTCGGCCAGGGCCTTCTCCGCCTCCTGGTAGCGCCGCGCCTTGAGGAGGGCCTGGCCGATTTTCAGGGAGAGGCGGTCCGAGAACTCCTTCTTCTCCTGCCTTGCATCTATGGCGCGGAAGCTCTTCAGGGCCTGTTCGTAGCGGCGCTGGTCGTAGAGGGCCACCCCCCGCCTGAACAGCTCCTGCGGGGTGTAGGGGGGGGAGACCCCGCCAGCCTGGGCGACTCTTTTCATCTCCTCCTCGGCCCTGGCAGCCTGGGGGGAGGCTGGGTTGTTCAGCCAGATGAGGCGCAGCCTTGCCGCCGCTCCGGTCCGGTCTCCGCGCCGTTCTCTGCAGATGGCGCTCTGGTAGGATGCCTGCAGGGCGTCGCTCCCCGAAGCGTACTTCTCGACGAATTTCTGGTAGGCCCCTTCTGCAGCCGCATAGTCACCGGCGGCGAAGAGCAGGTCCCCCTGCTGCAACATTGCACCTCGGGCAAGGGGCGACTCCGGGTACTCCCTGAGAAGTTGTCTGCTGACGGCAATTGCCTCGGCAGGCCTGCCCAATCGAGCCAGAGCCTGCATCTGGTAGTGGAGGGCGTAATCCCCCAGAAGTGGGTATGCCGCAGCGGCCTTCCCCAGGAGAGTAGCGGCTGCTTCGGCGTTACCGCTCTTCAGCTCGGCAACCCCCTGGAGCAGCTCCCGCCTGCCGCTTGCCACCGCTTCCGCCGCTGCCCTGGCTGCGCCGCTGTAGTTTTTCTGCTTCATGCTGGCCGCGGCCATGGCCATGGCAGAATCATCGCTCTTCCCCATGGCTGCTGCATGGATGGGGAGGGAGAGGAAGAGGGTGGCGACGGTGATGATGAGTCTGGGGTACATCGATACTCCTTAGCGTGAACTGCTTGAACTGCTATACTAGCTTGAGCCGCCATTGCAAGGCAAAGGAATTTACGACTGTTCGCCGCGTAAGCATTGCGTCGGAAAGCAGGAAGGAGACGGGGTGACCGTAAAAAAATGAAGAAATTTCAAAGGCACGAGAAGAGAAGATCCAATACGCGGGGGGAGAAGATCAGCGGACGGCTGACGGTTCACAGAGACGGCTTCGGCTTCGTCTCTCCCGAGGGGGGTGGGGATGATGTCTTCATCCCGGCCCGCTACCTGCGGGGGAATCTCCACGGCGACATGGTGGAGGTGGAACTGGAGCCCCGACGCGGGGGGGGGAAGATGGAGGGGCGTATCGTCCGTACCCTGGCACAGGGGGTGACCACTATCGTTGGCCGCTACCACCGCCTGCAGCGGGACGGCTTGCTGACCCCCGACGAGGAGCGCATCCCCCCCCTGCACGTGCCGGCAGCGGACTCGGGTGGCGCCAGGGACGGGCAGGTCGTCGTGGCGGAGCTGACCGCATACCCCAGTGAACGCCGCCCGGCAACGGCGCGGATCAAGGAGATCCTCGGCTTCCCGGATGAGCCCGAGGTGGAGGTGCTGAGCGTGCTGCGCAGGTTCGAACTCCCCCATCAATTCCCGTCCGGGGTGCTTGCCGAGGCGCGCCGGGTGCCGCAGGAGCCGGGGGGGGGGGATCTGCTCGGCCGTATTGACCTCCGCTCCAGGCTCACCGTGACCATTGACGGCGAGATGGCCAGGGATTTCGACGACGCCGTGGCCGTGGAGAGGGAGGGTGGGAACATTCGTCTCTGGGTCTCCATCGCCGATGTCTCCCATTACGTCCGCCCCGGCTCAGAGCTGGATAGGGAGGCCTGCCTGAGGGGGACTTCCGTCTACTTCCCGGACCGCTGCATCCCCATGCTCCCAGAGGAGCTCTCCAACGGCATCTGCTCCCTCAACCCGGAGGTGGAGCGGCTCACCCTCACGGCGGAGATGCTCTTCTCCCCCAGCGGGGAGCGGCTCTCCGCCACCTTCTACCCGAGCATCATCAGGAGTGCTGCCCGCCTCACCTATACCCTGGTGAGCCGAATCGTCGAGCGTGACGACCGGGAGGCCCGGGAGGCCTATCCCCAGCTGGTGCCGCAGCTGTTGCTGATGAAGGAGCTCTCCCTCCTGCTCACTGCGCGGCGCAGCAGTCGGGGGAGCATAGACTTCGACCTCCCCGAGCCCCAGATCGTCCTCGACATGCAGGGTGAGACCACCGCCATCCTCCGCTCCGAGCGGAACCTGGCCCACCGGATCATCGAGGAGTTCATGCTGGCGGCCAACGAGGCGGTAGCCAGCAGGCTGGAGGAGCTGGAGTTCCCCTCCCTGCACCGCATTCACGAACCGCCGGACCAGGGGAAGCTGGAGGCACTTGCCGAGTTTCTCGGCCCACTGGGGTATGACCTCTCCGGCTCCGTGGGGATGATCGGATCGAGTGAAATTCAGCGGCTACTGGCCGCTGCCGAGGGGAAGCCGGAGGAGCGACTGGTCAACCGGCTGCTCCTGCGGAGCATGAAGCAGGCCCGTTACGCGGCGGAGAATCCGGGGCATTTCGGCCTGGCATCACCATGCTACACCCACTTCACCTCCCCCATCCGACGCTACCCAGACCTGGTCGTGCACCGCATCCTCAAGTGGGCCCTGACCAGGGTTGACGGGGAGCGGCGGGGGCGCCGCAAGGGTGGACCATTCCCCGGCTACCCGGAGAGGCTTGCGGAGATCGGCGAGGATACCAGTCGCTGCGAGCGGAACGCCATGGAGGCGGAGCGAGACCTGCTGGAGCTGAAGAAGGTCCAGTTCATGGCCGACAAGATCGGCGAGGAGTTTGACGGCTTCGTCGACGGGGTGACCGCCTACGGCCTCTACGTGGAGCTGGAGGAGATTTTCGTTGATGGGATGGTGCATATAACATCGCTCCCCGAGGACTTCTACCGTTTCCTGGAGACGGAGCACACCCTGGTGGGGGAGCGGAGCGGCAGACGCTACCGCATCGGCGACCGGATCAGGGTCGTTGTGGCCGCGGTCAGTCCGGAGCGGAGGCAGATAGATTTCGTCCCTGCCGGTATGACCCTTCGCCCCAGGGTGGAGGAGGAGTACGTCCGCAGGCCGGTGAAGGGTAAGAAACCGGAGGGGTGGAGGGGGGGGCGAAAAGGTGGTGGAGACCATGACGGCAG
>CALMOE010000273.1 GCA_937871715.1 uncultured Geobacter sp. | reverse complement strand
CCCTCTCCCCTGGTGGGAGAGGGCCGGGAGAGGGGGCAAAGCCTAGGCCACATGAATCTGGCCTAATACCACGGGCAAAGAGGCAAGAGGAGTCGCGCGAGAATACAGATATGGCTCACGATTCAATAATCATCAAAGGCGCCTGCGAGCACAACCTGAAGTGCATCGACGTGGAAATCCCCCGTGACAAGCTGGTGATCATCACCGGCATCTCCGGCTCGGGGAAGTCTACCCTGGCCTTCGACACCATCTACGCCGAGGGGCAGCGCCGCTACGTGGAGTCCCTCTCCGCCTACGCCCGCCAGTTCCTGGAGCAGATGGAGAAACCGGACGTGGAGTCCATCGAGGGGCTCTCCCCGGCCATCTCCATCGAGCAGAAGACCACCAGCCGCAACCCCCGCTCCACCGTCGGCACGGTCACCGAGATCTACGACTACCTCCGCCTCCTCTTTGCCCGGGTGGGAAAGCCCCACTGCTACAGCTGCGGCAAGCTGATCGCCTCCCAGACCGTCTCCCAGATGGTGGACCAGGTCATGGCCCTCCCCGAGGGGACGAAACTCCAGCTCCTCTCCCCCATGATCCGGGGGCGCAAGGGTGAGTACAAGAAGGAGCTGCAGCAGCTGCGCAAAGAGGGGTTCACCAGGGTGATCATCGACGGCGAAGCCAGGGAGCTGGCCGAAGAGATCGTCCTGGACAAGAACAAGAAGCACGACATCGACATCGTCGTCGACCGGCTGATCGTCAAGCCGGGGCTGGAGCGGCGCCTGGCCGACTCCTTCGAGACCGCCCTGCACCACGCCGAAGGGATCGCCAAGGTGCAGATCGTTGATGGCGAGACGACTCTCTTCTCAGAGGCCCTCGCCTGCATCGACTGCGGCATCTCCTACCCGGAGATGACCCCGCGCATGTTCTCCTTCAACAACCCCTACGGCGCCTGCCCCGACTGCACCGGCCTGGGCACCCGCATGTACTTCGACGCCGACCTGGTGGTCCCCAACCCCGACCTCTCCATCCGCGAGGGGGCCATCGCCCCATGGGAGAAGCGCCTCTCCGGCTGGTACCACCTGACCCTGGAGGCCCTGGCCAAGGCCTACAAGTTCGATATCCGCACCCCCTTCCGTGACCTGCCGGAGAGCGCCAGGGATGTCATCCTGCGCGGCTCCAAGGGGGAGAAGGTGGAGTTCTGGTGGGAGGAGGACGGCGGCCGCAAGCATACCTATTACAAGGAGTTCGAGGGGGTGCTCAACAACCTGGAGCGGCGCTACCTGGAGAGCGAATCGGAGAGCGTGCGGGAGGAGCTGGAGAAGTACATGAACGTCATGCCCTGCCCCACCTGCCATGGGGCGCGGCTGAAAAAGGAGTCCCTCTTCGTTCGGGTGGGGGAGAGGAACATCCGCGAGGTGACCTCCCTCTCCATCAAGGAGTGCCTTGAGTTCTTCGCCGACCTTCGCCTATCGGAGAAGGAGGGGGAGATCGCCCGCCGCATATTGAAGGAGATCCGTGAACGGCTCGGTTTCCTGGTGAACGTCGGCCTGGAGTACCTCTCCCTCGACCGTAACTCCGGCACCCTCTCCGGCGGCGAGGGGCAGCGAATCCGCCTCGCCACCCAGATCGGCTCCAGCCTGGTCGGGGTCCTCTACATCCTGGACGAGCCATCCATCGGCCTGCACCAGCGGGACAACGCCCGCCTCCTCATGACCCTGATGCGCCTGCGGGATATCGGCAATACCGTGCTGGTGGTGGAGCATGACGAGGAAACCATCCTCGAGGCTGACCACATTATCGACATGGGACCGGGCGCCGGGGTCCACGGCGGCGAGGTGGTGGCCCAGGGGACGCCGCGGCAGATCATGGAGAACCCGGCGTCCCTCACGGGGAAGTACCTCTCCGGCGAGCTCACCATCCCGGTGCCGACGGTGCGGCGCACGAGCGACAAACGGATCACCGTGGTCGGTGCAGGGGAGAACAACCTGAAGGACGTCAGCGTGGAGATCCCCCTGGGGGTGATAACCTGCGTCACCGGCGTCTCCGGCTCGGGGAAGTCGACCCTGGTGATCGACACCCTCCACAAGGTGCTGGGGCAGCGGCTCTACCGGAGCCGGGAGAAGGCTGGCAAGGTAACCGACATCCTGGGGCTGGAGCAGTTGGACAAGGTGATCAACATCGACCAGACCCCCATCGGCCGCACCCCCCGCTCCAACCCGGCCACCTACACCGGGGTCTTCGCCGACATCCGCGACATCTTCGCCCAGCTCCCCGAGTCCAAGCTGCGCGGCTACAAGCCGGGGCGCTACTCCTTCAACGTCAAGGGGGGGCGGTGCGAAGCCTGCTCAGGTGACGGCATCATCAAGATCGAGATGCACTTCCTCCCGGACGTCTATGTCCAGTGCGAGGTCTGCAAGGGGGCGCGCTACAACCGGGAGACCCTGGAGGTGAAGTACAAGGGGAAGTCCATCGCCGAGGTGCTGGACATGACCGTCTCCCAGGGGCTGCAGTTCATGGAGAACATCCCCCGGATCAAAAACAAGCTGCAGACCCTGGAGGACGTGGGCTTGGGGTACATCCGCCTCGGCCAGTCCGCCACCACCCTCTCCGGCGGCGAGGCCCAGCGGGTCAAGCTGGCCAAGGAGCTCTCCAGGCGGGCCACCGGCCGGACCATCTACATCCTGGACGAGCCGACCACCGGCCTCCACTTCCATGACATCGCCAAGCTGCTGGAGGTGCTGCACAAGCTGGTGGAGGGGGGCAACACCATCGTCATCATCGAGCACAACCTGGACGTCATCAAGACGGCCGACTGGATCATCGACCTGGGGCCGGAAGGTGGGGACCGGGGTGGGGAGATAGTGGCTACAGGCACCCCTGAGGAGGTGGCGAAGGTGACCCGCTCCTACACCGGCCAGTTCCTGCGCAAGATGCTTTAACCTAAATGGCAGTTGGACATTGGCGCAGAGAGTGCTTAGGGCCTATTTCGTTGTAATTCTTAGTGAAATTGAGCGATCACAGCAGATACTGTTCGAACCCGAAGGGTGAGTTTATCTGCTGTAGCGAAATGAGCTTAGAATTACAGAAATAGGCCCTTCACACGAGCGGAGCCGATGTTCAACTGCCGAATTCAGTTAACACTCTCTCCTGCGAGCACCGCGGCGTGCGCGCAGCATGATATCCCGAAAGGACGAACCATGAGCACCCTTCCCCCATGCCCCCAATGCAGCTCAGCCTACACCTACGAAGACGGCAGTATGCTGGTCTGCCCCGAATGCGGCCACGAGTGGATCCCCGGACCGGCTGCAGACAGTAACGACGCGAGGATCGTACGTGATGCCTACGGTAACGAACTGCGCGACGGCGACTCCATCACGGTCATCAAGGACCTGAAGGTCAAGGGGTCTTCCCTGGTGGTGAAGGTGGGGGCCAAGGCGAAGAACATACGCCTAGTGGAGGGGGATCACGACATCGACTGCAAGATAGACGGTATCGGTGCCATGAAGCTTAAGTCCGAGTTCGTCAAGAAGGCCTGAGGCGAAGCCCCCCATCTCCGCAACGGGAATGGGGATTTCCATTCCAAGCATGGGGCCGATCCCGATATCTCCGCCCTGGTCGCCACACCCTGCAGCTTGCTGGCCGGCAGCTTGTTGAACCGGACGAAGTTGGAGGTGAGCTTCTTGATGGTGCTGAACACGCGCCACACCGGGTTCATGGCGGATATGTCCTCCATGCCGTAGAAGATGACCTTTTCAGTGATGCCGTTCCGACAAGGAGGGGGAGATGACCAATGTGAGGATAACCTGTCCCGAATGCAGCTTCAGCCGGGAGCTCCCTGCTGAAAAAGTACCGGAGCGGCCGGTACGGGTCACCTGTCCCAGGTGCAAGGGGAGCTTTCCGTTCAGCAGGGGCGATGCGAAAGAAGATCTCCCGGCGTCATCCGGGGAGCTCTCTCCCGAACATCTTCCCGATCGGGTTGACACGTCCGTCCCCCCCGGTCGGGAAGATGCTTCGCCATCTCCCCGGCCGGCTCCCCGCCACCCAGGAGAGAAGGCGCCCCGGACCGGAGCCGCTCCACTACCACGCTCCCCTTCCGGTCGCCCCGACGGGGGAGCAGGATCGCGTGCCAGGACAATCCGGCTCGTCATCCTGCTGCTGCTCCTTGCAACCGCCATCGGCTACGCCCTGCTGGAGAAGATCCCGTACCGGAAGATTGCCCGCCTCACCACCCCCGCACGCCAGGTGATCACCATCCCGCCGCCGTCCGGACAACCGCCGGCGCTGCCGACTGGAAGCGTGTCGGTGCGGGTGACCGCGGGAGATGCGCCCCCAGCTGGTGCGCCTGCCCTGACCTCCCCCACCGGCGCCCGGTTCGAGCCCTATGATTTCCCGGTCTTCATCTATGCGGTCAACCTGATCGGCAAGGTCAGGGTCAACGGCCAGGAGTTCAAGGAGATCAAAGGCGATCCGGACATGCAGTACAACATCAACACCTATGGCGAGCCGTTCCGGTACGGCGCAAACAGTATCGAGCTTGATCTCGCACCGGCCACCGGGGGTAACAGGTCGATGAATCCGGAGTTACGCCTGAAGGTTTCCCGACGTGACAGCAGGGATGAACGGCGGGTGATCGGCGAGTGGCAATTCGCCGGGCAGAGCGGCTGGCCGCGCACCGTCAGCCTGGAGATCCCGGAGGTCAAGCCATGAGCAGATCAGCCCTGAACCGGACAGTCATGCTTTTTCTCCTTGCTACCCTGCCGCTCTCCGGCTGCGACCGGCTCTCGTCAGGGGGGAAGCAGCAGGAGATTGTCGATGCCTACGTGGCGTTCCGCACCGCCCTGAGCGCCGGTGACCTAGCAAAGGCGACCGGGCTGATGACCAGCAGCAAGGTAAAGGAGATCAAAGCCGATCCGGCGGCCGGGGACAAGCTGCGCCTGGCCGCCTTCCTGCTCCCGGGGACCATGGCCGTCATGAGGGTCACGGTCGAGGGTGACAGTGCGACCCTCTCCCTGCGGGAGGGGGCCATGGTGACCCTGGCCGGCGGCTCGGCCGCCCCTCGCCTGGCACTCCCCGGATTCGCCGGCTCGGCCGCGAGCGGCACGGTCACCTTCGTCAGGGAGGAAAAGCTCTGGAAACTGGACAAGGAGTCATGGCAGCATGACCTGACCGGCAGTGCGCGCATGCCGGCTTCTCCCCGTCCCTTCCTCCGGGATGGGGGGGCTTTGCCACGGCTGTTGCGCACCATGGGGGGACAGAGCGGGACCCCCATGGTGCGCAACAGCCGTGGCAAAGCCCCCCCATCCGGGCAGCTCCTGGCCGCCGGCAGCGCCACCAACAGCTTCACCCTCTG
>CALMOE010000272.1 GCA_937871715.1 uncultured Geobacter sp. | reverse complement strand
GCCGTCGGGGTCGGCCCCGGCGACCCCGAACTGATCACCCGCAAGGGGGAGCGGATCATCCGCTCCGCCAAGGTCATCTGCGCCCCCACCGGCGCCGCCGATGCTGCCAGCTATGCCCTCTCCATCGTCGGGGAGCTGGTCGATCCTGGCCGCCAGGAGATCCTCACCCAGACCTTCCCCATGATGAAGAAGGGGGCGGAGCTGGAGGCCGCCTGGGAAGAGGCCGCCAGCCAGGTGATCGAAAGGGTCGACCGGGGTAACGACGTGGTATTCATCACCATCGGCGACCCCCTCCTCTACTCCACCTTCCTCTATATCCGGCGGATCATCCAGCAGCGCCGCCCCGACATCCCCATGGAGATCGTCCCGGGGATCTCCAGCGTCAGCGCCGCCGCGGCAGCCGCAGGGGTCCCCCTGGGGATCGCCGGCGACCGGATCGCCATCCTCCCCGCCACCTACGAGGACTACGAACTGCGCCGCACCCTGAAGGAGTTCGACACCGTGGTGCTGATGAAGGTGAGCCGGGTCTTCGACCGGGTCTACGCCATCCTCCAGGAGCTGGGGCTGACGGGCAAGGGGGTCTTCGTCCGCCGGGTCGGCTCGGACCAGGAGGAGGTGGTGCGCGACATCTCCACCCTCCTGGGGCGGGAACTGGACTACCTCTCCATGCTGATCGTGAAGAAATAGTTCCCCCCTCCCCTGACAAGGGGAGGAATGGGGAGGGGTTTCATGGGAGGGACTCGCATACCGTATATTCCCTATAATGCGAAGTTGCTGCAGGCCGCACGGGAGAATCGCTCCAGTCAGACGCCTGCGGAACAGAGGATCTGGCAGGAACTCTTGCGGCAGAGACAATCGTCCGGGTATAAATTCCTTCGTCAGAAACCGATCGACAATTTCATTGTCGACTTTTACTGTTCCGAATTGCAGCTGGTGATTGAAATCGATGGCGACATTCATGCGGTTAGCGTGGAGTACGATGAGGCAAGGACCCGCGCTTTGGAAAAATACGGTCTGCATGTTGTTCGTTATACCAACCACGATGTTTTTCATAATCTGGGGGGCGTTGCTGACGATTTGTTGAGAGTCGTGGCAATGTTGAAGCAACCCCCCTCGGTCCCCCCTTGTCAGGGGGGATGACTTTTCGCTCTGTTTGAGGTTTTCGTGAAAAATTCCATCGTCCACTTCATCGGCGCCGGCCCCGGCGACGCCGAGCTGATTACCGTCAAGGGTGCCCGCCTGCTGGGCGAGGCCGACGTGGTGGTCTATGCCGGCAGCCTGGTTGACCGGGAGCTGGTCCGTACCCACGCCCCCAACGCCCGGGTGTGGGACTCGGCCGCCATGACCCTGGAGGAGACCACGCGGGTGCTGGCCGATGCGTACGCAACCGGCCAGCGTGGGGTCCGCCTCCACACCGGCGATCCGGCCATCTACGGCGCCATCCAGGAGCAGATGGCGGAGCTTGACCGGCTGGGGATCCCCTACGCCGTGGTCCCGGGGGTATCAAGCGCCTTTGCCGCCGCCGCGACCCTGAAGCAGGAGCTGACCCTCCCCGAGGTGACCCAGACGGTGATCCTCACCCGCCTGGCCGGCCGCACCCCGGTGCCGGAGAGGGAGAAGCTGGCGGAGATCGCCAGGATCGGCGCCACCATGGTGATCTACCTCTCCGTGGGGATGATCGACCGGGTGGTGGCAGAGCTTCTCCAGGGGGCCTATACCCCCGCAACCCCCGTGGCGGTGGTGGCCAAGGCCTCCTGGCCCGACGAGGAGGTCATCGAGGGGACCCTGGCGGACATCGCCGCCAAGGTCGCAGCCGCCGGCATCGCCAAGCAGGCCCTGATCATCGTCGGCGACGTGCTCGGCGCCAGGAAGCATGGGCTAGGGGCGGTCTCCAAGCTGTACGACAAGGGGTTCAGCCACGGCTGCCGGGAGGGGAGCGTTGCCTGACGGCATGCCCATCGCCATCATCGCCATAACCGGTAACGGCGCCCGCCTCGGCTCCCGCCTCAAGGAGCAGCATGGGGGGGCGGAGCTGTACGTCCTGGCCAGGCACCACGGCAAGGCGGGGAAGGGGGCGGTGCGCTTCGAAGGGGAGCTGAAGGAGCTGATTGCCTCCCTCTGGCCGAATGTCTCCGGGTTTGTCTGCATCATGGCCACCGGTATCGTCGTGCGCCTCATCGCCCCGCTACTCAAGGGGAAGGACGTGGACCCGGCGGTGGTGGTGATGGACGACGCGGGGAAATTCGCCATATCCCTCCTCTCCGGCCACCTGGGGGGGGGGAACGAGCTGGCTGAGCGCTGCGCCTTCATCAGCGGCGCCCGGGCGGTGATCACCACCGCCACCGACGCGGCTGGCCTCCCCTCCTTCGACATGCTGGCCAAGGAGCACGGCTGGGCAATAGACGACCTCTCCCGGGTCAAAATCCTGAACAGCTGCCTTTTGGAAAACGAGAAGATCGCCTGCGCCGACACCACCGGCCTGGTGAAGCCCTGGTTCCACGGCCGGGGGGATATCCTCTTCGTCGACTCCTTCGTCGCCGCCTTCAGGAGCGGCGCAAAGGGGCTCCTCTTCGTCACCAACTCCCTGGTCCCCCCCCAGCTGCAGGCGGAAAACCTGCTGGTGCTGCGCCCCAGGAACCTTTGCCTGGGGGTCGGCTGCAACAGCGGCACCACGGCCGAGGAGATCCTCGGCGTGATCCGGACGGGGCTGCGGCGCCTATTACTTTCACCCGCCAGCGTGGCGGCCATCGCCACCGCCGAGGCCAAGCGGCACGAAGCGGGGCTGGTGGCGGCGGCCGTGGAGCTGGGGGTGCCGCTCATCTGTTACCCTAGTGACGAGCTAAGCAGCGTTACTGTCCCGTCCCCCCCCTCGGAGCACGCCCTGGAGGCCATCGGCGCCACCGGCGTGGCCGAGCCGGCGGCCCTGCTGGCATCAAGCGGCGGGGAGCTCGTGCTGAAGAAGGTGAAGAGCGGCAACGTCACCCTTGCCATAGCAGAAAAACGGAATTAATCGAGGTTCTCCATGTCAAAACTCTATGTCGTCGGCATCGGCCCCGGCGGGCTCGACCATATGACCTTTGCCGCCAACGAGGCGATCGAATTCAGCGATGTCATCGTCGGCTACCAGACCTACCTGCAGTTCATCGCGCCGCTCATCAAGGGGAAAGAGGTGGTCTCCTCCGGGATGATGCGGGAGGTGGAGCGCTGCCGCGAGGCGCTCGCCATCGCCGCCGGCGGCAAGGTAGTCTCCCTGGTCTCCAGCGGCGATTCAGGGGTCTACGGCATGGCAGGGCTCGCCCTGGAGCTGGCTGAAAGGAACGATCCCCCCTGCCCCGGGGTGGAGATCGTCGTCGTCCCCGGGGTGTCGGCGGTGCAGGCGGCCGCCTCGGTCCTGGGGGCGCCGCTGATGCACGACTTCGCCGTCATCTCCCTCTCCGACCTCCTCACCCCCTGGGGGGCCATCACCCTGCGGCTGCGGGCAGCCGCAGGGGCCGACTTCGTCGTCGCCCTCTACAACCCGAGGAGCAAGGGGCGGGTCACCCAGATCGAGGAGGCGCGGGCCATCCTCCTCTCCTCCCGTCCGGGGTCGACCCCGGTGGGGATCGTCCGCCACGCCTGCCGCGAAGGGGAGGAGAAGGTGGTCACCACCCTGGAGAAGATGCTGGAGCACGACATCGACATGTTCTCCATGGTCATCATCGGCAACCGGGCCACCACCGTGGACAGTGCCGGCAGGATGGTTACGCCTCGCGGATATGAAACAGGCACGAGGAACGAGGTGCGAGGAACGAGGAAAACCGAAGGCCTCGAACCTCGCACCTCGGTCCTCGATCCTCATCACGGCAAAGCCGTGATGGTTGTCGGCACCGGCTCGGATGTGGGGAAGTCGGTGCTGACCGCCGGCCTCTGCCGCATCCTGGCCAACCGGGGCCTGCGGGTGGCGCCGTTCAAGTCCCAGAACATGGCCCTCAACTCGGCGGTCACCCCCGAAGGGGGGGAGATCGGCCGGGCCCAGGCGGTGCAGGCGGCGGCCTGCCGCATCCCCCCCCACACTGACATGAACCCTGTGCTGCTCAAGCCGACCACCGACATGGGGAGCCAGGTGATCGTCCAGGGGAGGGCGGTGGGGAACATGCGGGTCAAGGAGTACCACGCCTACAAGAAGGCCGCCTTCGAGAAGGTGGAGGAGAGCTTCGCCCGCCTGTCAAGCGGCCACGACTTCGTGGTCATCGAGGGGGCTGGGAGCATCGCCGAGATCAACCTCAAGGAGCACGACATTGCCAACCTCAATGTGGCGAAGATGGCCGGCTGCCCGGTGATCCTGGTGGCGGACATCGACCGTGGGGGGGTCTTCGCCCAGATCGTCGGCACCCTTGAGCTGCTGGAGCCGGCAGAGCGGGCCATGGTTGCCGGGGTTATCATCAACAAGTTCCGCGGCGACGCCTCCCTGCTTAGGCCCGGCATCGACTGGGTGGAGGAGCGGACCGGGGTGCCGGTCCTGGGGGTGGTGCCGGTCTTCAGCGGCTTCCGCATCCCGGAGGAGGACAGCGTCGCCCTGGATAAGCGGGGAGAGGATGGGGAGGAGCGAGGGGCGGAAAAGCTGCGCATCGGCGTGGTGAGGCTGCCGCGCATCTCCAACTACACAGACTTCGACCCCCTGGAGCTGGAGCCGGACGTATCCCTCTCCTACATCGACGAGCCGGCGCTGGTGCGCGGTGTCGACCTGCTCATCATCCCCGGGAGCAAGGCGACCATCGCCGACCTGGAGTACCTCCGCACCAGGGGGTTCCTGCCGGCGATCAAGGCTTTCACCGGCGGCATCCTCGGCATCTGCGGCGGCTTCCAGATGCTGGGGCGCAGGGTGAGCGACCCGGACGGGGTCGAGGGGAAGGCCGGGGGCGAGACGGAAGGGCTGGGGCTCCTTGACGTTGTGACGGTGATGCTTACCCACAAGGAGACCCACCAGGCGCAGGCCGAGCTCCTCCCCTCCGCCTACCTGGCGGCGCCGAAGAGTTGCCGGGAGGTGGGCGGTTACGAGATCCACATGGGGGAGACCATCCTCGGCCCGGGGGCGCTCCCCTTCGCCCGGATCACCAGCCGCTCCGGCGAGGAGGTGGAGGTGCAGGACGGGGCGGTCACCAAGGACGGCCGCATCATGGGGACCTACCTGCACGGCATATTCCAGACCCCGGGGTTCCGCGCCGCGTTCCTCAACCGCCTGCGGCGGCAGAAGGGGCTCCCCGAGCGGCCGGCTGCCGAGGCCGACGACCCCTTCGACAAGCTGGCCGCCCACCTGGCCGCCCACGTCGACCTGGAGCGGCTGCTGGATATCTGCGGGGTGTAGAAAGTTCCCTCTCCCACCAGGGGAGAGGGGGTAAAGGCATCCGGCAAGCAGTTGTTCATGAGTGTTCGTTGGGATATGGGAACAGCAGGCTGTTTAGTGCTATGCTAGGTAACAATGGAGTGCATATGAGCATATCTACATGGCAAGGACTTTTCCATGAATATTAAAATTCATATGTCAGTTGTAATCATGTCATGCTTAGTAATTACTGGCTGTGTTGGAAAGTACATAGCTGCAATG
>CALMOE010000271.1 GCA_937871715.1 uncultured Geobacter sp. | reverse complement strand
TCCGACGTCTTATCAAGACCCGCCGTCATTCTAGCCAGCTCCGGTCGGATCTTGTTCAGCCGCCGATAATACTCTGGTGGCGGCAGCTTGATGCGGTAGGGTTCAAGTTCTTCGTACCAGATCCGGCACCACCACCACCAGACCAGATATTGCTGGCCCAGGGCGATGTCTCCGCCGGCCGCCGAGCTCTCGCTGAAATTCGGGGTGTCGCGCAAATCCCGCACGTTATAAGCGTACTGGAACGCCTCCTCGGCCTGGATCATGCCGTCACCGTCTGTGTCAGGATTGTATAGAAGGGCACCACCAAACGGGGTTTGGCCGCTCTGGGCTGCAATCCAGTCCCGGGCAAACGGGTCCCAGTTGCCGTCTGCTGTGACGTAAGAATTTTGGAATTCCGTTGCCGCCGAGGCTACGCTGGTCGCATCAGCCGGGCTCTTGGCCAGAATAGAGGCATTGAACCCGCCGGAGTGGCACTGTTCCAACATTACGATCAACTGCCAGAACTTCGGCAATTCAGCGAGCTTGTTGGAAAAGTCGGTGTGGTAATATCTTCCCCAACTCGGGTAGGTGCACAAATAGGCCGTGTTCGGCACAAAGGTAATCCCTCCGTCCGGTGTGTCAGAGTCTCCATGGTTATTGCAGTGAATCAGCAGTGTGTCCTGCCGGCTCATTTTGCCTTTCAGGTCATTGACCGCCGCCTCGAACCCCGCCCGGTTGCCCGCACCGGTCACCGGGATACGGTAAGCCGTGCCATCACCCGGCCAGATCGTCTGTACTCCGTCCTGGGTGTTCAAGGAACCGTCATAGTTCAGGACGTAGATATGGGCTGGATTAAACCCGTAGATATCCACCAGTGTCCGGTAGAGGAACTCCATATCGTTCAGGTGCCGCTTGTTCGACATCCCCGAGAACAGGATGGCATACCGTGTGCCCCTAGGGACAATGATGGGACAGCGCCAGGCGGGGAGATACGGCTTAAACAGGTTTGGGTTTTCGACCAGCCGCACCGGCTCATGGAATGTTTTCAAGGTCTTCGCTTGCCTCGCATCCGCCACCGGCGGAAAGCGCGCCGGCCTCTCCTGCAGGAAGTTGCCGGTCTCACTCTCATACAGCAGGTACCGGCAGGGGTGTCCGAAGTTAGCCCGCGGTTCATCGTCTGCAAAAACCAATATGCTCGACTGTAATGCGGCGATCTTCTGAAATTCCGGGCCGATCAACTCGCCCCTTCTGTAAACATGCGTGTCAATATACAGGTTAGTCGTCTCTCGCTGTGCAAAAGACAGGCGCCCGAACGCGTGGCTTTCCACGGTCCGCAGAATGTTCTCGCTAATTTTGTCAGGCATTTTAATCCTATTCAGCGATATATCGTCCTCATATTTACCTTTTTCGAGTTAATGTGTCCCTTTATGTTGGATGCTCAGTAAATATATCGGGTACCGTTGGCGCTTTATAGACAACACGCCAGGGGAGGCCGCCGCTTTTGAAAGGGGGCAGCCGGGCTTCAAGTGAGGAGGTGCCCCCGCTCTTCTGATCGACGACCACATACCTGGCCGAGTGTCCCCAGTTTGCCTGGGGTTCCCGGTCTATGAACCCCAGGTACGAGTCTGTTGACACCTCGATCCTAATATCCGTGAATTGGATTATTGAGCCCGCCGGCAGCAGCCCCTCAGCGGCATAGGCTATGCCTCCCCGGCGCTCTTCCTCTGTCATTTGCGAGATGAGTACCCTGATAAAATCGTCAAATGAGAGGGACATTTCCTTCCTCCATCGCTACAATCACCATACAGCAGATAAATCTTTTTCTACGCAAACCAGCTCTCCCGGTCCGTCCTGCCGATTAGCGCCATAACAGACCCGGACCAAGCCACGCCAGGCGGTGCATGAAATAGCCCTGAGTCAATTTCCGGCCGCGCTCAAACTGCGATATCCGCATCCATCAAGCAAAAACGGAAATCGGGCATTCCACTAAGGGAAACCTGATTCGATCGATGTACTTGACTTGCATCTTTCACCTGTAAGGTTATCGTCTTGACCGATGTCTTTATATAGATAATTGCTTTCAATTGTCTAATAAAAAAACGGGAGGATTAAAGCGATATGAAAGAAAAAAGGAAGCAAAAGAAAGCAAAAGCCAAGTGGACGTTTATGATTTACATGGCTGGCGACAACAGCCTTTCGACTGCCGGGGATAAAGACCTAAAGGAAATGCGTAAAGTTGGCTCCACTGCCGATGTAAATGTGGTAGCTGAGTTTGACAACGCTGGCAAACGTGGCACCAAACGTTATCACGTGCAGCGTAAAGGAGTGAAGGAGCGCGTTGTATCCCTCGGTGAAACGGATTCTGGCGATCCCAAGGTTCTCATCGACTTCATCGGCTGGGTAGCCAAAACGTACCCCGCAGAGCGCTATGCCCTGGTGCTGTGGAACCACGGAGGCGGCTGGGAACCTTCTGAGATGGATAGAATTGCCCGTTCGGTGAAAGCCGTCAACTATAGCGGGCGTGAAAATATCGAGCGCAGAGCAAGTTCGATGAGTCGGGTCTTTTTCCGCACAACGCTAGAAAAAATCTATAGATTGCCATCGGTCGCTGCCCGTGCCATCTGCTGTGATGACGGCAGCGGCCACTCGCTAGACACGGTCGAGCTGGACGAAGTGTTGGCGCAAGCTGTCAAGTTGCTCAAACAGCCATTGGACATACTTGGCATGGACGCCTGCCTCATGAGTGACCTAGAGGTTGCCTATCAGTCTCGACCCTATGTCAAGTACGTCGTAGCCTCGGAAGAGAGCGAACCCAATGAAGGCTGGCCGTATGATGCAGTGTTGCGTAAGCTCGTTTCTAACCCGGATCTGCCAACAGCCGACTTGGCCACCCGTATCGTAAATGCATACGTAGATTCTTACACCAAACGGGGTTATACTGGCCCAGTCACGCAGTCCGCCCTCGATTTATCTAAAATAGACGAATTGACAAAGCCGCTGGACAAACTCTCGGAAGCCCTGATCCCCAGAATGGCTACCGCCAA
>CALMOE010000270.1 GCA_937871715.1 uncultured Geobacter sp. | reverse complement strand
TATCTGACCGCAGGTGAATCCCACGGCCCCAGGCTGACCGCCATATTAGAGGGGCTCCCCTCTGGGGTGGAGATTGCCGCGGAGACAATCAACCGTGACCTTGCACGGCGCCAGTGCGGCTATGGACGCGGCGGTCGTATGAAGATCGAGACCGATCGGGTGGAGATCCTCTCCGGTGTCAGGTGGGGTGAAAGCCTCGGCTCACCGCTGACCCTCTGCGTGGTTAATCGTGACTGGGAGAACTGGAGCAGCAAGATGTCCCCCGAGGCCGGCTGCCGCGACGACAGCATCAGGGTCACCCGCGCCAGGCCGGGGCATGCTGACCTTTCCGGGGCTCTCAAGTACAACCAGAGGGACGTGCGCAACATCCTGGAGCGCTCCAGCGCCAGGGAGACGGCGGTCAGGGTGGCGGTCGGCGCGGTTGCCAAGAGCATCCTCGCTCCTTTCGGCATCAGGGTGAACGGCTTCGTCACCGAGCTGGGGGGGATCAGGGCTACTCGTCCGGATCTGCCGGTGGCAGAGCTGGCTGCCATTGCCGCAGGCTCCGAGCTGTTCACCTATGACCAGGTTGCCGAGCAGGCCATGAAGGAGCATATCGACAGGATGAAGGCAGCCGGCGACTCGGTTGGCGGGGTGGTTGAGGTGGTTGCCAGCGGCGTGCCGGTCGGGCTGGGGAGCCACGTGCAGTGGGATCGCAAGCTGGACGCCCGCCTTGCCATGGCCCTGATGAGCATCCAGGCGATCAAGGGTGTGGAGATCGGCGCGGGCTTCGGCGCCGCGGCTACCCCCGGCTCAAGGCTGCATGACGAGATCGTCTACGGGGAGAGCGGTTTCAGCCGCAGGACGAACAGTGCCGGTGGCATCGAGGGGGGGATGAGCAACGGCGAGGAGATCATCGTGCGAGCGGCGATGAAGCCGATCCCGACCCTTTACTCCCCATTGAAGACGGTGGATCTGGAGAGCAAGCAGCAGGTGGAGGCAACGGTGGAGCGCTCAGACGTCTGCGCCGTTCCGGCCGCTGCGGTAGTGGCCGAGGCAGTGGTGGCCATCGAACTGGCCGCTGCTTTCATGGAAAAATTCGGCGGCGACAGCCTGGCCGAGATGCGGCGCAACTATGACGGTTACCTGCAGTACCTGCGGGAGTTCTAGGGGAGAGGGATGGAGAAGGTCAGGGTCGGCCTTGACGAAAGGTCATACGACATCCATATAGGGGTCGGTACGCTCTCCTCCCTGGGTGAGCTCTGCCGCGGCGTGGCCCTTAAGGGGCAGGCGGCGATCATTACCAACCCGACAGTGGGTGAGCTCTATCTGCAGGTGGTTCAGGATAGCCTGGAACGCGCTGGCTACAGGGTAAAGGTCATATCCATCCCGGATGGTGAGGAGTACAAGTGCTCGGCGACCCTGGAGGATATCTACACAGGGCTCCTGAGCGCCGGCCTGCACAGGGGCGCCTTCATCGTCGCCCTCGGCGGCGGGGTCGTGGGGGACATAGCCGGCTATGCCGCGGCCACCTTCCTGCGCGGCATCCCCTTCGTCCAGGTCCCGACCACTCTGTTGGCCCAGGTTGATAGCAGCGTCGGCGGCAAGACCGGCATCAACCACCCCATGGGGAAGAACCTCATCGGCGCCTTTTATCAGCCGAGGCTGGTGCTGATCGACCTCCTCACCCTGGACACCCTGCCGGAACGGGAGTACCTCTGCGGACTGGCCGAGGCCCTCAAGTACGGCATAGTCCTGGAGCGGGAGCTGTTCGACTATATTGCCGCTTCAACCGCGGCGATCAAGTCGCTGGACAAGGGGGTGCTGCAGCACGTTGTCTCCGCCTGCTGCCGGATCAAGGCATCGGTGGTGGAGCGTGACGAGCGGGAGGGTGGGCTCAGGGCGGTGCTCAACTACGGTCATACCATCGGCCATGCGGTGGAGACCCTCACCGAATACCGCACCTACAAGCACGGCGAGGCGGTGGCCATAGGCATGGCCCAGGTAGCCATGCTTGCTACTCTTCTTGGCCATGCCTCACAGGAGGATCTGCAGCGGATAACGGCGCTCATGGTAGAACTTGGCTTCCAAATGCAGCTGCCAGATTTCCCCCTTGATGCTTACCTGGAGGCCATCGCCCATGACAAGAAGAAGGGCGATGCCGGAGTGAATTTTATTTTCAACCGCGGCATTGGCGAGTTCGTCATCGAGAGCGTCACCGACGTCCGCACCCTGCTGCAGCAGCTGCAGCATTGATTAGAGGCCGACTTGCGAGGAGACCATCCGGCGGCAGCTTTACTTCGCAGCAGAGGTGAGCGCTTGCCGCTTTAGGCTGGCACGCAACTTTAGAGGAGATAACCCATGGGAAAAGAGACGGCATCCTTTTGGGCGGGGATAAAGAGGTTCGAGGATATTCTCGCCCTCGACCCCCGTGCATACAGCTTTGCCCCCCTGGCTGAAATTTACAGGAAGCTCGGCCTGCCCGACGAGGCTCTACGCATCGCCCGGAGCGGTGTGGCCATTCACCCTGAATTCGCCGCCGGCCAGATGGCGCTGGCTTCTGCCTGCATGGACAGGCAGCTCGTTGCCGAGGCAAAGCAGGCCCTGGAAGTTGTCGTGCGCATAACCCCGGAGAACCTGGATGCCCAGAGGATGCTGGCGGGCATATACAGGGGGGAGGGGGATGAGGCAGCTGCTGCCGTATGCATGGGGGTAGTCGCCAGCCTGGATCTGGAGGGTGGAGAGGCGTTTGCGCCAGCCGCAGCTGCGGAGGTTGCCGCTGAAACCGTCACGCCACCGGCTGCCGCGCTGGTGGAGATGGAGGGGGAAGAGGAGATCCTGGAGCTTACCGACGACCTCATCGAGGAGGAGATGGCCGGGGAGGAGATGTTCTCCCATTTCGCCGCTGCTCCGGAGCGCCCCTCCCAGATTGCCTCTGGCGAGAGGGAGAGACCGGTATTCGTCCCCATTACAACTGCGAGAGAGCCACTGTCTGCCCAGACCCCTGCGCCCGTTGTCGAAGCACCCCCCTCGCAGGAGGAGGCTGGCAATCCTCCGGTTTACAGTGCAACCATTGCCGAGCTTTACGTCAGCCAGGGGCTGGTGGAAAAAGGGTTGGAGGTCTACCGGGAGCTGCTGCGGGAAAGCCCTGACAATACCGCCTACAGGAGTCGATGCGAGGAGCTTGCCGGCGGCCGGCCTGCAGGGGTGAACATTCAGGCAGCCGCTGCTCCCCCGGTAGTGGAGGCTGTCGCCGTTGAGAGGGGCGAGTCGGGAGATGGACTCCTGGCCACGCTGCAAGGTTGGCTTGGGAATATCAGGAGGGTTAGGGAATGTCGTACCGAGACGCATTAAAATCATTGACGGAGTCGGTGGATGGCGCTCTGGCGGCGGTCATCATGGGGTACGACGGTATCTCCATAGACGAATACATGCCGGGCGGTCTCCCCTTTGATCCCCAGTTGGTGGCGGTTGAGTACGCCAACCTCTTGAGGGATATCAGGCGCACCGTCGATCTCCTGGAAAACGGTACCATGGAGGAGGTGGCCATTGCCACCGACAGGGTTCGAGTCCTGGTGAGGGTGATAAATGCCGACTTCTTCCTGGTGCTGATCATGTCCTCAGGCGGGAATTTCGGTAAGGGTCGTTATCTCATCTGCCGAGAGTCCTTGAGACTCAAGGGCGAGCTGGGGTGACGTCAAGATGAAGATACTCGTGATCAACGGACCGAATCTGAACCTTCTCGGCATGCGGGAGCCGGGCATTTACGGCAGCGAGACCCTTGAGTCGATAAATGCCGAGCTGGGCAGGCTGGCTGTTACCCTTGCCGTGGAGGTGGAGTTCTTCCAGTCCAACCACGAAGGTGCGATCGTGGATGCGATTCATCGTGCAGTGGGGAGTTGCCAGGGGATCATCATCAATCCTGCTGCATACACCCATACCAGTGTCGCCATAAGGGATGCCATCGCCGCGGCTGGGTTGCCGGCCGTGGAGGTCCATCTCTCCAATGTGTACAAGAGGGAGGAGTTCCGCCACAGGAGCCTGACGGCGCCGGTGGTTCTCGGCCAGATCGCCGGTTTCGGTGCAGCCGGATACGATCTTGCCCTGCGGGGCCTGGTGCGTCACCTGCAGCAGTAATAGCTTCTTCACACCCCATAGCCTGGAGAAAAGGCCGTATTTGCAGTTTTGCAAATGCGGCCTTTTTCTTTGCAGAAAAGCAAAGAGAGTAAAAAGTGTGCAATACCGATGGATTGCGGCCGATGCCACTTGGTTCGTGTCAGCTGCATCATCCGCGCTATTTTCTGCTGGGTTGCAGATGTGCAAAACAGTTATTGGACGATGCGACAGCAAGATGCCAGCACTGGCTTGCAACCTGCTGAAATTGCACGGCTACGAGAAAAATGAGCGCAGCGTGAAAATTGGTACACTGGTTGCTGTATACACTTTTGGTTACTCCTAAAGCACGATGCTTCATAAGGGAGGTGGTGACGATCACCTCCCGAAGCCGTGCGAAACGAAGCGGGAGAAACGGTGATGGCGGAAAAAATCTGTCCATACTTTGGCAAGGACGAAGAGTTGTGCGACGTTGGGTGCGGTTATATCTCAACCTATGACGTCAACATGATAATACGCTTCTGCAGCAGCAACTTTTGCGGCTGCATCAAGTACCAGGAGCTGGCCGACCGGCTCCCGGCTGACATAATCCCCTGTGCGGGTTGCAATTAAAAGGAGGTCCCATGCTTTACAACATGACGCTGCATTTCGGCCAGTTTCCCCTTGCCGCAGCAGTTCTGCCGCTACTCAGTCTGGTTGTCATTCAACTTTTAAAGGAGAAGAGAGATGAGCGAGAAAGAGCTTGAACTGCTGTCCCGCATCGAAGAGCTTGAAAGGCACACCTGGCGTAACAGCGCCATCCTGAGGGCGGTAGCCATGGTTTCCTTCACCGCGCTGGTGGGTATCGTAGTCGCTTCCGGCGTAGTCGGCGGCGGGCGCGGCAGTCACTGGTCCGGCCCGGCCTGGAACACCATGTGGCTCTATGGGCTTTTTGCCGCCAATGCCGTCTCCATGTTCTGGACAACCCACAAGGAGTAAGGTGGGGGGAGGGCTGACAGGGGCCGGCAGCTCTCTGCTGTCATAAGCGGATAAAAGGCGTTTGCCGATTCCTGTTTGCTGATCACTACACTCTTTTAACGGAGGATTTAGCATGACCCCGATGAGTCTGAAAAATTCCATACTGCTGCTGGTTGTGGTTGCCATCTGCGCCACTTTCTCCATGCGTATCTTCCAGGGTCTGGACGAGATGATGGGCGACCAGTACTGGGTTGTTGACACCACCCAGGGGGATCATGGCTGGTACATGATGGGGATTCTCCCCCATGTCAAAGCCATGCCCAAGGAGCAGGTCAAGGCTGTCAATACCGATGCCGACCCGAGCAACAACCTGACCATCTACTCCCAGAGCGGCGACTTTGCCGGCAACTCGGTTTACGGCATCTGCTACGGCATTCCGTTCATCATGTTCCTCATCTGGTTCGCCTTCATCATCGGTTTCCCCGACAGGGTGGATCCATATCTGTTGCCGAAGAGGATATTCACCATCACGGTCATCACAGTCTGTTCAGTTGTGGTCAACCTCTTCCTGATGCGCATTGCCGCTGACTTCGCCCGCGACCCCATGGCCCGGGTGGCCAATGTGGCAGGCAACCATGCCTCCCTCCTCTTCCACAATGCCGGGATCTGGTTTGCCATACTCTTCTCCGCCCTGGGGACCCACAGCCACTCCATCAGGGAGGTGAAGGCACCGGACAGCCGCAACTGGGTCTCCCAGGCAGACGAGAAGTTCTCCTGGATGTTCACCCTCCTTGCCGCGGTAACGGTTATGGAGATATTCCTCGTCAAGAACAGGCTTGCCCTCCCCGACGCCGCGGTGGACTACGCGGTGTGGATAATCTGGGTGGTGATCTTCATGCGCATGTTCGGCTTCTCCCCCAAATACTGGATCAAGCGCGGCAGGGGGCTTGCCCTGATGTTCGGCGGCACTGCCGTAACCCTGGTGGTATTCTATCTGCTGGAGAGGGCAACCGGTACCCTTGGGGCCGGATTCGCCTCCCCGATCCTGGCCAAGGCCCTTGGCCAGGAGAACCAGAACATAGGCCTCTCCGCAATGGTCTCAATCTACCTGATCTTCTGGATGGAGTACGCGGCGGCAATCAGGATCAACGGCCCTGCCAGGAGGGCCGTGGAGAAGATCTGACAGTTTTCGTGTGGATATGCGGTGAAAAAAGGCGGCCAATAGGTCGCCTTTTTTATTGTGGCGCGGAGGAGTTTTGCGGTAAAAAACTGGCATGGACCTGCCGCTCATCATTCGGCCGGCCGGCTCATCCTAGCATGTGAGGTGTAAATGGCATTATCCGTACTGATCGCAGCTTCCGAAGCGGTCCCGTTCATCAAGAGCGGCGGCCTGGCCGACGTGGTCGGCGTGCTCCCCCGTTACCTGCGCGACCTTGGTCACGATGTACGCCTGGTGCTCCCCAGGTATTACGGCATCGACAGGAAGAGATTCGGCCTGAAAAAGCTGGAAGGGGTGCTAGTTGTCCCCATGGGTCGGCTGGGGAAGGAGTACTGCGGCGTTTACGAGGGGAGGGTGCCTGATTCGGACGTGCCGGTTTATTTCCTCGAACACGAAGGATATTTCGGACGCAGCTCACTCTATGCCGAGGAGAACGTCGAGTTCGTCGACAACGACCAGCGCTTCATCTTCCTCTCCAAGGGGAGCCTGGAGCTCTGCAAGATGCTCGGCTTTCACCCGGATGTGGTGCATGCCAATGACTGGCATACGGCGGCGATCCCCCTGCTGCTGAACAGTACGTATCGGGGCGACAGCCACGTTGGCGGGGCCGCCTCCCTGCTGACCATTCACAACATGCAGTACCAGGGGAGCTTCCCCTCGTCTGCCATGGATATCCTCGGTGTCGGCTGGGAGCACTTCACCTTCCTCGGCGTGGAGAAGGATGACAGGGTGAACCTTCTCAAGGGGGGGATCTACAATGCCACCCTGCTCAACACCGTGAGCGAAGGCTATGCCGCGGAGATCCAGACATCGGCCCAGGGGTGGGGGCTGGAGGGGGTCTTGCGGGAGAGCTGTCTCTTATACACATCTCC
>CALMOE010000269.1 GCA_937871715.1 uncultured Geobacter sp. | reverse complement strand
CCTCCAGCGAGCAGCCTCCCGGCGACACCGCGGTGGATAGCCCGGCGCAATACCGGCAGGGATCACAGGAGCCCCCCCTCTGGATAGACCCCATCGGCGGGCTCGGGGACACGCTGATGATCTCCGGGGTGCTCAAGCAGGTCACTGAGAGGGACCCGTCCCGAAAATTCAACCTTGTTGCCAGAACCAAGTACCCCCCCCTGCTGCAGGGACATCCGGCCATAGGGCGTATCGGTCACCCTGAGCCGGGGGCAAGGCTAATCCGCACCAACTACTGGGACCGGGAGGAGTACAGCCTCCCCGGAGCCAGGGCCTACCAGGTCCTTGCCGGCATGTTCGACCTGCCGACGCCTGCCGAGGAGCGGCTTTACGTGCCATGGGAGTTGCTGGATGATCCACTGCTGATGCAGATGATCCCCTGGCAGGAGAGGAATGTGATCATCTGCCAGAGCTCTGAGTCGCCGCGCAAGCAGATGGATGTGGAGAGATGGGAGGCCCTGGTGAAGCTGCTGCGCAGCGAAGGGATCGGGGTCGTACAGGTTGGGCAGAGAACGGACCCTTACGTGCGCGGGGCGTACAGCCTGCTCGGGCTGACCACCCCCAGGCAGTTTATCTCCCTGTTGCGCCATTTCCAGGCGGTTGTCACGGCGGACAATTTCCTCATGCACGCCGCCCATCTCTGCGCCACCCCGGCAGTGGTCATCTGGGGGCCAACTGAGCACGAAACCTACGGCTACGCCGGACAGCTCCATTTTCAGGGGGAACGGCTGTGTGACTCCCCGGAAGGATGCATCGGCCCGCGCCGGGGTAACATCTACCGGACCGCCTGCCCCATGGGCGAGGATCACTGCACTAACAGGGTGGATACGGAAACGCTCTACCGCTCCGTACTGGAACTGGTGCAAAGAAAAAGCGCCGGGAGGTGATCCCCCGGCGCTTTTTACATCTCTATCCGAAAACCCCGCTTATTTGCCCGGCGGAGGAACATAGATGCTGTGGTAGGAGTAGCTGCTGTAATACTCGATGCTGTAGTAACCGCCGCTGTAGCTTCCATAGACGCTGTCCGGATAAAAGAAAGAATAATATGCCGCCGATGCTTCCGGCGTCTTGCCGATAATTTGAGGCCCCACATAGGCCGTGGCCAGGATGGCGGCAATCCGCTTTATCGCCTTGCGCCTTGTCAGCTTCTCCCCCTTGCTCTCCGTGCCTTCAGTTTTTTTCCTCATGGCAAGCCCCCTCGGCTCATCGATATACACAATGAACCTAATGTTCAAAAGCTGTCTCATATTAGACAAGCTGAAGCCTTTGTCAAGAATACTGTTTTCAGCTATAGTTCAAGCGCAGCGGACACGAACAATCCCCCATTGACCGGGCAGCATGGAGGTAATCCGGATGAACGAAACATTCCACCCCCGCAGAGTGTACGTAGCCGCTTCCTGGATGGCGCCGGTGGGGCGTTACAACGGCAGCGACAGGGAGGAGCTCTCCTTCCTGCAGATGGCGGCCAGGGCCGCCGCAGTATTCAGGGAGACGACCATCGGGCCGAAGGATATCGAGGCGGTGGTGGTCGGCTGCCAGAACCCGGTGGCCTTTTCGGGGGTCGACAACACGGCGGCCAAGATCGCCGGGGTGCTGGGGATCTCCGGAGCCACCTCGGTGCTGATCGACACAGCATCATCCTCCGGAGCCTCCGCCTTCGAGAACGCCTACCTGCAGATCGCCTCGGGGCGCTGCGACCATGTGCTGGCCATCGGCATCCAGAAGATGAGCGACGCCGACACAGTGGAGGCCACCCGTATCGTCGCCGGGGTCATCGACCGGGACGAGGCAGAGTACGGCCTATCCATGCCGGCCTGCGGCGCACTGGTGGCCGGCTCCCTCATGCAGCGCCTGGGGCTCTCCCTGGAGGAGTGGACCGCCTTCTCCGCCCTGCTCACCCAGCGGGCCCACCGCTTCTCCTCCCGCAACCCTGACGCCCACCTGCGCCGGGAGATCCCGCTGGAGGAGTACTACCGCCAGATCGCGGATGGACGCAACTACATGTACTGGTGGCCACTGCGCCTGCACGACTTCTGCCCCATGTCCGACGGCGTGGCGGCGGTGATCCTCACCTCCCGCCCGGACGAGGTGCTGGTTGCCGGGGTGGGGAGCGCCACCGACATCCCCACCATCGCCGACCGCCCCTACTTCCACTCCTTCCCCGCCACGGTCAGGGCAGCCGCAATGGCCTACGGCATGGCAGGGGTCAAGGATATCCGCTCCTTCTCCGGGCGACTGCACGTCAACATGCACGACCCCTTCAACGGCTTCGGCCCGATCAACATGGTTGACCTGGGGATCTTCCCCCGCTCCCGGCTCCTGGAAAGCCTCCTCGATGACACCCTCACCGGCGAAAAGGGGGCTTTCCCCACAAACCTGACCGGCGGCCTGAAAGGGCGCGGCCACCCCCTGGGGGCAACTGGGATGATCCAGATCGTCGAAAACCACCAGTTCCTTCTAAAGCGCCGCTTCGATGCCGGCCTCTCCCACTCCATCGGCGGGCCGATCAACAACAACGTGGTTACCCTGCTGGAGAGGAGCGACAGCTTCGAGCGCCGCGCCCCCACCAGGTTCAAGCAGTGGGGGTTGCCTCGCCTCGGACGCCTCAAGCCTGCGGAGGTGAACCTGCCAGCCCTCCTGGCCGGCGGCCCCATAGAGGGGAATTTCGTCGCCGCCACCACCCGCTTCGACCACAGAAGCGGCCACCCCCTGAACTCGATCCTCCTGGTAACCTGTCGCCACGAAGGGGAGAGCTTCACCTTTCTCTTCGGCGTCGATGGCGAACATTACCAGCAGGTCGGCTCCATCGCCAGGGGGGACCGGGTACGCCTGGAGATGCATGATGACGACATCCTGGTCAACCGGATAAGGGTGGAGCGTTTCTACAGGCGAACCATCAACGGACTGGTGGAGCTGGCCGGATCGGGGCTGAGACGTATCACCGGCCAAAAGACCACCAGCAGCTAACATGCTGATAACAGGAGAAAATTGTTTTATAGTGACTCCGCAGTTTATCGCTGAAATCGATTTACAACTATCGGCAAATATTTTACAGTGTCACTCCAGCCAAAAACGGAGGGATCAATGGACAAGTTGCAACTCACCCCACTGGCAGAAGTACATCGCGGCATGAAAGCCCTCATGGCCCCATTCGGGGGGTGGGAGATGCCGATCCAGTACGAGGGGATAATCGCCGAGCACCGTGCCTGCCGGGAGGGGGCCGCGCTGTTCGACATCTGCCACATGGGGGAGTTCATCTTCCAGGGTGACATCGTGGCCGACGGCCTGGAGGATGTCTTCACCTTCTCCGTTGCCTCCATCCCAATAGGGCGCTCCCGTTACGGCTTCCTCCTCAACAAGAATGGGGGTATCATCGATGACCTGATCGTCTTCCGCTTGGCCCAGGAGAGGGTGATGATCGTCGTCAACGCCGCCACCGCTCCCAAGGACTTTGCCGTCATAAAAGAGCGCCTGACCGGCGGAACCCTCAGCGACATCACGGCAGCCACCGGCAAGCTCGACCTGCAGGGCCCCTTGAGCAGGGAAGTCATGAACCGCTTCTTCGCCCCGGCCGTTGCCGAACTCCCCTACTTCAAATTTATCACCACCCAGGTCCTCGGCTGCGAGGCGATCGTCAGCCGCACCGGCTATACCGGCGAGCTGGGCTACGAGATCTTCCTCCCCAGCGACAAGGTGGTGGAGCTCTGGGAGCTTCTCCTCTCCGACAGCCGCGTCAAGCCCGCCGGCCTGGGTGCCCGGGACCTGCTCCGCCTGGAGGTGGGTTACAGCCTCTACGGCAACGACCTCTCCGAGGAGACAACCCCCCTGGAAGCCGGGCTGGAAGCGTTCGTCAACTTCGGCAAGGAGTTCATCGGCAAGGAGGCACTGCTGCGCCAGAAGGAGAGCGGCCCCTCCAGGGTCAAGGTCTCCTTCAGGGTCGGTTCACGTCGCTCCCCCCGCCATGACTACGACATCAACAGTAACGGTGAGAACGCAGGCATCGTCACCAGCGGCGCCTTCTCGCCAATGCTCGGCTGCGGCATCGGCCTCGGCTTCGTCAGGCCTGAGCTGGCTGCCGTCGGCACCCCCCTGACCATCAGCCACGACAAGGTCTCCATGGAGGCGACCGTCTGCAATCTCCCCTTCTACACCGGCGGCTCCCTGCGGAGCTAGAGACAGTAAAAAGTGACTACTGAGCAGTGAGAAGGCAATGCATGCATTGTCCATTTCCCCTGCTTGCCAAAGGGCAGTTTTTTCAAAATTTCCGGAGGTATCAATCATGGATATGTATTTCAGCAAGGATCACGAGTGGGTCAAGATCAGCGGCACCACCGCCACAGTCGGCATCAGCGAGCACGCCGCCCATGAACTTGGGGACATTACCTTTGTCGAACTCCCCGCAGTCGGCAAGGTCGTCAAGCAGTTCGAAACAGTGGCAGCCATAGAGTCGGTAAAGGCAGCCAGCGACATCTACTCCCCCCTTTCGGGCAGGGTTACCTCCATCAACGAAACCCTGGAGAATGCCCCTGAGGTGGTCAACGAGTCGGCTGAGGAGTCGGGCTGGATCTGCACCCTGGAGATCGCCGACCCTGCCGAGGTCGCCAAACTGATGAGCAAGGCCGATTACGACGAATACCTTAAAACTCTCTAGGTTAGAGGTGCGAGGAACGAGGTTCGAAAAATCGGCCTCCGGTTTTACCTCGATCCTCGATCCTTTTTTAGCAAAGGACTACCGTCATGAGTTATTGTCCCAACACCCACGCGGAACAGGAGGAGATGCTGGCCACCATCGGCGTGAAGAGCATCGACGACCTGTTCGCCCCGATCCCGCCGCACCTGCGGGCCGACTCTTTCGACCTGCCTGAAGGCATGTCCGAATTCGAGATGCTGACTGCCATGAAGAAGCTGGCTGACAGCAACAGTGCCGGTCTGACCTGCTTCATCGGCGGCGGCGCCTACGATCACCTCATCCCTGCCGCAGTTGACCATCTGGCAAACCGGGCCGAATTCTACACCGCCTATACCCCCTACCAGCCCGAGTGCTCCCAGGGGACCCTGCAGGCGCTGTTCGAGTACCAGACCGCCATCTGCCGCCTCACCGGCATGGAGGTCTCCAACGCCTCCCTCTACGACGGCGGCACCGCCCTGGCAGAGGCGGCCCTCATGGCCCTGCGGATCACCGGACGGAGGAAACTGCTGGTGGACGGCGGAGTGAACCCATTCCACCGCCAGGTGCTGGCAACCTACCTGGAGGACATCGACGCCGAGATCGTCATCGTCCAGGCGAAGGATGCCGCCTGCGACCGGGCTGCCTGCCTGGCGGCCATGGATGGCGACACCGCCGCACTGCTGGTGCAGAACCCCAGCTTCTTCGGTACGGTTGAAGATCTGGCAAGCCTGGCAGATGCTGCCCATGCCCAGGGGGCCTTGCTGGTGGTTGCCACCTACCCCGTCTCCCTCGGTATACTGTCAGCTCCGGGTGAAGCCGGGGCCGACATCGTTGTCGGCGACGGCCAGAGCCTGGGAAACTATCTCTCCTTCGGCGGTCCGGCCTTCGGCTACATCGCCGCGAAGAAGAAGTACATCCGCAACATGCCGGGCCGGATCATCGGCGAAACCGTGGACAGGGAAGGGAGGCGCGGCTACGTCCTCACCATCCAGGCACGGGAGCAGCACATCAAGCGCCACAAGGCGACCTCCAACATCTGCAGCAACCAGAGCCTCTGCGCCCTGCGGGGTCTGATCTTCCTCTCCCTCATGGGCAAGAAGGGTCTGGCTGAACTGGCCCGGCTAAACAGGGACAAGGCCGAGTACGCCAAGGGGAAACTGGCCGCCATTCCGGGGGTCGACCTGGTCAATGCCGGTCCGACCTTCAACGAGTTCGTCCTCGAACTGCCGAAAAAGGCCGACAGGGTTGTGGCCGCTCTCCTGGCCGAAGGGATCGCCGCTGGCGTACCCCTTGGTGAGTACTACCCCGGCATGGAGAACTGCATGGTGGTAACGGTTACGGAGAAAAGGAGCAGGGGCGAGATCGACCTGCTTGCAAGGGAACTGGAGGCGATTCTATGAAACTGATTTACGAGCAGTCCGTTCCCGGACGCCATGGTGTCCGCCTCCCAGCGTCCGACGTTCCCTCAGCCACCTCCCTGCCGGCGGAGCTTTGCCGCTCCGAGGCTGCCGGGCTCCCCGAGATGTCGGAACTGGACGTGGTGCGCCACTTCACCCGCCTCTCCCGGCGCAATTTCTCCGTGGACACCAATTTCTACCCCCTGGGGTCCTGCACCATGAAGTACAACTCCAAGGGGCTGGAGAATGCAGCCGGGCTCATGGCCGACGTCCACCCCATGCTGCCGCTCCTCCCCGGCGGTGAGCCACTGACCCAGGGGTGCCTGGCAATGCTCCACGACCTCGGCAGCTCCCTTGCAGAGATAACCGGCATGGACGAGGTGACCACCCAGCCCCTGGCTGGCGCCCACGGCGAGATGACCGGCATGCTCCTCATCGCCGCCTACCACCGGGAAAAGGGGAACAAAAAGAAGTACGTCATCGTCCCCGACTCGTCCCACGGCACCAATCCGGCCTCCGCCGCCATGGTCGGCTACGAGATAATCACCATCCCCACCGCCCCCTACGGCGACATGGACATGGATGCATTCAAGGCCGCCCTGAGCGACGAGACGGCGGCGATCATGATGACCTGCCCCAACACCCTGGGGCTCTTCAACCCCCACGTCAAGGAGATCTGCGACCTGGCCCACACCAAAGACGCCCTGGTCTACTACGACGGCGCCAACCTGAATGCCATCATGGGGAAGGTGCGCCCAGGCGACGTGGGGTTCGACGTCATCCACGTCAACCTGCACAAGACCTTCGGCACACCCCACGGCTCAGGCGGCCCCGGCAGCGGACCTGTGGGGGTTAAGAAATCGCTCATCCCCTACCTTCCCAGCCCGCGCATCCTGAAGAAGGACGACGGCAGCTTTACCATCGACCGGGAGAACGGCCGGAGCATAGGCCGCACCGCCAACTTCTTCGGCAACTTCGGCGTCATGGCCAAGGCCTATGCCTACATCCTCCAGCAGGGGCGCGAAGGGCTTATCCGGGTCTCGGAGCAGGCGGTGCTGAATGCCAACTACATCATGAGCCGGCTCAAGGAGTACTACGATCTCCCCTACGACCAGCTCTGCATGCACGAGTGCGTATTCTCCGCCAGCCGGCAGCTGCAACACGACGTCCATGCCATCGACATCGCCAAGTACCTCATCGACCAGGGGTACCACCCGCCGACGGTCTACTTCCCCCTGATAGTCAAGGAGGCGATCATGATCGAGCCGACGGAGACCGAGTCCAAGGCTACCCTGGACGCCTTCATCGAGGTGATGATCGAAGCGGCCAGGCTGGCCGAAACCAACCCGGAACTGCTGAAAAACGCCCCGGTCACCATGCCCATCTCCCGCCTGGACGAAACCAAGGCGGCCAGGGAGCAGAAGGTCTGCTGCATCGGCTGACGTTTAGCCGATACAGACCGAAACTTACTCCCCGAACCACCCTGGCTTTATTAACCGGGGTGGTTTTTTTATTGAACACAGTCCCTCGGGCCAACACCCGGGGAACCGGCAGCGAGGACAAACCGATGACCCTGCGAACAATTCACTGCGCTGTAATTCTCTGCCTGGCAATGGCAACAACCGTCTCCGCCGACGTATACTCCTGGACCGATGACCAGGGGACGGTGCACTTCACCGAGGACCCGGCGGAGGTGCCCAAACAGCTGCGCGGCTCTTCCCGTCGCAGTACGGACGAGGCCGCTCCGGCAGCCCGGGAGCCCGCACCAGGCGATGGTGAAGGAACACCAGTTGCCGAGGGGAAACCTGCCCCCGCGCCCACTGAATCCTACAACTTCACCACCAAGGAGGAGTGGCAAGGGGAGCTCCGCCGCCAGGAAGCCGCCATGGAGGAGCTCTACAAGCGGCTGGATGGGATCGCCGCCCAGTTCCGCAACCCCCAGGGCTCCACAGCCGAGAGGAGGGAGCTGGCCGCCACCCACCGGCAGTTGACGACCGAGTACAATGAGCAAAAGGGACGCTATTACCGGCTGGTCGAGGCGGCCCGAAAGGCCGGCTTCCCGGTCGACCTGCAGAAATAAGCGGCGCCCGTAACGGTTGCCCCCAACGGAGGTCCCATGAAAACCGTCACCCCGGACCAAGCCAGTACCGATCTTCTCTGCATCAATACACTCCGCTTCCTGGCGGTGGACGCCATTCAGCAGGCGAAGAGCGGCCACCCGGGGCTCCCATTGGGGGCCGCCCCCATGGCCTACATCCTCTGGGAGCGTTTCCTCTGCCACAACCCGGCCAACCCGGCGTGGTTCGACCGGGACCGTTTCGTCCTCTCCGCCGGCCACGGCTCCGCCCTCCTCTACGCACTGCTCCACCTCTTCGGCTACGACCTCTTCCTGGATGAGCTAAAATCATTCCGCCAGCGGGGGAGCAGAACCCCGGGCCACCCGGAGCGGGGGGAGACCCCGGGGGTGGAGACCACCACCGGCCCCCTGGGGCAGGGATTCGCCAGCGCCGTGGGGATGGCCATGGCGGAGGCCCACCTGGCGGCCCGCTTCAACCGCCCCGGCTTCCCGGTGGTGAACCATTTCACCTGGTGCCTTGCCGGCGACGGCGACTTGATGGAGGGGGTGGCCTCGGAGGCTGCCTCCCTGGCCGGCCATCTGCGCCTGGGGAAGCTAAGCTGCCTTTACGACGCCAACCGGATCTCCCTTGCCGGCGCCACCGACCTCTCCTTCAGCGAAGACGTGGGGAGACGCTTCGAGGCCTACGGCTGGCAGGTGCTGGCTGTCAGCGACGGCAACGACCTGGTGGAGCTGGAGCGGGCCATGGCCGCCGCCCGGGACGAGATGGAGCGTCCCTCCCTGATCATGGTAAGGAGCCGCATCGGCTACGGCTCCCCCCACAGGGAGGGGAGCTTCGAGGCCCACGGTTCACCCCTGGGTACGGAGGAGGTGAGGCTCACCAAGGAGCGGCTCGGCTGGCCGACGGAGCCGCCATTTTTCGTCCCCGGCGAGGCCTTAGCCCGCTGCCGCAAGGCCATGGAACGGGGCGGCAAGGCGGAGTCCGCCTGGTTGGATCTCCTGTCTCGTTACCGTCGCGAGCACGGGGAGCTGGCGGCCGAACTGGAGCGGCGCATAAATGGTGAACTCCCTTCCGGCTGGGAGGGGTCGCTGCCAAACTTTAACACCGACCCCAAGGGTTTGGCCACCCGGACCGCCTCGGGGGGGGTGCTGGCGTCCATCGCCCCCCCCATCCCGGAGCTGGTTGGCGGTTCGGCAGACCTGAACCCCTCTACGCTGACGATCCTCCCCGGAGATGGTGATTTCCAGAGCCCGCGCATGCACCCCCCGGACCGCCAGGGCTTTCGCCGGCCCGCCCGCCTCCTTCCGCCCCC
>CALMOE010000268.1 GCA_937871715.1 uncultured Geobacter sp. | reverse complement strand
TGACATTCAAGCTGGCGGACGAGGTGTTCGCCCTGGATATCGGCAAGGTGCGGGAAGTTCTGGACTTCACCACCGTCACCAGGGTGCCGCGCACCCCCGACTTCATGCGGGGGGTGATCAACCTGCGGGGGAACGTGGTGCCGGTAGTGGACATGCGTCTCAAGTTCGGCATGGCGCTGACGGAGAAGACGGTCAACACCTGCGTGATCATCACCGAGGTGGGGGTGGACGGGGAGACGGTGGTGCTGGGGGCCATGGCCGACTCGGTGCAGGAGGTTCTGGACCTGGAGCCGGGAGAGATCGAGCCACCGCCGAAGATCGGCACCAAGCTGAACACCGACTTCATCAGGGGGATGGGGAAGCGGGACGATCACTTCATCATGATCCTGGAAATTGACAAGGTGTTCTCCTCCGGTGACCTGGAAATGTTGCAGGGGGGTGGAGCACAGGCGGCGTAACGGTTAGGGGACAAATTTCGAGAATAGGGAGGGTCCTATGAAGAGAGAGATGTATGCATATGTCGCGATGGCCGCTCTTCTGATTGCTTCTGCCGGCGGGGTGGTGATGGCCTCCGGTGAGGTGGATAAACGGGTGGAAGAGTTCAAGGCGGGGATGGAGAAGAAGGGGGCCGGTCACGGGGATGAAGCACTAAAGGAGTCGGGCGGTCACGAGAAGGTGGCGCCGGCAGTTGTCAAGAAGAAGAAAAAGGAGAGCTCCGGGCATGGGGCATCCCTTAAGAAGAAAGAGCATGCCGTGGCTGCCCATCACGACCTGGTCGAAGTCTCCCCCGAAGCGGCGCTGAAGCTCCTTGTCGACGGGAACAGGCGCTACGTGGCCGAGAAGAGCGCCGGTCCGCATCGAAGCGCGAAAAGGCGCGTCGAGATTTCCAAGGGGCAGCACCCCTTTGCCGTCATCGTCGGCTGTTCCGACTCACGGGTGCCGCCTGAGATCCTATTCGACCAGGGGCTGGGGGACCTGTTCGTGGTGCGCACGGCCGGCAACGTGGTTGACAGTGTCGCCCTGGGGAGCATCGAATATGCAGTCGAGCACCTGGGGGCAAAGCTGATCGTAGTGCTCGGTCACGAGCGATGCGGCGCGGTGGATGCCACTGTCAAGGGGGGGGATGCCCCGGCCAATATCAGGAGTGTCGTAGAGGCCATCAAACCGGCGGTGGAGAAGGCAAAAGCGAAGGGGGCGCACGGCGGACACGGCTGCGATCTCCTCTGCGGCGCGGTCAAGTCCAATGTCAGGATCGTGGCGGAGAAGATGCACTCCTCGCCGATCCTTTCCGAATTCATCGACGATGGCCTGCTCAAGGTGGTCGGCGCGTACTACGACCTGGATAGCGGCGCGGCAACATTAACATACAGACCGTACCTGTGAATGGTAGCGGATCGGGAGAGGGAGAACTGGCAATGAAAATCATGAAAAACATGAAAATAGGGACGAAAATACTCGGTCTGGTCACCATTTTGATCATTCTCATGGGTGTGTTGGCCGGCTACGGCATCCTGAAGCTGGTGAGCGCGGGGGACGAGGTGAAGGGGCTGGCGGAGCAGGAGATCCCCATAACCGCCGTGGTCAACGAGATCGGCAACCTCCAGATGGATCAGGAGGTCATATTCCAGCGGGCCGTCCGCCTGGGGATAACCAACCAGCAGGGGGAGCTGCGCAAGGCTGAGGAGGAGTTCGGCAAGCGGGTCAAGGAGGCCGATGAGCAGCTGAAAAAGGGGGCAGCCCTGGTGGAGAAGGCCCTAAAGGAGACGGCTGGGGACGCCGCCTCCCAGAAGGAGTTCAGGGAGGTGAGCGAGAAACTTAAGGCGATTGATAAGGAGTACCGGGATTATGAGCAGGAGGCGCAGCAGGTGTTTGCCCTCCTCCGGGAGGGGAAGCTGAGCGCCGCCGCCAGCCTGGAGGAGAAGACCGAGAAGGAGGGGACTCAGCTCGAGGCCGCATTAAACGACTTCATCAAGCTGCTGGATAAGAATGTGGAGGGGACGACCAAGAAGATCGAGGCTGACGAGGCTCTGGCGGTGAAGGGGATGGTGCTGTTGACCGTGGTCACCCTGGTCCTGGGGCTGGGTATCGGCATATTCGTTACCCGTGGCATCACCCGGCCGCTGAAGGAGGCGGTTGAGGTTTCCAACCGCCTGGCCGACGGAGACCTCACCGTGAGTCTCGACTCGGATGCCAGGGACGAGACCGGCCAGCTTCTGAGCGCCATGGGGAACATGGTGGCGAGGCTCAAGGATGTGGTGGCGGACGTGAAGTCGGCTGCGGACAACGTGGCGGCCGGCTCCCAGCAGCTCTCCTCCGGCTCGGAGGAGATGA
>CALMOE010000267.1 GCA_937871715.1 uncultured Geobacter sp. | reverse complement strand
GACACCCTACTCCTTGCGCCTCAGCCACTCGTACCAGTCGGCCATCCCCTCACCGCTCCTGGCGGAGAGCTGGAAGACCCTGATCCCCGGGCTGACCCGGCGGGCCATCTCCAGGCACTTCTCCACGTCGAAGTCCAGGTGGGGGAGGAGATCCACCTTGTTGAGGAGCATGACGTCGGCGGCGTGAAACATCTGGGGGTACTTGAGGGGCTTGTCCTCACCCTCGGTGACGGAGAGGACCACCACCTTGTGGGCCTCCCCCAGGTCGAAGGCAGCCGGGCAGACCAGATTCCCCACGTTCTCGATGAAGAGGATGTCCAGCTCGTCCATGGGGAGCTCCTCCATGGCGTGCCCCACCATGTGGGCATCCAGGTGGCAGCCGGCGCCGGTGTTGATCTGCCTGGCCGGCACGCCGGTGGCCGCTATCCTCCGGGCGTCGTTGTCGGTCTGCTGGTCCCCCTCGATGACCGCGCAGCGCAGGGAGGCGGAGATGTCCCGCAGGGTCCTCTCCAGGATGGTGGTCTTGCCCGAGCCGGGGGAGCTGACCAGGTTGAGGGCGAAGACCCCCTTACCCTTGAGGAGCTGGCGGTTCCCCTGCGCCAGGCGGTTGTTCTTGGCCAGGATGTCCATCTCCACCGACAGCTTCACCCCGCCGGCCGGGTGGTCGTGGTGGTGATGGTCGCCATGTTCGTGGTGGTGATGATCACCGTGGTGGCCACCATGGTGGTGGTGCTGGTCGCCGTGATGATGGTGGTCGTGGTGGTGGTGCTCGCCGCTCGGGCAGCCGCAGGTGGTGCACATAGGTTACTCTACCTCCAGTTCCTTTACCCGCAGCTCCTCGCCGCAGCGCACCTCCAGGGGGGAGGCGCCGCAGGCCGTGCAGGGGTCGAAATACGAGTCAATGGGGGAGAGGAGGTCGCAGGCGCGGCAGTACCCCCTGGCCGCCACCCGGTCGATCTCCAGGCGGGCCCCCTCCAGGATGGTCCCGTTGGTGCTGGCCTCGAAACAGAACTCCAGCGCCTCCGGCACGACCCCGGAGAGGGTGCCGATCTCCAGGGTGACGGCGAGGACACGCCTCCCACCGGCATGCTGCTGGCAGATATCGACAACCCCCTGGGCAATGGACAGTTCGTGCACGCTCCCTCCTCAGATGCCGTTTACGGCAGATCAAATCTAGCAGAAACCCGCTAAAATTAGAAGAGTTATCCACCCTTGCGGCGTATACAGTACGGCTCCACCGCCGGCCTCGGCCCGCCCCGGCAATTCGCCTTGTCTACCACCGGCAGCTGTTGTATAAACCTACAAGCGGCAACAGTCACCGCAGCCACTGCCCCGCCCCGGAGAAGCTGATGAACCTTAACGCCAAGCTGATCATAATCATGCTCACCCTGCTGGTGCTGGCGATGATCACCCTCTTCACCCTCAACCAGATGAGCCAGAACAAGCTGGTGAGCGAGATTCAGGAGAGCTCCACCGCCATCTCCGAGATCCTGCAGAAGAGCGTCGAGGACCTCACCTCCGAGTCGGAGGTGGAGATCTCCAAGCTGGCCGACTACCTCAAGGATGCCCGCCAGAAGGGGATCAACGAGATCAACATCATCAACACCGAAGGGGAGATCATCGACTCCTCCGACCCGGAGAAGATCGGCAAGAAACGGGAGCTGAAGAAGCTGGAGAAGGGGCTCAAGGCCGCCCCCCCCTGGAAGAAGGGGGTCAGCGCCCCCTCCTCCAAGCAGTACAACCTGGTGGTCCCGGTGATCGTCGGCGACGAGCAGCTCGGCTACGTGGAGATAGACCTCCTCCTGGACAACATCCGCGAGATCCAGCACGGCAACTTCATCCGCCGCCTGCTGGCCACCTGCGTCATCTTCGGCATCGGCACCATGCTGATCATCTTCCTCTCCAGGCGCTATACCCACCCCATACAGCGGCTGGTGCTCAAGGTCCGCAAGGTAGCCGACGGCGACCTCTCCGTCACCGTGCCGGTGGAGAGTTCCGACGAGATCGGCGAGCTGGCGGAGAGCTTCAACGAGATGGTCGCCCAGCTGCGGGAGCGGCAGAGCCTTGAGGAGCGCCTGCGTGAGGCCGAGCACCTCTCCCGGGTCGGCCAGCTGGCCTCCGGGATCGCCCACGAGATCAGGAACCCCCTCAACTACATCAGCCTGGCCATCGACCACCTGAAAGACGAGATGGGTAGCGCCTCCCCGGAGAAGCAGGCCGAAATCGGCAGGATCGCCGATACCATCAAGGAGGAGGTTCGCAAGGCCAACTACATGGTGCTCAACTTCATGAACTACGGCCGCCCCCTCAAGCTGCGCCGCACACACGTGGCCTATGCCAACATCATCGACCGGGCCCTGATGGTGCTCCAGGAGAAGCTTAGCGAGCAGAAGGTGGAGGTAAAGGTCGACCTGGCACCAGACCTCCCCCCCCTCTACTGCGACCAGGAGCTGATCCGCAACTGCCTGTTCAACTTCATCACCAACGGCTCCCAAGCCATGCCCCAGGGGGGGAGCCTCACCCTGGGGGCAAGCTTTGCCGACGACACCTTCCGCCTGACCTTCAGCGACCAGGGGAGCGGCATCCCCCCCGAGGACCTGGAGAAGATCTTCCAGCCCTACTTCACCACCAAGGAGGCCGGCATCGGCCTGGGGCTGGCCATCACAGAGCGGATCATCCGCGAGCACGGCGGCAGGATAGAGGTGGAGAGCCGCACCGGCGAGGGGACGACCATCACCGTGCTCCTGCCCAGCGGCACGGAAGAGAACCCGGCCTAGAGCATCATTTCGAATTCACGGAGAGACCGTATGGAATGCAGCGTCCTTGTAGTCGATGACGAGAGAGCCCAGCGCGACATACTCCAGACCATCCTGACCCGGGAGGGGTACCGGACCGTCGGCGTGGCCAGCGGCGGCGACGCCCTGGAGCAGCTGAAGGAGATGGAGTTCGACCTGATCCTGACCGACCTGAAGATGCAGGGGATGTCGGGGATGGAGCTGCTGGAGCAGGTGCTGGAGGAGAACCCCCGGCAGTGCGTGATCATCATGACCGCCCACGGCACCATCGACTCGGCGGTGGAGGCGACCCGCAAGGGGGCCTTCAACTACCTGGAGAAGCCCCTCGACCGGGAGCACCTCCTCTTCACCCTCAGGCGGGCAAGGGAGCATGTGGCCCTTTTGCGGGAGAACACGGTGCTGCACAAGAAGCTGGAGGAGAAGGCCACCATCCAGGGGATCATCGGCGACCACCCCAAGATCCGCGAGGTCTTCCGGGTGGTGAACAAGATCGCCCCCACCAGCTCCACCGTTCTGGTCTACGGCGAATCGGGCACCGGCAAGGAGCTGGTGGCCCGGGCCATCCACGAGCGGAGCCCCCGCTGCGACAAGCCGTTCTTCGCCATCAACTGCGCCGCCATCCCCGAGGCCCTCATCGAGAGCGAACTCTTCGGCCACGAGAAGGGCTCCTTCACCGGCGCCAGCAGCCGGGAGATCGGCCTGTTCGAGGCGGCAGGCGGCGGCACGGTCTTCCTCGACGAGATCGGCGAGATGAACGTCTCCCTCCAGGCCAAGCTGCTGCGGGCCATCCAGGAGAAGGAGATCCGCCGCGTCGGCGGCAAGGTGAACATCCCCGTGGACGTGCGGATCATCGCCGCCACCAACAAGGACCTGGAGCAGGAGATCAAGCGGGGGCAGTTCCGCGAGGACCTCTTCTACCGCCTGAACGTCATCCGCATCACCCTCCCCCCCTTAAGGGAGCGGGGGAGCGACATCGTCGCCCTGGCCGACTTCTTCGTCAGGAAGTACGCCGTCTCCACCGGCATGGGGGTGACAGCCATCTCCAAGCCGGCCCTGAAGCTCCTCCTCAACTACACCTGGCCCGGCAACGTCCGCCAGCTGGAGTCGGTCATCGAGCGGGGGGTCCTCATGGCCGAGGGGAGCAGCATCATGCCCGAGGACCTGCCGGCCGAGGTCCACGAGCTCCCCTCGGGGAGCGGCACCCTCCCCTTCGAGTTCCCGGCGGACGGCATCTCCTTCGAGGAGCTGGAGAAGGAGCTGATCATCAAGGCCATGGAGCGGGCCGACTGGACCATCAGCAAGGCCGCGCCTTTGCTGAAGATGAGCTACAAGACCCTGCAGTACCGCCTGGAGAAGTTCGGCATCGCCAAGCCGCAGCACTGACATGAACCTTCTCCGCTTCGCGCCCATCCTGCTCCTGCTGCTCCTCCCCGCCTGCACATACATGGTGCCGCGGCAGGCGCTCCCCTACCCCCTGGCGACGGAGGAGAGCGCCGCGGAGGTGAAGACGGTCGCCATCCCCCTGCCGGTGATCGCCGCCAGCCCCAACGAAGGGGTGACCACCGGCGCCCTGGCAGCCTTCCTCCTGCACAACAAGAGGGACGAGGTCACCACCCTCATCGCCCCCCAGCTCAACTTCAACCCCAACTTCGGCACCACCTGGAGCCTGTACGGCGCCTTCTACCCCTCCCCCGCCCGGAGCATGGAGGTCAACCTCTCCCGCTCCACACGGGTAAACGACGACTACGAGGCGAAGCTGCGGGACGCCACCCTCATGGACGGCCGCCTGGAGCTAAGCGCCTTCGTCTTCCACTTCACCGACGGCTCCTCCCGCTTCTACGGCTTCGAGTCCGGCTCCACCCGGGACGGGGAGACCAACTACGCCAACCGGGAGGACGGCCTGACCCTGACCGCCACCCTCCCCCTCTACAGGCACACCTCCCTGCAGCTGGGGGAGCGGCTGCGCCGGGTGGAGGTGGAGAGGGGGGCCATCGACGACGTCCCCTTTGTGAGGGAGCGATTCACTCTGGACCAGATCCCGGGTCTTAACGGCTTCACCGCCCACGCCCAGAAGGTCGCCCTGGTCTACAGCACCCTCGACTCCCCCACCATGCCGACCTTCGGCGGCCTCGCAAGGCTATCCCTGGAGGCGAGCACAGAGCTCCTGGGGAGCGACGAGGATTACCGCCACTACGAGGTCGAGGCCAAGGGGTTCGTCCCCCACGACGAAACCAGGCGCTACGTCAGCGCCTTCCGCATCCTCTACAACCAGACCCTGGGGAAGAGGGTGCCGTTCCTGGAGCGGAGCATCCTCGGCGGGGAGAACTCCCTGCGCGCCTACGGCCGCAACCGCTTCATCGACTCCAGCTGCCTCCTCCTCAATCTGGAGGAGCGGATCCGCCTCCTGCGCTGGGAGCTGTTCGACGTCACCGCCGACTGGGAGCTGGCACCCTTCCTCGATGCCGGCGCGGTGATGCACTCCCTGGCCGAGATCGCCGAAGACGACTTCCACCTCAGCTACGGCCTCGGCCTGCGGGCGGTGGTCCGCCCCAACATCGTCGGCAGGATGGACATCGGCTGGGGGAGCGAGGGTATGGCCATCTTCGTCGGCCTGGGTTACCCGTTCTGAAGGTGGGGGAGAGCCATCTTGACAGAACCGCAGCGGCTTGCTAGGTTGTTGCCCGACAACCATTCCATCGGGGCAGTAAAGGGCTGAAATGAACGTACCGACCAAACGCCAGCAGCAGGTTCTCGACTTCATCAACGACTATATCAGCCGCTTCGGCAACGCTCCGTCACAGCGGGAAATAGCCGCAAGCCTCGGCATCAACGGCACTCTCGGAGTGATGAAGCACCTGCAGGCTCTGGAGCGAAAAGGGTGCATCGTCCGCCGCCAGGGACGCGCCCGCGGCGTAGCCCTCCCCTCGCCACATTCCACTGCAGTCTCCCTCCCCATTGTCGGCACCGTCCGGGCCGGTCAGCCAACCCCTCCCATTGAGGACATCGAAGGCTACTTCTCCATCGACAGCAGCCAGCAGCATGGAGAGCAGGGGTTTTTCCTCCGCATCAGGGGGGACTCCATGATCGACGCCGGCATCCGCACCGGCGACCTGGCCCTGGTCCGCCCCCAGACAACGGCGGACAACGGCGACATCGTCGTAGCCCTTGTGGAGGGGGAGGCCACTTTGAAGCGCTTTTTCCGCGAGCGGGGCAGAATCCGCCTTCAGCCGGAAAATCCGGCCATGGAGCCGATCGTCATCCGCCCCGGCAAGCAGGAGATCTCCATCATCGGCCGGGTAACCGGCATCTATCGCAAGCTGTAAAACAAGCTGAAGGCTGATTTTTCACAGATCCAGCGGGCTTACAGGTTCCTTTATCGTCCGCACCGGAACGCAATGCAGGTAGACCATGGTCGTCTTCAGGCTGGCGTGTCCCAGCAGTTTCTGGATCACCCGAATGTCGTAGCCTGCCTGTAAGAGATGGGTTGCGTAGGAGTGGCGAAAGGTATGGGCGGTCACCCGTTTGGGGATTCGCGCCCGGCGAACGGCATAGTAGAGGGCGTCCTGCAACTCTGTTTCATGAAGGTGATAACGCCGGTGCTCGCCCGTCTCCTCAACCAGGGTCAATGATTGCTGCGGAAATATCCACTGGTGGATGAACTCCTTTGGCGCTTTCGGATATTTCTTTTCCACGGCATCGTCCAGAAACACCCCATCATATCCGGCCGCCAGATCCAGCTCGTGCAGCTTTGCCACCTCCTCTATTCGTGCCCTCAATTCCGCCAGGATAGTTTTCGGCAGCGGCACGGTCCGGTCCTTCTTCCCCTTGCCATGTATTGTGAGTACGCCGGCATCGAAATTAAAATCCCGCACCCGCAGCTGTAGACCCTCGAACAGCCGAAGGCCGCAGCCGAACAGCATCTTGACGAACAGATCGAAGGGATGGGAAAGCTGACCCAATATAGCGTCAATCTCCCGCCGGGAGAGGACCATCGGAACATAGAGCGACTTCTTCGCCCGCGGCACGTCGCGCAACTCGCCGAACTCCCGCTGCAAAGCATGGCGGAAAAGAAACAGCAGCGAATTGAACGCCTGATTCTGGGTCGATGCGGCGACGTGGCAGTTAACGGCGAGATGGGTCAGATAATCCTTCACATCGGCAGTCGAAAGCTCATCCGGCGATTTGTTATTGAGAAACTTCTGGAATTGCCTGGACCACAACCCGTAGGTCTTGAGAGTCTTGCGGGAATAATGGCGCACCTTTATTTCAGCCGCCAGCTTGGCCAGAACCTCATCCCACTCCGGCGAGGCAGACTTCTCCCGGTAACCGGCTCTGCAATAATGGGAAGAACCCCGGCTCACTCTAGGATACTGCGGGATATCGGCCGGCTGCCTGCAACAGCTCGTTTCATATTCTTCGGTTGTTTCTTTCACTTGTGGGGTTGAGACTGGACTCCCTTGTATTTCAAGGTAGATGGATACCGCACGTGCAGCCTGTAGGCACTGAATTTCGGATTGGTTCTTGCTCTTCAACTTCTCCAGAAAAGATTCCACCTGCTGCGTCACACTATCCGCATCGGGATATTTCGTACAGAAATCGATGAAATATCGCAGCCATTTCTTGTAATGATCAAACTGATCAAGTGGAACGTCATTATTTTTAAGGACAGCGACAAACTCGCTAACAACGGAAGTCGGAACTGCAAACATGTCACACCCCCTTGATTAAATCTGGCAAAAAGGCCACATGGTTGTCATGTGACAACTATATGGCCAAAAACAACAATGTCAATACGAACATTAATCAAAATTGTTTTATGGACACGTGGCTTATGTTATAAATCGTTAGAATGACTCACGGGTAGCGTTGGTCGGATGGTATCATCATCTGGGGGAAGCATATGAAAACGCGACTGATTTTGAAACCTG
>CALMOE010000266.1 GCA_937871715.1 uncultured Geobacter sp. | reverse complement strand
CAGGGTGTCGTTGAGCATCTTCCGTCCCGGGCCCTGCGTCTCCCCGTTCCCTTCGGGCTTTATCAGCCGTTCGCCGATCTTCTGCCGCAGAGTCTCCATTGCCCTGCCACCAACCTTGGCCGTATCCAGGGAGAAAGACGGTTTCCCTACCGTGCCGGTAGCCCTCAGGGGGACACTTCCCCAGCCGTCCTTGTCGGTCACGTACTTGGCGACACCTCCCCGCGCAACCCGCGAAGAGAGCGCCGGCGGCAATTTCAGCTCGATCCCCATATCCATGCTGTTGTCCACCCCTATCCTGCCGCCGGCGGCAAGCTTCGCATCGCTGCCGTCACCCTTCACATCCATTGTGACCTGGCCGTTCTTGATGGCAAAGCTCCCCGCCAGGCTTCTGAAGCGAAGGGCGCGCAGCTCCTCGACGCCGAGGAACGTCGCCAGGGTCGGCATGAACCCCTCCCCGCTCAGCTTGCCGCCACTCACACTGAAGCTGCCGCTTCCGGTAAGGTTTCGCTGCGCAGCCGCCACCCCTCGCCCCGACAGCTCACTCTTCATGGCCAGGGTGCCGGAAATCGCCCCATCGGCCCCTGGGGCGAAGGCGGCAAGCAATTTTTCCGCCTGTACCCCCTTCACCTCCAGGGAGTTGCGGTAGGCAAAGCCCCTAGTCCCCAGGTCGACCCTGGCGCTGGCGCCGAAGCTCCCCGCCGCCAGGTTCCCCTTGATCCCATCCAGGGAGAGGACGTTCCCCTTGAGACTCCAGGAGAGGGCGAAGCCATCCACTGCCAGGCCCCGGTAACCGAGGGATGCGATGCGCACCGTCCCGATGCCATCCAGGGGGAGGGAGAGGGGGCCAGGCTCCTCCCTGGCAGCTGACCCGGCAGGAGGGGCTCCACCCTGCTTCTTCGCCGGCAGGAGCTGGTCCAGGTCGAACTTATCCCCCTCCAGGGAGAGGGAGAGCTTCACCGGCCTGGAGATGAGGTTTTTCGCCCCCAGGCTTACCCCCAGCTTCTGCCCCCCCACGGCCAGGGTCAAGCCCCGGGATTCCACGGAGTCGCTACCCAAAACCAGCGAACCGGTCAGGGAGGGGCGCATGCCGCCGGCATTGAGGGCCACGCCGCCAAGCTTCACCTCGCCGCCGCGCAGCAGCTCCCTTGCCTGCTTCACCTCCCCGGCAAGCCTGAGACTCGCCTCAACCTCGCCTGCCGGGGCCATTTTGGCCAGCTTTTCCCCGACGGCCGGTGGCAGGCTCTTGACCGTCTCCCCCAAATCCTTGATTTTCATGGTGAGATCCGCGGCAATGGACGGTGCGCTCTTCACCTTGGCAACTGTCCCCTTCAAGGCCAGCGTCGTTCCGGCAACCTTCGCATCTCCCTGGATGGGGAACTCCCCCTCCAGGGAGATGTTGCTCGCCGTCACCCCTACCCCGGCAACCTCCAGGGTGTACCCCTTTCCGTCCCGGGCGGAGCTATCCTCGTAGACCACCCGGCCGTCGCTCACCCGGGCCGTGGAGATATCCAGAGCGAGACGGCTCTTCTCCTTCTCCTCCTCCACCTTGGCAGGCTCCTTCTTCAGCAGGTCCGAGTAGTTGAAGCTGCCGTCCGGGTTGCGGACGACCCGCACCATCGGCTCCTCCAGCGTGACCTCGTCCACCTCCACCCTGCCGGCAAGGAGGGGCCAGAAGCGGTAGCTCAGGCGGATTGCCCCGGCCCGGAGGAAGGGGGAGCTGCCATCCTTCTCCTTAACCTCCAGCCCTTTGAGCCTGATGCCGCGAAAGATGCTCACCTCCACGTCGCCAAGGGTCACCTGGCGCTCGATCCGTGCCGATATCTTCGGCAGCACGGTCCGCTTCACGCTCTCCGGCGAGACGAGGAGCTTGACTAGCACGAGGAGCAGAACGACGAGAGAGGCGAGGATTGCAGCGATTATGGCGATGATCCTGCCAAGGCGGGGAGCGGTCACGGGGGCCTCCTGTGGGTGGAGATATGGGCATGTTTCGGCAATTCGTCTGCCTTAACAAGTATGGAGTATAGGGGAGAGTCTACCAGCAGGGGGGTGATTGGCAACGGGGAGGCGTCTCAGCGCCTCGCCACCACCCGGGCGAGGAGGATTCGCACATCTTCCAGGTTGCGCCGCTGGTTGCCGGCCATGGTGGGGAAATCCTCACCGAGGAGGAGGTGAATCCCCAGGGGGGGGAGGCCATTGTCCGCTATCCTGCCGGCCAGGCGGGCGAACCACTCCGTTGCCCTCTCCGTGTCGTCCAGCCAGCTCTCGATGGTGAAGCCGCTGGCGAGGAGCACCTCCTCCAGCTCTGCCGGGTTGGCCAGGAAGCTGGTCCGCGCCGTTCTTGCCCACGGCACAGGGAAAATCACCTCCCCACCGGGTCCGGCGAGTACGTCGTAGAGCGCCACACAGCCGCCCGGCCTGAGGACGCGGTACATCTCCCCGTAGAGCCTCTTTTTGTCGGGGATGTTCATGGAGGCGTGCTGGCTCCAGACCAGATCGAAGCTCCCTTCGCCGAACGGGAGGTCGAGGGCGTCGCCGTGGCAGTAGCTGACCCTCCCGGCCAGGCCGACCCTCTCCGCCAGGAGGGTGGCGGCGGCGCAGTATTCGGCGCTCAGGTCGACCCCCGTAACCCGGCAGCCGAACTCGGCGGCGAGGCAGCGGGAAGGGCCGCCGATGCCGCACCCCACGTCGAGCACCTCCATCCCGGCAGTCAGCCCGGCTGCCGAGGCGAGCTCCATGGTTGCCTGGCGGCCGCGGATATGGAACTCGTCCATGGGTGCCAGGTCAAGGGGGGAGAGGTTTTCCACATCCTTCCCCGCCAGGGCCAGGGCCCTGAGCAGACGGTCGCCGAGGCCGGAGCTGGCGTAGTGCCGCTCTATCTCGATGTTCAGCTCTCGGGTCACTTCCATCTTCTCCTCGCCTGCTGCCTCTGGTCTTAGTCGTCCGCCAGGAGGGTGCGGTCGTTCTCGAAGCTCTGGTGTCGTATCTGGTGGAACTTGTCGATCAGCTTCTCCACCGTCAACCCCCTCTTCTCCTCGCCGCTCGCCTCGAAGATGATCTCCCCCTTGTCCATCATGAGGAGACGGTTGCCGTACTCGATGGCGTGGTGCATGTTGTGGGTGATCATCATGGCGGTCAGCCCGTACTCGCGGATGAAGCGGTCGGTCAGCTCCAGGACTATCTGGGCGTTCTTCGGGTCGAGGGCGGCGGTGTGCTCGTCCAGGAGGATCAGCTCCGGCCTGGAGAGGACCATCATCAGCAGGGTCAGGGCCTGGCGCTGGCCGCCGGAGAAGAGGGCAAGGTTCTCCTTCATCCGCTCCTCCAGCCCCATCTTCAATTGGACCAGCTCGCCACGGAACTGCTCCCGCATCCGGCTGTTCAGGCTCCGCTTCAGCCACTTGAACCCCTTCTTGCGGGTGATCATCATGTTGTCTTCCAGGCTCATGTTGGAGGCGGTCCCCAGGAGGGGGTTCTGGAAGATCCTGCCGATGAAGCGAGCCCGCCGGTACTCGGGGTGGCGGGTTATGTCGGCGCCGTTGAGGGATATTGCCCCCACGGTGGGGGTGATGCTCCCGGCGATCAGGTTGAAGAGGGTGGACTTCCCCGCGCCGTTACTGCCGATGACGGTGATGAAGTCCCCCTCGTTTACCTTCAGGTTGATGCCGTTGATGGCCAGGTTCTCGTTGACCGTCCCCTGGCCGAAAATCATGGAGATATTCTTTAGCTCAATCATTTTTCACCACGGTCTTGACGGCGGATTTCTTCAGCTTCTTGCCCTGGGTCAGTACCAGGAGGATAATGATAAGCACCCCCTTGATCAGGTTCAGGTCATTGGGGGTCATGTTGACAACATAGCCGTAGTAGCGCCCCACGTACATGACCGCGTAGAAGCAGACTGAGCCCAGCAGGGCGCAGAGGGTGAGGACGCCGATGCGGTTGCTCTTCAGAATGAGGAACTCGCCGATCATCACCGAGGCCAGGCCGGAGATGATGATCCCCTGCCCCAGCCCAACGTCGGCGAAGCCCAGGTACTGGGCGGCGAAGGCGCCGGAGAGGGCCACCAGTCCGTTGGAGAGGCCGAGGCCGATGGACTTGAGGGTCATGGGGTTAACCCCCTGGGAGATGACCATCTGCTCGTTGTTCCCCATGGCGCCGATGGTCATCCCCAGGTCGGTGCGGAAGAAGATGTCGAGGAGGAGCTTGATGGCCATTGCCACCAGGACGAAGAAGACGAGGAGGATGTAGTCGTCCGGAACGATGCCGGAGAGTAGCTCCGTCACCTTGGTCAATACCGTGTCATGGTTGAGGAGCGGTACGTTGGCCCTGTTCCCCAGCACCCGGATGTTGACCGAGTAGAGCATGGTCATGGTGAGGATGCCGGCCAGGAGGTTGGGGACCTTCAGGTGGTTATGGATCAGGGAGGTGACCACCCCGGCCAGTACCCCGCCGGCAAAGGCGAGGAGGAGCGCCAACGAGAGGCTCGTCCCGCTGAGGATGCACTGGGCCATGATGGCCGCACCCAGGGGGAAGGAGCCGTCCACCGTCAGGTCGGGGAAGTCCAGGATCCTGAAGGAGATGAATACCCCCAGGACCATGATGCCGTAAATTAGTCCTTCGACGAAAATGCCTTCGATCATGGTGCCCTTCTTCAGCCTATTTCTGGGTCAGCTTGCCGTTTTCCACGACCTTGTTGGCGCTCTTGACCACATCCTTGGGTACGGTCAGGCCGAGCTTCTTGGCCGCGTCCAGGTTGACCAGCAGGTCCACGTCAGACGCCCTGGTCATGAAGCGGGTGGGGATCTGCTCGGGCTTCTTCCCCTTGAGGATCTCGGCCACCATCTTGCCGGTCACCCGCCCCATCTTGTAGTAGTCGAACCCCCAGGCGGCCAGCACCGGGTGCTTCTCGGCAGAGCTCGGGTCGGCGGACATCACCGGCACCCTGTTCTTCATGGCCACGTCGGTCACGGCACTCATGGCCGAGACCACCGTGTTGTCGGTGCTGATGTAGAGGGCATCGACCCGCTTGATGATCGCCTGCACAGCCTGCTTGACCTCGGCGGACTTGGAGACGGTTGTCTCGACGAACTCGATCCCCATCTCCCTGCAGACCTGCTTGACGATCCCTGCCAGGACCACGGCGTTCTCTTCCGAACTGGTGTAGATGTGGCCGAGGCGCTTAACCTTCTTAATCTTGAGGAGCAGCTCGATCTGCTGCCTGACCGGGGTCATGTCGGAGACGCCGGTGACGTTCTTCTCCCCCTTCTTCAGGGACCTGACCAGTCCGGCCTTGACCGGATCGGTAACCGCCGAGAAGACCACTGGCGTCCCCTTGAGGGTATTCACCAGGGCCTGGGAAGTCGGGGTGGCGATGCCGATGGCCAGGGTGACCTTCTCCCCCTGGAACTTGTTGGCGATTGAGGCAGCTGTATTGGCATCGCCGTTGGCGTTCTGCAGATCGAATTTAGCCCCGACCTTCTGGGCCGCCAGCTCGTCCTGGATCCCCTTCTCCACCGCGTCCAGGGCCGGGTGGGAGACTATCTTGGAGATGCCGATGAGCGGCTGTTTTGCGTTTTCGGCGGCCAGGGCCGCCATGGGAACGAGGAAGAGGGCGATAAGGAGAGAGAGAAGCCTGATCTGCTTTTGCATGGGAATGCCTCCTGTGGCCGGTCATCCTCCACCGCCGCACGGCAGAGGAAAAAGTCATTGTTGAAAAAGGAGGATACACTTTGGTCTGACCATTGTCAATCGCCGGGGAGAAGCGCAGAATGACGCCGGCTGTCCCCGACGCGCAGCGGTGCGGAAGCCGGCGACAATCCCTCCGCCCCGGGGTAATTCTTGACTTGTTTCCGCGGCTACCGTAGTATTTAACAGATTCTTATCTCGCCCTCGGCTCCCGAGCCAAGGAGAGTCTTTTGCTACAGCGATACTTCTCCTATCTGGAGAGCCGCGGCAGAATGTTCAACTTCATCCTCGGCCTCTTATGTCTCGCCGCCGTCTCCCTCCTCGACTGGTTCGACAACGAGGAGCTCTCCTTCGGTTTCTTCTACCTCTTCCCAGTAGGATTCACCACCTGGTATGCCGGCAGGCGCCCGGGACAGGTCATCGCCCTCCTTGGGGCGGCAAACTGGGCCGTGGACAACCACAGCCACTTAAGCCATGCCCTGATCTGGAACACGTTCTCCACCTTTGCCGTGTTCATCATCACCACCATGCTCATCGGCAAGGTGAGGGAGATGTGGGAGAAAGAGCGAAACCAGTCGCGCATTGACGATCTCACCGGGCTGGTCAACTCCCGGGCCTTCATGGAGACCCTCTCCTACGAAGTGGAGCGCTTCAAGCGGGGGAGCTCCACATTTTCAGTGGGTTACATCGACCTGGACGAGTTCAAGGTTGTCAACGACCGCTACGGCCACCAGAAGGGGGACGAGCTGCTGAAGAGCGTCGCCGAAATCTTCCGCCACAGCCTGCGCAAGACAGACGTCATCGCCCGCATGGGGGGGGACGAGTTCGCCATATTCTTCCCCGGGACCCAGAGCGACTCCATCCGCCAGGTGATGGAGAAGGTCAGGGCCCTCTTCCTGGCAACCATGGAGAAGAATCGCTGGCCCACCACCTTCAGCATGGGGGTGGTCACATTCGACTCCCCGCCGGAAACCGCCGATGATGTCATCCTTATGACCGACAGGCTGATGTACAAGGTCAAGGGGAGCGGCAAGAACTGCATCGAATACTCGGTCTACAGCGGAGGGGAGTACGAGTACCCCCTGCTGTACGATTAAGCCGCTTTTCATCGGCGAAGCTTCCGCCGGCAGACGCCGAGGTATATGGCCCCGTTGACCAGCAGCAGGAGCACCCCGATGATGATCTGCCGATCGCGATTCAGCCCAAGGGGGTAGATTATCGGCTCCAGGTAATGCTCGATAAAGGAGCCGCGGTAACCGCTCTCCCCCCCCAGCCGTCGCAGATGGTTTTCCAGATAGGTGAGGGGGCATACCCACCCCTTCAGCTCGATCACCACCCCCCACAGGGCCGCCGGCAGGTGAAGCCGGGCGAGCCGGGGGCGGCGCAGCACCAGCACCCCGCCGCAGGCCACGAAGAGCACGAAGCAGAGATGGAGCAGCAGCACCAGATCCGCCAGCAGGGTGTAAACCATCTCCCCTCCCCGATATCTATCACCCTTTAACGCAAGGAAACCTCCCTATTCTACCCCGCTTCCCCCCCCTGTCCAGAGCCGCATTGCGTGGTTTTCCCCGGGTTAAGTGGTATGCTTGTGGAAAACGGCGAAAGGCGGGCGCTCCATGACCCCCCAGTTCCATCCGAGCCTGGTCAACGGCCCCTTCGACGACCCGGGGGTCTACGTCGACTTCCTCTTCGAGCGGCGGGCGCTTCTCTTCGACCTGGGGGACCTCCGCCACCTCACCCCCCGCAAGCTCTTGCGCCTCAGCCACGTCTTCGTCTCCCACACCCACATCGACCACTTCATCGGCTTCGACCAGCTGCTACGCATCTGCCTCGGCAGGGAGAAGTGCCTCCACCTCTTCGGCCCGCCGGGCTTCCTCTCCCAGGTGGAGCACCGCCTCGCCTCCTTCACCTGGAACCTGGTGGAGAGCTACCCCACAGACTTCACTGTCGTTGCAGAGGAGCTCCATCCCGGCGGGAAGAGGGTCTGCGCCGAGTTCCACTGCCGCCGCGGCTTCAGGAGGGAGGGGGAGCTGTCCGGGGAGGCCGAAGATGGGATCATCGTCGACGAGGAGATGTTTCGCGTACGCACCGCCTTCCTCGACCACAGGACGATCTCCCTCGCCTTCGCCCTGGAGGAGAAGCTGCACGTGAACATCAGGAAGAACCGCCTGAGGGAGCTGGGGCTCCCCACCGGTCCGTGGCTGGCAGGGGTGAAGCGGGCGATCCTCCGGGGTGAGCCGGACGGCTTCCCGGTCACCGTCCCCGGGGTGGAGCGGCTCTTCACCCTTGGGGAGCTGCAAGGGGAGATCCTCACCCTCGTCCCCGGGCAGAAGATCGCCTACGTCACCGACGCCGCCCCTACCCCGGAAAACGTGGAGAGGATAGTCGAGCTGGCCCGGGGGGCGGACAGCCTCTTCATCGAGGCGACCTTCCTCCACGCCGACGGTGAGCGGGCAAAGGAGCGCCACCACCTCACCGCCCGCCAGGCTGGGGAGATCGCCCGCCTGGCAGGGGCCGCACGGGTCGTGCCGTTTCACTTCTCCCCGCGCTACCGGGGGGCGGAGGCCGAGATTCTCCGGGAGGTGGGGGGATGATCACCGTGCGCCAGCTCCTCAGCCGCATCCGCTGGGACCCGGAGTTCGGCCTGGGGGAGTTCGTCATCGGCTACTACGACCGCCTGGCGGGGGAGGTGATCCTCGTCCCCCTCGGGGAGATCCGCTTCCCCCATGTCGACCGCTTCTCCTTCCAGCTCCTGGGCCCCACCGGCGAGCCGATCTCCATCCCCCTGCACCGCATCTGCCGGGTTTACCGTGACGGCGAGCTCATCTGGCAGCGGCGGATTTCCGACCGCCCCACTGGAAAGAGCTCCTGGCCTGCGAAACGTCCCTAGTGCAGTTTTTTTTACAGCTGTAAAATTTATTTACACATCCCGCAAACCCCCATGGATGGCCGATTCCCAGTCCGCCACCCCGCGTAGTGTAAAATTTATTTACACCATTTCCCCTTCCGGCAGATCCTCTAATTACAAGCAGTCGCAACAAAAACTCTAATTCTTGCAGTAAGTTGCAAAAAACATCTCCCTCCCGGCCGAACGGCACGAAACCTGCTTTCATGACAGCGGTACCAAAAGGGTTAATCTGCACTTTTTTATGGCATCTGGCAACATTACCGGCTGCACGACCCTATACGGTTCTCTCGTGATAAGCCAAGGCACAGTTGAAGTGGAGAACCTGATCATCACAACTAACTGAGTAAAATAAGTACCTTATATAAATAGTCAGCATGGAGTTTCACAAGAAGAAATGAAATATGTATGAAACACGAAAGGCGGCCGATTGGCCGCCTTTCGTGTATGCTGCTCATCAAAACGGGAGCTAGTTGTTGCCGCTGGTCTGCTGGCGCAGCTTGTCCGTCGGGCTGATCTCCAGCTGGACGCGGCGGTTGAGGGCGCGGTTGGCCTCGGTGTCGTTTGGGACTGCAGGGCGGCTGGAGCCGTAGCCGATTGAGGTCAGCCTGCCGGCGGGGACGCCGTTGGCGACGAGGAAGTCGCGCACGTGGTCGGCCCGGCGCTGGCTCAAGGGGCCGTTGATGGCATTGGAGCCGCTGGAGTCGGTATGCCCCTGGACGATGATGTTGGTCTCCGATGCCCTCAGGGTGGCCGCAGCCTTGGTGAGGGAGTCCCTGGCAGCCGGCTTGATGGCATCCTTACCCACGTCGAAGAGGATCCCCGAGGGTAGGGCCACGTAGATGTTCTCGCCGTCTCGCACCACCTCGGCGTCGGGGAGGCTCTTCTGCAGTTCCGCCGCCTGGCGGTCCATGTAGTAGCCGACCCCGCCGCCGACAACCGCTCCGGTCAGTCCGCCGATGGCCGCGTTGCGACCGCGGTGGGACTTGCCCCCCGCCAGGGCGCCGATGCCGGCGCCGAGGGCAGCCCCCCCCAGGGCGCCGAGGGTGGTCTTCTGGTAGGCGTAGCTCCCGTCAGGGTTGGTGGCGCAGCCGCTGGCCAGCATGGCGACGGCCAGGGCGCCGGTGATGATCCGCACGATACTTTTTGCCTTCATGACTCTCTCCTTTACGGTTTTTTCCTCTGATTGGTACAGGGGGTGAAACGCCGTACCCCCGGGTGAGTATAATGAGGCCGCAGGGGAAATGCAAGGTGAGGAAACCCCTTCGCCTGCCACTGCAATACCTTCAGGGGTCCCCCTCCCCCCTCCAGGCCGCCACCCCCCCAAGGAGTGCCACGGCCCCGGAGTAGCCCAGCCTGCGATACTCGGCCGCCCGACCGGCGGAGCTGTGCTCGTCCGTTCAGGCGCAGTAGAAGATGATCTCCTGCTCCATAGAAAGAGCGGGGAGGCGAGCCCTGAATTCACCAAGGGTCAAGGCCCCCTCCAGCATGGCCTTGCGGCATGCCGCCTCCTCCTCGTAGGCGCAGACCAGGAGCGCCTCCCCCCCGGTGACCGCACGGCGAGCATCGCCGGCGGTGATGCGCGGAATCTTGCCCATGTTAGCCCCCTTTCACGTCAGCACTTCTGCAAGTATACCTCCATGCCAGCCAGGGTTCAAGGAGGGGGCGCCAGGCACCCCTGGCATACCGGCGACGATATTCGCCCCCCCCGGTTTACATCCACCCTTGCAGTGCTATGCTGATAGTGAAAAGCTGAAAAAGGAGGAGAGCGATGCGCAACCTGCTGATACTGGCCATGGCCCTGCTGGCAGCCACCCTTATGACCGGCATGGGGAACATCGGGGGGCCGGCGGAGGGGACGATCCCCAAGACCGAGGAGAACGTGAGGGCGCAGCTGGTGGACCGCATGGGGGTCGCTACCGATCTCAGCCGCTTCTCCATGGACGGCAACGTCTTTCTCGGCGGACGCCGCGGCGAGGGTCAGATGAGCGTCTTTTTCCGCGACCTTCAGGAGGTGAGTTTCGGCCCGGTGAGCGGCAGCGACGTCCCTGCCGAACTGCTCCTCAAGTCGGGGAGGCGGGTCCAGCTGAAGGTGGAGAAGAACTCGGTTTTTTACGGCGACACCGGCGCCGGGGCCTTCCGCATCAACGCCGGCAACGTGCAGCGGATACTGCTACCCAAGTAAATACCGGCTGGCAACCTCCGGACGCCTATTCACGCTCTAGCCAAGCATTGCAGGAATAAGGCCGTAACAAAAGCGGAGCCAATGTTCAACTGCCGAATCCAGATTTAATTAACAGTAGGTCCGGGGAGGATTTTGTGCTAGATTCGGTATACGGTTGCAAGACATAAATCCACATTCAAGGAGAGAGACAATGCTCAGATTGTTGGCTTTGATGGTTTCGATTCTCATGCTGCAGGGGTGCGTGCTCACCAAGGTGGTGTCGGTTCCCATGAGGGTGACAGGTGCGGTGGTCTCCATAGTCCCCGGCTTCGGCAACACCGTGCATGACGCCATCGACGGCGCGGCCACCGTGGTGGACGAAGTCCCCCTCTGATCCCCGGGATGCAGGGAGATCAAGCAGTTGCGGAGTTAGTAAAGGCGGCCAAT
>CALMOE010000265.1 GCA_937871715.1 uncultured Geobacter sp. | reverse complement strand
AATCCCTTGAGGAGAGGCTGGAAAAGGAGGTACACCCTCTTTCGCAGGCAGCTTGATTTCCGGCTGATACTTCCAGGGGAGCGTCGCGACCGAGCTACCCCCTGAAGCCGACCTCAGCGGCTGTCGATGAAAAGGAGCCCGGGGTCCTCAAGGTAGGAGACCAGCAGGGTGAGGAAGCGGGAGGCGTCGGCGCCGTCCGTGACCCTGTGGTCGAAGGTGAGGGAGATGGGGAGGATGCGGCGGATGGCTATCTCCCCCCGGTGCGCCCAGGGGCGTTCGGCAACCCTGCCGAAGCCGAGGATCGCCACGTCGGGCCGGTTGATGATCGGCGTGGAGAAGAGCCCCCCCAGGTGGCCGTAGTTGGTGATGGTGAAGCTCCCTCCCCGAAGTTCATCCACCGAGAGGCTCCGCTCCGCTGCCCGCCTCCCCAGTTCCGCCAGCTCCCTTGCCAGCTGGAGGATGCTCTTCTCCTCCACGTTGCGTATCACCGGCACCAGCAGCCCATCGGCGGTGTCGACGGCAATGCCGAAGTGGTACTCCTTCTTGAGGATGATCTCGCCGGCCGCGTCGTCGACGGCGGCATTCAGGCTGGGGTGCTTCTGGAGGGCGTGCTGGGTGGCCTTGATGAAGAAGGGGAGGAGTGTCAGGTGGATCCCCTGCTTCTCCGAGGCGACCTGCTCCCTCTCCCGCAGGGCCCGGAGTTCGCTGACATCGGCCTCCTCGGTGACCGTCACCTGGGCGCTGCCCTTCAGGGAGGCCATGAGGTTGCCGGCGATGGTCTTTCTCAAGCCCCGCAGGGGGATCCGCTCCCCGCCCCCTCCAGCGCCGGCTGCGGCTTCCGGCAACCGGACGGTGGCCGCCCGCTTCTCCAGGTCCTCCCTGGTGATGCTCCCCCTGGGGCCCGTGCCGGCAACTGCGGAAAGCTCTATCCCCATCTCCCTTGCCAGCTTGCGCACCGCCGGCATGGCCAGTACCGGCCGGGGCTCCTCCCCCTCGGGGAGCTCGCCGACGATCCCCACGGATATGGGCCTTGCCACGGGGCGCCAGTCCCCTTCGCCCACGACCAGCAGCGTCTCACCGACCCTGACCGTTTCCCCGACAGCCCTGACGATCCTGGTCACTCTGCCGCCGTAGGGTGAGGGTACCTGGACGATCGCCTTGGCGGTCTCCACCTCGGCGACCGGCTGGTGCTCGACGATCTCCTCACCCTCCCTGACCAGCCAGGCGCGCAGCTCCACCTCCACGATCCCTTCCCCCAGGTCCGGCAGTTTGAAGTCACGGCTCATGTCAGTACTCCAGCAGTTGGTCGACGGCCCGGCCGATCCGGGCTGCGTCGGGGAGGTACCTCCCCTCAAGGCGGGGCATGGGCATGGTGACGTCCGGGGCTGCTACCCGGATGATCGGGGCTCGCAGATGCAAGATCCCCTCCTCGGCTATGGTGGCGGCGATCTCCGCGCCCAGTCCGCAGCTGAGCACCGCCTCGTGGACGATTACAACCCTTCCGGTCCTGGCGACCGACGCCAGCACCGTCTCCACGTCGAAGGGGGAGAGGGTGAGGAGGTCGATTACCTCGGCATCGCGCCCCTCGACGGCCTTGAGGACCGTATCGAGCATGCTCCCCCAGGAGACGACCGTGACCGATCCACCCTGCCTGGCGACGCGCGCCTTCCCCATGGGGACGAGATAGTCGCTCTCCGGTACCTCCTCCTTGATGAGACGGTAGAGCCGGGTCGGCTCCAGGAAGAGGACCGGGTCGGGATCGCGGATGGCGGCGGTCAGGAGCCCCTTGGCGCAGTATGGGCCGGAGGGGACGACAACCTTGATCCCCGGCATGTGGCAGAAGATGGCTTCGCTGCTCTCTTCGTGGAGCTCCGGGGCCTTGATGCCGCCGCCGTAGGGGGTGCGGACCACCAGGGGGGAGGTGAAGCGCCCCCTGCTCCGGGAGCGGAGCCTCGCCGCGTGGGTGAAGAGCTGGTCCATGGCCGCATAGGTGAACCCCATGAACTGGATCTCGGCCACGGGGCGCAGGCCGTAGGCGGCCATGCCGATGGCTGCGCCGACGATGGCCGACTCGCTTAAGGGGGTGTCGATCACCCTCTCGGCGCCGAAACGCTCCAGGAGCCCCTCGCTCACCCGGAAGACACCGCCGTCCCTCCCCACGTCCTCCCCCAGGAGGAGCACCCGGTCGTCAAGGGCCATCTCCAGGGCCAGGGCGCTGTTGATCGCCTGTACCATGTTCATCACGGCCATCTCAGATGACCTCCATCTGCCGTATTTGCCGGCGGCTCAGGGTGGCGCCGGTATTGGTGAACATCTCTTCAGCTTCGGGTTGCGGGGCCGACTCCATGGCCAGCACAGCCCGGTCGATCTCTGCCACGGCCTCCTCCCTGACCCTCCTGCCGACGTCGTCGTCCCAAAGGCCCCGCCCGGCCATGAACCTCTCCAGCCTGAGGAGCGGGTCCTTCCTGCGCCATGTAGCCACCTCGTCCGGGGTGCGGTAGCGGCCGGCGTCGTCGGCGGTGGTGTGGTCCGCAATGCGGTAGGTGAGGCATTCGATGAGTGTCGGTCCGCCCCCAGAGCGGGCCTTTGCCAAGGCATCACTGGTGGCGCGGTAGACTGCGAATATGTCGTTGCCGTCCACCTGGATGCCGTCGATGCCGTAGGCAACCCCCTTCTGGGCGATGGTGGCCGCGGCGGTCTGCTGTTTCAGGGGTACGGAGATGGCCCACTGGTTGTTCTGGCAGATGAAGACTGCAGGGAGCTTGAAGACGCCGGCCATGTTGAGCCCCTCGTGGAAGTCCCCCTTGGAGGTGGCGCCGTCACCGAAATAGGTGCAGACGACCGCCGGGTCGCGGCGGTAGCGGGCAGCCATGGCGATCCCCACCCCGTGGGGTATCTGGGTGCCGACGGCGACGCAGATGGGGAGGATATTCAAGGACTCCGGCCCCCTCTGTCCCCGCTCGTCACCCCCCCAGTACTGGAAGAGCCGGTGGATCGGGTAGCCCAGGGTGATATGGACCCCCATCTCGCGGAAGGATGGCACCACCCAGTCGCAGGGGAGGAGGGCCGAGGCGCTCCCCACCTGGGCGGCCTCCTGGCCGAGGATGGGGGGGTAGGTGCCGAGCCTCCCCTCCCGCTGCAGGGTGACGGCCCTCTCGTCGAAGCTCCGCGCCAGCACCATCATTTCGTACATCCGCACGATCCGCTCATCGGAGAGCTCAGGCATGAGCGCCTTGTCGACGTCCCCATCCTCGCCGAGGATCTCCAGCCTGTGGATTGCGTGGCTTGCCAGGGTGGTTTCGGGCATGGTGCCGCTCCTTGGGAAGTTCATGCAAGAGGCAGCGCTCTGCTGCCGGTTCCGGTTTCATTGGAGACAAGTGTAGCCGGCCGCCGGAGCGTGTCAATGAGGGGGAGGGGGAGCGGGTCAGGCGTGGTTGCGCAGCATCAGCTCGGCCGGGTGGGGATAGAGGTAGATCTGCTGCTTGAGGTAGGGGTGGTCGTACCTGCTGGCGTAGTGCCTGAGGAGGGTTACGGGGACTATGAGGGGGACGAGGTGGTCGTGGTAGAGGCCGATCACCTGCAGCAGCTCCCCCTTTTCCATGGCAGTCAGCCGCCCCTTGAAATACCCCATGATGTGCTGCAGTACGTTGGTGTTCTTCTTCTTCGTGGCGTGCAGGCCAAGGGCCTTCATGTACAGCTCCTCGTAGCGGTTGAAGAGTCGGGCCGGCGGCAGTTCGCCGCCGTGGGCAACCAGGGCCCCAATCTCCCGGTAGGCCAGGGGGGAGTGGGCCATCATCAGCAGCTTGTGGGTGGTATGGAAGGCAACCAGCTTGCCGTGGGTCGGGCCGTCGGCCATGAACTGCAGCCAGCGGTGGCGGCCGAAGAGCCTGGCGATGAAGTTCTCCCTGATGCACGGGTCGCCCAGCCGACTCTCATCTTCCAGGGGGAGAAGGGGGAAGCGACTTGCCAGGGCGGCGGCGAACAGGCCGCTGCCGCTCCTCGCTGCCATGCCTTCCCGGTAGACCTTCACCCCGTGGAGCCCGCAGCTGGGGGAGCGCTTCTTGAGGATGAAGCCGCACAGGCTCTCACTTGCCAGTTCCGCGACCCTGCGGTCGCAGAACTGCCGCATCCGGTGGGTCATGTCGATCCTGCTCCCCCTGGCGATGAGCCTGGGGTAGGCAGGGTCCCCTTCGAGGCGCATCGGCTCGCGGGGGACGGGCATGCCGCACTCCACCTCCGGGCAGACCGGGACGAAGCTGAAATATCTCCCCAGGGTGTCGGCGATGTAGCCATCACTCTTTTGGCCGCCGTCATAGCGGACCCTCTCCCCAAGCAGGCATGGGCTGACGCCGATCTTCATGGTTCCTTCCATGTTTCCCCCTGAAAACTACAGCTCCCAGCCCCCTTCGCGCACGGATGCCCTGACCACCTTCACCTTCGCCCTATGCCCCTCCAGCCTGCGGAAGACCATGGCGAGGAAGCGGACTGTCACCACCTTGTGCAGGTATGCCTGGGTGATGCGGTAGAGCCATTTGCGCCAAAGGGAAGGGTTGTCGCTCCCCAGGATGAGGGGGCAGTAGTCGGAGAGCTGCAGACAGAGCCTCACCCCCCGGTCGCTTCTCTCCACGAGGAACTCCAGCTCACCCCGGTCGCACTCCCTGGCCTGCACCAGGAAACCGCCCGATATCCGCAGCACCGTCTTCTCCGCCGATCCCGTGGCCGACTGCTGCGGAGGTACGAAGCTGATCAGGGGAAGGCCGGTACCGGCGAGGCGGAAGTCGATGCCGTCATTGCCAGTCACCGGCCGGACCACGCCAAGGGTGAAGCGACGGATATACTCCAGGTAGAGGCCGAGAAGATCCCCGCTGCCGATCCTCTCACCATGTTCAGCGGGGATGATGACCCACTGGATGGAGAAGACCGAGTGGTCATGGCTTAGGAGCTGCTGGCAGGCTATTTCGTAGTAGCTTATTTCGGCTTTTGCGGTACTCTTCATGACAGCTAACTTTAGCATGAAATCGCGGTGATGTCGCTCCCGGAGAGGGGGAGAAATGCCGGGAACAGTGCTCGTAGCCGGTGCTTCCGGTTTCATCGGCAGACGCCTGGTGCAGGCCCTCTGCGCAGATGGGGTCAGGGTCCGTTGCCTGCTGCGCCGTGAAGGGGAGGTGCCGCCTGGGGTGGCGTGCGTCAGGGGGGATCTCCTGCAGGCGGAGACTCTGCCTGCTGCCCTGGAAGGTGTGGATACGGTCTACTACCTGGTGCACTCCATGGCTGCTGGCCGTGCAGGCTTCGAGCGGCGGGACAGGAACGCGGCGGAGAACTTCACCCGGGCAGCCACAAGGTGCGGGGTTCGCCGGGTCATATACCTGGGGGGGCTGGGGGAGGCC
>CALMOE010000264.1 GCA_937871715.1 uncultured Geobacter sp. | reverse complement strand
GGGAAACTATAGCACAACCACTCGTGGATGGGAAGGAATCGGGGCCTGCCAGTTTCGTTGTGCAGTCGAAATTGAAAACATTTCACATTTCAACTGATTCTGCCGCCATCAATACCTGAAAAAAATCTATGGTGACTCCGTTCCAGCCATGCTGCTATAATTGCCGCCGTACTGTTGTCATGCAACAACCCAAACCCCATCCCAGGAGGATACGGAGCCAATGTCTTTCACCGGCGATCTGGAGCATCTGCCAATAGTTGACGTGATCCAGCTGCTCAACTCCACCCGCAAGTCTGGAATCCTCAGCGTCATCGGGAAGAGGGGGGAGAGCCAGCTGGTGTTCAAGGACGGCTTCATGGTAAGCGCCAGCCACCTGAACAACAGCGTGCGGATAGGGCAGATACTTATCGGCATGGGGCTGATCAGCAACGACCAGCTGGATCAGGCGCTGGCAAAGCAGCAGAGCGACGGCCCAGGCCGCAGGCCGCTGGTCATAACTCTGATCGAGATGGGGCTGGTGAGGGGGGAGGACGCCCACAGGGGGCTGCAGAAGCTCATCGAAACCACCCTGGTGGAGATCCTCACCTGGAAGAGCGGCAAGTTCACCCTGCACCCCCTAAGCGGCGACATCGTCTGCAATTTCCGCTACTACCCGGAGAAGATGAACCACGAGGTGAACCTGAATACCCAGAACATCCTCATGGAGGCCCTGAGACTCTACGACGAGAAGGTGCGCGACGGTTTGATCGGGGATGAGGATGAGCAGGCTGATGGCTTCGACGAGGCTTTCGGCGAACTGCTATCCGAGGACCTCCTCGGCCTGGATGAGATGGACAAAATCTCGGCGGAGCTGCCGAAGGCTTTCACCGGCCTCTCTCCGGACGATCCCATCGTAAGGGGGAGGAGGGTGATCGCTGAGCTCGCACCGCACCTTCCTCCGGCTGACCAGGAAAAAATAGCCGATTTCTTGGCTAACCGCGATGGGGAGTCGATGGCGGGGAAAGACGAGGCAGAGAGGGAGCTGGTCCTCCTCAGCAGTGACAGGCTCCTCGCCCATGCCCTGGAGACGCTCTGTGCCGATAGTGGCATCACGGTGACCACGATACAGAGCCGGGCAGAGGCGGAGGAGTCGATGGCGAGGGCGATGGGGGCCGGCCGCCGCCCATGCTTGGCAGTGGACGCAAACATAACGGCAGAAGGTGGCGGCAGCCGGGAGGAGACGGTATGCGCCATCTTCAAGGGGAAGTTCCCCTCAATTCCGATTATCCAGCTGGCCCACCCAGAAGACACCCCCCTGACGCTGCGGGCCTACAGGTCGGGCGCCAGGGCGGTAATCCCCCGCCCCCGGATGGACGGCAGCTCGGCAGCGTTCGCCGACGAATTCATCTCCCTGGCGGAGATCCTGCCCGCCTACATCCTGCAGTGCTGATTCAGCCGTACGCCTGGTAGAGGAGCCTGGCGGTTATCACCAGCACCACCCCGATGTACACCGGGCGGATGAACTTAGCCCCCTTGCGGATCACCATCCTTGCCCCTACCCTGGCCCCGAGAAACTGGGCCACCCCCATCACAACCCCTTCGGCAAATCGGAACTGACCCGCCTGCATGAAAAGAAGCAGTGCGACCAGGTTGCTGGTGAAGTTCATCACCTTGGTGCAGGCCGTGGCCCGCACCAGGGAGCAGCCGAGACAGAGGATGAATGCCATGGCCCAGAAGGAGCCTGTCCCCGGGCCGAAGAAACCGTCGTAGAAGCCTATGCCCAGGCCGAAGAGGGGGTAGAAGAGCCCCTCCGGCATGCGGGCACGGATGTCGCCGCTCCCCAGCTCCGGGGATACGAGGGTATAGAGGGCGATTGCCAGGAGGAGCCAGGGGACCACGTAGCGGAGGATGGCCGGGTCCATGTGGCGTATGGCGACTGCTCCGGCAGCCGCCCCAACGGCGGTGAAGAGCATGCCGCGGGACATCTCCCCGAGGCTGACCGTACCGCTGCGGATGAAATGGAGCATTGCACTCCCGGAACCGAAGGATGCCTGCAGCTTGTTGGTCCCCAGGGCGACCTGGGGTGGGAGGCCGATACCGAGCAGGACAGGGACGGTGATCAGCCCGCCGCCACCGGCAATGGCATCGATCACCCCGGCAACGAAGGCGACGGCAAAGAGCAGGGGGAAAATCAGGGTATCATCCATGGTAAAGGGTTCAGATGGCCTTGCGCCATGAGCGGCGCCTCTCCAAATTCATGGAGAGATGGTGAGGGGGGATTAGATGATAGGCAACAGCGACTATACGGAGTGTGAATGCCACCCCGCCTCTGTTGGCCTTGGTCGGCAAGTAAAATATCCTACCCAAGGCGAGCATGCAAAATATATTTTTTGCAACTCCGCTTTTCGCCGCAATGCCACCTGCACCCGGGAGAAGCGGCATGCAAACCCCTTGTATTCCAAGACTCTCTTCTTTAGAGTAGCTACGAAACAACTCTCTACTCTTTTTTCTGCCAAAAAACTGGGGACCCAGAAATGAAACTGACCCTGTTCAAGAAATTCTTCCTGTCACTCTTCATCCTGACCCTGGCTCCCATCACCATCTACTCGATCACCCTATTCCTGAACCTGAAGAGCGCCGGAAGCCAGCTGGCGGCACGCATCGCCGCCGCCACCGACAAACAGGCATCGGAGAGCCTGGAGAACAGGGCTAGGCAGATCGCAGATGACCTGGCCGGTTTCCTCGGCGAATGCGAAAACGACCTGCGCCTCCTCGCCTCCCTCCCCAGGACCGGCGAGACCCTGCGCATCTTCTACGACAGCAAACATGGCGAAATCTGGCAGCGCGGCCCGAAACCAGGGGACGTGGTGGGGATCAGAAGGGTAATCCCCAGGTACTCCATGCTGGAGTTGATCGACCGCAAGGGGAGGCAACGCATCGTCATCAGGGACGGGAAGTTTCTCCCCCGGATGGAGCTAAGGGATGTATCCGACCCGGCGAACACCCTCTACAGGGGTGAAACCTACTTCCGTGACACGACTAAACTCAAGCGGGGCGAAATATTCGTCTCCCACCTGAGCGGCTTCCATGTGGCGAAAAAGGAGCAGTTGGGGGATGCCCCGGACTCGGAGAGCGCCTTCGGCGGCCGGGAGTACGTCGGGGTGATTCGTTTTGCCACCCCCATTTTCGGCAGGGGTGGTGAGCCGGAGGGGATAATAGTCCTCTCCCTCGACCAACGACACCTGATGGAGTTCAGCCAGCACGAGGCGCCTGGCAGGGTCGGCAAGGTCCTCTTCCCCTCCTACAAAAGCGGCAACTACGCCTTCATTTTCGACGACGAGGGGTGGATCATAACCCACCCCAACTTCTGGGACATTCGCGGCAGCTATGAAGATGGCCGTCTAGTCCCCCCCTACAGGAAGGAGTCCGCCCAGAAGGAGATCGATGCGGGGAGGATCCCCTTCAACCTGGACCATGCCGGCTTCATCCACCCGAACTACCCTGTGGCGGCTGCAGAGGTGAGAAGAGGCAAGAGCGGCTACCTGGATACCACCAACGTCGGCGGGGCGAAGAAAGTCATGGCCTACGCCCCCATCCCCTACCGCAGCGGGGCATACTCCCGCCACGGACTCTTCGGCGGAGTGACCATCGGCTTCCAGACCGACCAGTTTCACGAGCCCGCCAGGGCTGCGTCAGCCATCATCCGGGAACAGATGGGCAAACACCTGCGGGAAAGCGCCCTTCTCCTAGCACTCACCACCACCTTGGCCCTATTGGCAGCGTGGAAGATATCAAGGGGGATAACCCGCCCCCTGGCCCGGCTGACCACCCAGGCACGGGCCCTGGCAAACGGTTCGGGGAGCAGCAGGGTAGAGATCGACTCGGGGGATGAGCTCGGAGAGCTGGCCAATGATTTCAACAGCATGGCCGCCGAGCTGGAGAAGAGAAACGGCAGCCTCATGGAGACCCTGCGCAAGCTGGACGACTCCCGCCGGGAGGTGACCGAGGAGAGAAACCTCATGGCGGGGGTGGTAAACAGTATCTCCAGCGCCATCCTCCCCTTCTCCCGCCAGGGGGAGCTGATCTCCATCAACGCCAACGGCAGGGTAATCCTGGGGGAGGAGGCAAAGGCCGGAAGACACTTCAGCGAGGTTTTCGCCGCCTGGCCGGGGCTGGCGCAAAGGATCGAGGCAACTATCGCCGGCTCAAGGCCATTCGGACGCTCCCCCTACACCCTGGAAACCGGCAGCCTGACGAGACATTTCGACGTGGGGATCTTCCCCATCGGCCAGCAGATGGAGCAGGGGATCACGGTAACCATCCGCGACGAGACTGAGAAGGAGCGGATGAGGGAGGAGATGACCAGGCTGGACCGCTTCGCCTCCCTTGGCAAACTGTCGGCCGGCATCGCCCATGAGATCAGGAACCCCCTGACCGGCATAACACTCCTGCTGGACGACCTGCACGACCGGACGGATACGGACCCGGAAAGCAAGGAGATGATGGGGAAGGCGCTCCATGAGATAGAGCGGATGGAGCGGCTGATTAATGCCCTGCTTAGCTACGCCGCCCCCCCCCGATCCCGCTTCAGCGTCGGGGATATCAACCTTCTCATCGAGGAGACGCTGCTCTTCTTCCGCAGGGCCTGCAGCGCCAGCGGGATAACACTCTCCAGCAGCCTTGAACCGGCACCCCCATTTGCCTTCGACGGGGAGAAGATCCGCCAGGTGATGCTCAACCTGCTGCGCAACGCCCTCAGCGCCACCCCACCCCAGGGGAGCATCAGCGTCTCCGCCGAATGCAGCGGCGGTTGGGCGGTGATAAGAGTCAGCGACACCGGCCAGGGGATAGATAGCGCCGACCTGGGGCAGGTCTTCGATCCGTTCTTCACCAGGAGCAAGGGGGGGACAGGGCTCGGGCTATCCATTACCCAGAGGATCGTGGAGGAGCATCACGGCACCATCGAGGTGAGCAGCAAGGCGGGGAGCGGAACGACCTTTACGGTGCGGCTCCCCATGACCAGACAGGCAGGAGATGGAGATAATGGAAAAGATACTGATCATTGACGACGAGGAGTTCATCCGCGAAAACGTCACCCGGGTGCTGAAGGACGACGGCTACCAGGTGCTGGCCGCGGCCGATGGCAGGAGCGCCGCCGACCTGGTGGCAGGCGAGGAGATCGACCTGGTGCTCCTCGATCTCAACCTTGGGGGAGAAGACGGCATCGACGTCCTGCGCCGCCTGAAGGAGCTCGACCCCGAGCTGCTGCTGATCGTCATAACCGGCTACGGTTCGGTGGAAACGGCTGTGGATGCAATCAAGCTGGGGGCATTCCACTACATGAAGAAGCCGTTCAAGGCAGACGCCCTGAAACTCATCGTCAAGCTGGCCCTTCAGACCAACAGCCTGAAGAGGGAGGTCCGCGCCATCCGCAAGGGGGAACTGGAGTTCTTCGAAAAGATCCCCATGGTCGGGGTGAGCAGCGCCTTGAAGGAGATAATCCGCCAGTCCCGGGAGGTGGCCCGTCACCCGGAGGCAACGGTGCTGATCACCGGCGAGTCAGGCACGGGCAAGGAGTTGATCGCCAAGACGATCCACCACCTTTCGGACAGGCGGGAAGCCCCGTTCATCGAGATAAACTGCGCCTCCATCCCGGAAAATCTGCTGGAGAGCGAGCTCTTCGGCCACGAGAAGGGGGCATTCACCGATGCCTCCAGCCGCAAGCCCGGACTTTTCGAGGCCGCCAACAAGGGGACAATCTTCCTCGACGAAGTGGGGGAGATGGAGCCTGCCATGCAGGCCAAGCTGCTGCGCGTCCTGGAGAACAGGAGCATCAGGCGGGTGGGGGGCACCAGGAGCATCGACGTGGATGTCCGGGTGATCGCCGCCACCAACAGGAACCTGAAGGAGAGCATAAACCGGGGGCAGTTCAGGGAGGACCTCTACTACCGGCTGAACGTCTTCCCCATCCATATCCCACCCCTTCGGGAGCGGCGGGAGGATATACCGGCCCTGGTCAGCTTCTTCCTCGAAATATACAGCCGCAAGTTTTCCAAGAACTTCCGGGAGATCGATCCCCGGGCCCACCGCCTACTTTCCGCCTACAGCTGGCCTGGCAATATCCGCGAGTTGAAGAACAGCATCGAGCGGATCTGCATCATGCAGAGCGGCCCGGCACTACTCCCAGAGCACCTGCCTGCTGAAATCGGCCCTGCAAAGATCCATAGTGAGAAAATGGCCATCGGTACTGTTGCCGAAGGTGGGTTGGAGGCGGCCCTCTGCCGCTTCGAAATGGAGATGATCTCCGCCGCCCTGAACGAGTGCCGCGGCAACGTGCTCCAGGCAGCAAACCTGCTCAAGATTCCCCGCGGCACCCTGCGCTACAAGATGGAGAAGCTGGGGCTCTGACCCCCGGCCATCTCAGCCTTTAAGGCTGAAATCCGCCACCCCCCGATGGCGGATTTCAGCCATCCACCTCCAGCGAAAATCCCCATCAGACCGATGGATCCTTTAAAATCAGCAACTTTCACCCACCCCCCAGAAGGCACGCCGCTTGCAAACGCTGTTTCAACATATAGAATTGAAGAGCGGTTCTGCCTGAAACCAATACCAAGGGGGTAAAAAATGATCCGTAAAATTGCCGCATCCTTTCTGATGCTCTCCCTGGCCACACCGGCCATGGCGAGCGCCGCCAGCGTGAAAATCGGCTTCATCAACTCCATCACCGGCCCGGAGGCGCCCATTGGCGAGAACCTCACCAACGGAGTAACCCTGGCCATCGAGGAGCTGAAGAAGAAGGGGATCGATGTCCAGCTCCTCAAGGAGGACGACACCGGCAAGCCCCAGATCTCCATGAGCGCAATGGAAAAGCTCGCCGGCCAGGGTGTGGCCGGGGTCGTGGGCCCCTACACCTCGGCATGCGCCAATGCGGTGGCCAAGCTGGCGGAGAAGTACAAGGTACCGCTGCTGGTTCCGGCTGCCGCCAAGGAGGAGATCACCCGACAGGGGCTGAAATATGTCTATCGCCTCAATGCTCCGGCGGACAAGTACGCCTCCTCCCTCATCGATGCAGCCCTGTCCATGGGCAAGCCGAAGAGCATCGCCTTCATCTACGAGAACACAGACTTCGGCACCTCCACCGTCAAGACCGCCAAGGAGTATGTCGCCAAGAAAGGTATCAAGATAGTCGCCGACGAATCCTACTCCAAGGGCTCCCCCGACTACCGCTCCACTCTCACCAAGATCAAGGCACAGAACCCTGAGCTGGTCTTCATGGTCTCCTACGTGGCTGACGCCATTCTCCTCATGCGCCAGTCCAGGGAGATAGGGCTCCAGCCCCAGGCTTTCCTCGGCGGGGGGGCCGGCTTCACCACCGTGCAGTTCGCCAAGGAGACGGCCATATCCAACAATGTCTTCTCCACAACCCAGTGGACCGACGACGTCAGCTGGCCCGGAGCCAAGGAGTTCTTCAACCGCTACAAGTCCAAGTTCGGCAAGGAGCCTACCTACCACGCCGCCTGCGCCTACCAGGCGATGCTCATCATGGGCGAGACCGCTGCCAAAGGTGGGGGAGACAGGGAGAAGACCAAGGCAGCTCTGAAAAGCGGCTCATGGAAGGGGATCATGGGGGACGTGAAGTTCGAGGATTATGAAGGGTTCACCAACCAGAACAAGCACCAGATGCTGGTGATGCAGATCCAGAACGGCCAGTTCGAAACCGTCTTCCCGACAAACTTCGCCTCAAAGAAGCCGGTATACCCTTTCCCTAAGTGGAAATAATCAAAGCAGGTACGAGGAGCGAGGTGCGTGGATCAAGGCAAACATGATAAAGACGAGCCTTTAAACTCGTACCTCGTACCTCGTACCTGACTTTAACCTCGATCCTGGAGCCATTTATGACCGTTTTCCTCCAGTCACTCATCAGCGGCATCCTCATCGGCGGAGTTTACGCACTGATCGGCATCGGCCTGACCATCATCTTCGGTGTCATGCGGGTGATCAACTTCGCCCACGGCGACCTCCTCATGGTGGGGATGTACCTGACCTACAACCTCTTCACCATCCTGGGTATCGATCCGTTCGCCTCCATCGCCATAACCATCCCGCTGATGTTCCTCTTCGGCGCCTTCCTGCAGAAGATCTTCATCAACCGGATGCTGGGGGCACTCCCCCAGAACCAGATCCTGCTCACCATCGGCCTCGGCCTGATAATGAGCAACACCATGATGCTGGCCTACACTTCTGACTACAAGATCCTGACAACCGAATACTCCTCCAGCAGCATCACCCTGGCGGGAATCTCCATCTCCACCCCCCTGGCCATCTCCTTCCTCATCACCGCGGCCATCACCGCCGCCCTCTACTGGTTCCTGATGAAAACCGACACGGGCCAGGCCATCCGGGCCACCGCCCAGGACAGGGAGGCGGCCCAGCTCATGGGGATCAATGTCAGGTGGATGTCGATCCTGGCTTTCGGTCTCGGTGCTTCCCTGGCCGGCACAGCCGGGGCGCTGATCTCCCCCACCTACTACATTTTCCCCCAGATCGGCGGCACCTTCACCCTCAAGGCCTTCGTCATCACCGTGCTTGGCGGCATGGGGAGCATCATCGGTGCCACCCTGGGGGGGATCATCATCGGCATCGCCGAGTCCTTCGGCGCGGTCTACATCTCTTCGGGGTGGAAAGACGTGGTGGTCTTCGTCCTCTTCCTTCTCGTTCTCCTCTTCAAGCCTGCCGGCTTGATGGGCAAATCCAGGATGTAGGAGGGGAGACGGCCATGAACAGGATAATCGCAACGATGAGAAACGACTCGGGCATTTCACCACTGAAAACGGTTCTGGGGCTACTGGCTCTCACCGGCCTCTTCATCTTCCCTAGCTTCGTGCAGAGCCCCTATGCCCTGCACATCATGATCCTTCTCTTCCTCGCCACCATCCAGGGAGAGGCATGGAACATCATCGGCGGCTATACGGGCCAGTACTCGGTTGGCCACGCCGCCTATTTCGGCGCAGGGGCCTACACCACCATGATTCTGTTGCAGTACAAGCAGATCCCGCCATGGTACGGCATGCTCGCCGGCATCATGGTAGCCCTGGTGGTCTCACTGATAATCGGCAGCATCTGCTTCCGTCTCCGCGGCCCCTATTTCGTCCTCGCCTCCATCGCCGTGGCCGAGATCATGCGCCTCTGCGCCATGAACCTGAAAGAGCTCACCAACGGTGCGGAGGGGATTCTCATCACCGAGCTGCCGCCACTGAAACTCGGCGAGACGGTGGTCACCGACTTCCTCACCAAGGTACCATTTTATTACATCGCCCTGGCCATCGCCATCATCACAATCCTGACCACCTGGCTGGTGCAGAACTCCAAGCTTGGCTACTGTTTCCAGGCGATCCGCGAAGATCAGGACGCGGCCAACTCCCTCGGCATAAACCTCTCCTTCTACAAGAACAGCGCCCTGGCAATCTCCGCGGTATTCACCTCCCTGGCAGGGAGCTTCTACGGCGCCTACATCGGCTTCATCGACCCGCCGACGGTCCTTGCCCTGGACATCTCGGTGCAGATAGTCCTTATCTGCATCATCGGCGGCATCGGCACCATCTGGGGGCCGGTAGTCGGCGCCCTGGTCCTTGTGCCGCTCTCCGAGGCCCTGCGCAGCAACCTTATTGCCCAGGCAATTTTCAAGACCGGCCTGGCTTCCGAGGAGTCGGGGACCGGAATCTTTCTCAAGGAGCACCTGGCCCATGCCCACGCCCTAATCTACGGCATCCTGGTCGTTGTGGTCATCCTCTTCATGCCAGACGGGGTGCTTGGGTGGGTGAAAAAGATGTCATCCGGCAAAGGGAGGGGGTAAGGGGATATGGCAACCATACTGGAGATCAAAAACGTCAGCAAATTCTTCGGTGGCCTGGCGGCCAACTCCGACGTCTCCTTCTCCATGGAGTCCGGGATGATCATGGGGCTGATAGGCCCCAACGGAGCAGGCAAGACCACCCTCTTCAACTGCATAACCGGCTATTATCCACCCTCCAGGGGTGAAATCATCTTCAAGGGGGAGCGGATGAACGGCCTGGAACCGGACAAGGTCTGCAGACTCGGCATGGTCAGGACCTGGCAGAAGGTTCGCCCCCTGGCAAAGCTTTCAGTTCTGGATAACGTCATGGTAGGTGCCCTCTGCCGCACCTCCTCCCTGAAGATTGCCAGGGAGATCGCCATGGAGCAGCTGCAAGTGGTGCGCATGGATGGAAAGGCCGATTTCACTGCCGGAGGGCTCCCCATAGGAGAGCGGAAGAAGCTGGAGGTTGCCAGGGCGCTGGCAACCAAACCGGAGCTCCTCCTCCTGGACGAGGTCATGGGGGGGCTCAATCCGGCGGAGAGCGAGGAGATCATCCAGCTTATTCTGGAGATCAAACAGCGGGGAACCATCACCCAGATGGTAATCGAACATGACATGAAAGCGATTATGCGCATTTCGGACAGGATAGTAGTGCTAACCTCCGGCGAGAAGCTCGCCGAAGGGACGCCTGAGGAGATCGTCAACAATCCCGAAGTGGTGCGGGCCTACCTGGGAGACTTCCATGCTTAAGATAGAAAAACTCAATTTCAGCTACGGAGACATGCAGGTGCTGTGGGACTTGGATCTGAAGGTTGATGCCGGGGAGATCGTCACGGTGGTCGGCGCCAACGGCGCCGGCAAGTCGACGACCCTGAAGAACATCTCCCGCCTGGCCAGATGGCAGTCGGGCTCCATCACCTTTAACGGCGGAGATCTGGCGAGACACGAACCCCATGAGGTAGTGGAAATGGGGATAGTGCAGGTACCGGAGGGGAGGAAGATCTTTCCGGAGATGACTGTCCTGGAAAACCTGCGCATGGGCTCGTTTATCAAGAGCGCCCGGCCGGACCGGGAGAGCAACGTGGAGCGGGTCTTCCAGCTCTTCCCCCGCCTCAAGGAGAGGGAGAAACAGCTGGGGGGGACCATGTCCGGCGGCGAGCAGCAGATGCTCGCCATCGCCCGCGGCCTGATGGCCAACCCCAAGCTCCTCCTCCTGGATGAGCCCTCCCTCGGACTTGCCCCCCTCATGGTCAAGTTCATCTTCGAGATCATCCAAGAGATCAACCGTCAGGGTGTAACTGTCCTGCTGGTGGAACAGAACGTCTACCAGTCGCTACGCATCGCCAACAGGGCCTATGTCCTGGAAACCGGCCGGGTGGTCCTCAAGGGGAGCGGCGAGGAGCTGCTCAATAACGAACATGTTAAAAAGGCATTTCTCGGGATGTAGCTGAGATCCATACCAAAAGGGGCAGTGGGGATAGGCCCGACAGGAGAATAGAAATGACCAAAGTAGCCGAATGGATGACCCCGAATCCGATTACCGTAGATGCAGGGTGCTCAATCATCGAAGCCATTCACCGCATGAAGGAGAAGAAAGTCCGTCGCCTCCCGGTCATGCGCAATGGCAAGTTCGCCGGCATCGTCACCGACAGGATGATCATGGAGTACACCCCCAGCAAGGCCACCTGCCTGGACACCTGGGAGGTGCACTACCTGCTGGCCAAGACACCGGTAAGCGATGCAATGAATCCCAAGCCTTTCACCGTGAACCCGGAAACCCAACTGATAGAGGCTGCGCGCATCATACACGACAACAAGCTATACGGTCTCTGCGTCGTCAACGAAGGGGGGGATCTCGTCGGCATACTCACAACCACCAACATCCTTGAGGCACTGATAGCCCTCTGTCCAAGGGACTGAGCAGCTCCCCATGATCCCTGGCCGCCACGGTGCAGCATTGCCTGGCCGTGGCGGCAATTCACCAGCCTACTGCAGCAGACCCTCCCATAATTTCCCCCCCCCCGATTGACAGCATCAAGCTACGCTATAAAATTTCACAATCAGCAAAATACCACTTCATCCGGCTTAACAATCTGGCCACATATCAAGTCTCAAGTAACTTAACCAAGGTGCTTCAATCTTTCAGACAGGAGCATGACATGAAAATTACCTTGAGCCCGACCATTCCCATCTTTTCACTTCTTCTCCTCAGCGGTGTCGCCCAGAGCGCCGAAATCTCCGTCGACTCGACGACCATGGTACGTTTCAGCCAAAGGGATGTGACCGGCGGCGACAAGCAGGATGTGAGGCCCGCCAGCGAGCTCATCGGCCTGGATGCCACCAGACTCGGCGACGGCAACCTCTCCCTGCACATCCACGGCTGGGGACGGGCCGACCTGGGGGAGACCAGCTACGGTGACAGCAAGAGCGCCGCAGACCTCTCCTACGGCTTTCTGCGCTACCGCTTCAACGCAAGCAATGCCGACATCCGCGCCGGCAGGTTTTTCTACCGCGAGGGGATAGTCAACGAGCAGCTTGACGGCGCAAGCGTCCGCACCGACCTCCCCATGGGCTTCGCCATTTCCGCCTTCGGCGGGGCCACCGTGCACGTCAAGGATCTCCCCGGCGAAGGCAGCGACGGCAAGGGGGACTATCTCGCCGGCGGCAGGCTCAACTATCGCTACAGGGGGGTGCTTGACCTGGGGATATCGGGTGTTTACGAGGAGGAGGCGCCTGTACTTGCAAGCCATGCCAATGGCAGTAACCGCAAGGTGGGGGGGGACATCTGGCTGAGCCCCCACGGGTCGGTGGAGCTGTCAGGGCATTCGAGCTACAACACGGAGACCAAGGAGGTTGCCGAGCACCGCTACCGGCTCAACCTGCGGCCTTCGAAGGAGCTGACAATCAGCGGCGAGTTCGCCGAGCAGAGGGAGCAGAGCCGACTCTACACCTGGGCGATGCTCTCCTCCTCACTGACAAATCCGGACGACAAATCCCGTATCAGCGGCGCCTCCATCAGCTACGGCATGGCAAAACCCGCGACAGTAACCCTCGATTATAAACACTACGACCGCGAAGCTGGCAAAGCCGACCGCTACGGCGGGGAGATCAAAGTTTCCCTCATGGGGAACAGCCTGCGCAGCGGCCTGGGATATCACTACCTCCAGGCGGACAAGGGATTTGCCATCATCGGCACGACTTCCGCATCCTATCACGACCTGAGAGTATACACCCTGCATGACACCAAGAGCTACTTCGCCTCACTCGAGCTCAACGGCCAGCTCTTCAAGGAGCAGATCAACGACGAGAAGAGCGCCTACGAGGCTTCACTCTCCCTTGGCTACCACCTGACACCCAGCCTGGCACTCTCCGGCGACATCAGCTACGGCAGGAACCCCCAACTACAGAACGAGACAAAAGGGTTGGTTCGCCTGACTTACAACGCGACCTATTCCAGCAGAGGAGAAAAGAAATGAGATCACTCCACAGCAGCGCAGCTCTCTTGATCCTTGCCGGTCTGATCGTTTTCCTCGCCTCTTGCAGCGGCATGAAAGCAGTCCCGGGTGAGTTCGGCTCCCATGCCGAGTACCTGACCGCCGGCCAGCAGGTGAGCTGCAGCGAATGCCACGATGATACCCAGAAAGGGGTCATGAAGAGAATCGACACATTCAACCACACGCCGATCTTCGTCAAGAGCCACGGCCAGTACGCCGCCAGCGACGATCGACTCTGCGCTTCATGCCACAAGAGCTCCTTCTGCAACGACTGCCACGCGAGCAGGACGGAAATTAAGCCCTCCACCCTGTACGGCTATCGCCCAGATCGTGACATGCCCCACAGGGGGGACTTCATGACGCTGCACAAGATCGAAGGGAAGCTGGATCCGGCAAGCTGCTTCAGCTGCCACGGACGCAGCAACAACGAGCGCTGCGTGGCCTGCCATCGGTAAAGGAGGAAAACCCAAATGAGATGTCTCTACAGGCGGATATTTACAGCAACCCTTGTAATCTCCCTCTTTGCCTGCTCCAAAGCCAATGACAGGGCCTCCAACATCGATCCCAGCACCGGCAAGCACCCGTCAGGATGGGCGGTTGCCGACACCGGCGGCAAGCACACCGCCGCATTCCTCTCAGTACCCAGCTCCTGCTATGAATGCCACGGCAAGGATCTGACCGGCGGGATCAGCAAGGTCAGCTGCTTCAGCTCATCCCGTAGCGGCATGAACTGCCACGCCGGCGGGCCATCGGGGCATCCGGCCGGATGGGCGAGCCCGGATTCCCATGGGGTGGCGGCAAAGGCACTGCTGGCAGGGGTCAACGGCATGCCCCATTGCCAGATCTGCCACGGCACAGATTTCAGCGGTGGCATGGCCAAGAAATCCTGCCTTAACAGCGCCGGCTGCCACGGGGTGAACGTTATGGCCGCCCACTCCCCGGCCCCATGGCGGGACATCGCCAAGACCGGCGCCCGTAGCCATGCGTCAACGGACAACAGCAATGCGGCTGCCTGCGCTGTCTGCCACGCTAACGGTGCCAACTCAAGCCGCAAACCGTCACCGGCCGCCCCTGCCGGCACACCGCCCGACTGTTTCAACAACACCCTCTGCCACGGCGTTGAAGGCCATGCAACAGGGTGGAGCGCGCCGACGCTCCACGGCGCCGCTGCCAAGGCTGCCAGCGGCGGGTACGGCACAAGCCCTGTCAGCTCTTTCGCCAGCTGCGCCGCCTGCCACGGAGCAAATTACGACGGCGGCAGTGCCGAACAGAGCTGCCTCAACAACTCGGCCTGCCACGGAACCAATGTGGCCGCACCGCACCCGGCTGCCCCCTGGCGCTCCAGCGGCGGCGGAGTCACCCACACCGACACGGACACAGACAATGCAGGACAGTGCGCAACCTGCCATACAGGCGGGGCCAACTCGTCACGCAAGCCGCGTGCCGGTGACCCGACCGGGGTTACCGGCTGCTTCAACAACACCCTCTGCCACGGCACAGAAGGACACCAGGCCGGCTGGAGCGCCGCCTCCCTACACGGAGCGGCCGCCAAAGGCACACCTTCGACAACAACCGGATTCTCAGCCTGCCAGTTCTGCCACGGCTCCACCTTCAACAACGGCACGCCGCCATCATGCACCAACATGAGCGGCTGCCACGGGCTGCTGGTATCCTCCCCCCACCCGGCCAAGCCCTGGACATCCAGTACAGCGGGGGCCTCGACCCACACCAATACCGACCCCCTGAATGCGGCAACCTGCGCCATCTGCCATACGGGCGGGGCCAATTCCGATGTCAAGCCACCTTCCCCCGCAAGCGGCACAGCTGGTTGCTTCAACAACACCCTCTGCCACTTCCACCAGATACCATACGCACCGCCGGCTATCGCTCCGACAGTGCATGGCGGGGAGGCGAAGAAGGATCTGCGCATCTGCCAGTCCTGTCACGGGACGCCGGGATCTACCTCCTTTGGAGGCGGCACCGCACCTCTTGCCTGCTCCTCTTCACTCTGCCACCCCTATGCCAAGGCCCACCCCACGGACTGGCAGGGGAGCGGCACATACACCCATCGTACAGCAGGCAGCCTGAGCAGTGCCTGCTCCCTCTGCCACGACGTAAGCCAGGGGAGGACTCCCCCCCTTGCCTCGGCCCCAAGCTGCTTCAGCACCACCTTCGCCAACAGCCTCGGCCAGTCCCGCACCTGCCATGCCAACGGCCCGGGAGTAGCCCCCCACGCGGTGCCGTACAACAACCACAATGCCACGGCAAGGGCAAACATGAACTACTGTCTGGGGTGTCACCAGATTCCCCAGAATGCCACGGTCCCGCCAGGGTGCATGAACTGCCACCTTCTTGATCCCCAGGCAAATCCGGTGAACTGCGTCTCCTGCCACCACAAGCCGCCAAGCGGCTCGGCATATCCGGACATCAACCTCTCCCATACCGCCCACGGCAGCCTGAATGTGACGGAGAACTCGACCCAGACCGCCAAGTGCGACCAATGCCATCAGGGGCTTGGCCTTGGCACGGTTGACCACCTGAACCGCGCCCGCAGCCGCAGCAGCACCCCAATGCCCAATCCGGTCGTCTTCGGCACCCTGGCCAAAACCGGCGGGGTTATACCTTCCTACAACCAGTCCACCGGGGTCTGCAGCAACACCTACTGCCACGGGACGACCCTTTCAGGCGGGACAAGCAAGAATCCCACCTGGGGAGGGACCATCAGCGGTTGCGGAGTCTGCCACGGCTACCCCCCCAGCTCCCATGGCAGCATCTTGCCAAGCCAATGCATCAGCTGCCACACCCATGTAAACAGCAGTGGCACCGGATTTACCGATGCAACCAAACACATAAACGGCTCTCTCGAAGTTTCGGGCGGACTGGCGCCTCACACGATACCGCTCTCCACTGGTGGTTATCCGGGTTCGTCCCACAAATCCTACTCCAACGGTACGGGGTGCATCACTACCGGCTGCCATGCCATGGGCACCGTCATCAGCACTTATCCCGCGACATCCGGAACAGCGCCAGACTGCCGCTCCTGCCATCGCAATGCAAACCCGACTACCGACCCTCGCTGCTCCGATTGTCACGGCAACTCGGCGAGCGACAGCACATCAGGCGCTGGACGCCCAAACGGCACTGTCTTCCCGAACATCGCCCGCCGCCATGCCAGCCCCGGCGCCCATGCAGTGATCTGCGCAGTATGCCACTCCGGCGGGGGGACTGGTGTTTCGACCCACGGCAACAGTAACAGGGTAGTAAAGAGCCAGGCCAACGTCACCCTGCAGTTTTCAATAACAGGGAACATCGCAAATGACAGCACACTGGTGATCACGGGCACCGGCACTTCAGTGCGGTGTTCGGGGGTCTGCCATATTTCGGGAGGAAGTTCGAAAAATCATCAGAATGACAGTTGGTGATTCCACTTGAGTCAGTAGCGGATATTTACAGTGGTACAAACGAAAGCCCCGCCGGTATATGACACCGGCGGGGCTTTCGTTTGTACCGTTATTCTTTTACTGCTCTAATTACTTGGATCACTTGATATGCAGCGTCAAAATCTTTTCAACCTGCAAATCAATTTTTACATCAATAAGCCCTGGGAAATGGGGACAAAAGACAAAAAAATGGGCCTTTCGGCCCATTTTTAAACAGATTATCAGGGTGTCATACGTGTGATACACACCTGTTTCTTGCCCGGTTGGCCATGATGATTGCATCTAGCAGTTCACCGCAGCAGGTGCACTTCCAGGCGTCGAAAGAACGGACGAAATCATAATACTTCTCGGAATACATCCTTCCTTTACACTTTGGACATTGCATATGGCACCTCCTGCGATTTGATAGTAATTGTCATGTGGTGGTTTAGTCTTTTTCACTGATCATGCCAAATCGCAGATAAAGGTTCACTTTCGACTCAATAAATTCAGCCCCCAGCCGTTTTTCAAGTTATTTCAGCAGGTTACAGCACGGCGAAATATTTTCTAATTTTATCGATCTTCCCCGGGCCGATGCCGGGTACCCGTGCCAAACCTTCCAGGCCACGAAAATCGCCATATTTTTGACGGTCATTCACTATTGCTCTTGCCAGAGAAGCCCCTATTCCAGGAAGAGCCTCCCATTCATCAATCGACAATGAATCAGGATCGAGAGGGATTGACAGCATAATTCTTTCCCGGACTGTCATTTGAGTCAATGATATTGATGTGTTACCAGCACCATCCACAAACGGCTCCAGGCAGTCGCCGTTATGCAGCACCCTGCGATCCCCCTCCGCTCCAGCTGGACGAACAGCCCCGACACCTTTCGTCAACATCTTGACATCATTCACCATTGAGCCGTCAGGAAACCGATACACTCCGTCTAACTCACCGATATTACGCAGCTTAACAAGCACTGACCCTGCCGTATAACGCAAAAAAGCCGCCCGTTCCGGATGGGGAACAGGGCGGCTTTTCCTTACCAGCGGCAGCGTCGGGATCAGCAAGATGAGCAACAGTCCCAAGCGGAGCCTGAAGTCGCTCAACTGCGTGCCGACTCCTCGTCGCTCTTGTGCAGCTTGTATTCGATGCTGTCTATCAGAGCCTGGTATGATGCCTCGATTATATTGTCGGAAACACCAACGGTCCCCCAGCGGCTCTCCTTGTCACCGGAGACTATGAGGACCCTGATGGATGACGCCGTACCCTGCCCTGCCGGCAGCACCCGTACCTTGTAATCGAGGAGCTTGACGTCCTTGAGCTTCGGATAGAACTTCTCCAGAGCCTTGCGCATGGCGTTGTCCAGGGCATTCACAGGACCATGCCCCTCAGCGGCGGTGTGCTCGACTTTACCCCCCACCCTGACCATTACGGTCGCCTCGGAGACGGGCTGCTTGTCCTCGTGACGCATCTCATCGATAACCCTGAAGCCGGTGACGGTGAAGAACTTGCGATGACTTCCCAATGCCCGCTTCATAAGGAGCTCGAAGGATGCCTCGGCCCCTTCGAACTGGTAACCGCGGTTCTCCATCTCCTTGATGTTGTCGAGAATATCCAGGGTCACCGGGTCCTTGCTGTCCAGGTTGATACTGAACTCCTCCGCCTTGGCCAGGATGTTGGACCTGCCGGAGAGGTCGGAGATCAGGACTCTGGTAGTATTGCCAACCAGTTCGGGCCTGATGTGCTCGTAGGTCTCGGGATGGCGCTGAATGGCGCTGACATGCACCCCCCCCTTGTGGGCAAAGGCTGCGTTCCCCACGTAGGGCTGATGCTTCGGCGGCGCAAAATTGGCCAGCTCGTAGACGAAACGGGAGAGGTCGCGCAGCTTGCGCAGCTGCTCGTCGCTGATGCACTCTCGCTTCAGCTTCAGCTTAAGTGCCGGGATTATGGAGCAGAGGTTGGCATTGCCGCACCTTTCTCCGAAGCCGTTGATGGTCCCCTGCACATGGACTATGCCTTGATGCACGGCCACCAGGGAGTTGGCCACCGCGCACTCGCCGTCGTTGTGGGTATGGATCCCCAGGGGGGTCTTGATATGCTTCTGCACCTGGGTGATGATATCGGCAATCTCGAATGGCATGGTACCGCCATTGGTGTCGCACAGGGCTATGCAGTCGACTCCGGCAGCCTCGGCAGCCTGCAGGGTCTTGATGGCGTAATCGGGGTTTGACTTGTAACCGTCGAAAAAGTGCTCTGCGTCGTAGACCACTTCGGGAGCCCTGGCTTTGAGGAAGGCGAGTGAGTCGTGAATCAGCTCCAGATTCTCCTCCAGAGTGATGCGCAGCGCTTCGTGGACATGGAAGTCCCAAGTCTTGCCGAAAATGGTGATGCAGTCCGGCTCGGCCTGTACCAGGGTCTTTATGTTCTGGTCCTTGTCCGGGGTGATCTTCGCCCGCCTGGTGGAGCCGAAGGCTGCAATCTTCGCCTGGGAAAGCTTCTCTTTCTTGATCTCCTTGAAGAACGCCACATCCTTGGGATTGCTACCCGGCCACCCCCCCTCGATGTAGTGAATCCCGGCCTCGTCAAGACGATGGGCAATGCGGATCTTGTCTTCTAGCAGAAAGGAGATGTCCTCTGACTGGGTTCCGTCGCGGAGAGTGGTATCGTAAAGCTTCACAAGACTCATGGTTCACCTTCCATCAAGTATTGATCCCGTGGATATGGGTAGAGCGTATATTTATAACGATTCCGCCAACATTTCAACGTGAAATTGGCCGTAAAACGCTTTTTGCATATCACGCTGGCACATGCACAACCATATGAAGAGAAAAACAGCGCCCGGCACACCTGAAAATCGTCAATCAAGCAAAGCGGGTTCGTGTCAAGGGGGCTTGGGGGCGAGCAAACGGGAAGGGCCGGCACCATCTGGCACCGGCCCTTCCCGATCAGATCAAAGAGTATAGGTACTACTTGCCGGACATGCCGAAGGCATCGTGCAGAACGCGGACCGCCAACTCGGTGTACTTGGAGTCGATGATCACGGAAACCTTGATCTCCGAGGTGGAGATCATCTGGATGTTTATCCCCTCCTGGGCCAGGGTCTGGAACATCTTGGTGGCAACCCCGGCATGGCTCCTCATCCCAACGCCGACGATGGAGATCTTGCTGATATTCTCGTCGGAGATGACCTCCTTGGCCTCCACGACCTTGGCGGACTCGTTGGTGATCATCAGCGCCTTCTTGAAGTCTGCCTTGGTGACGGTGAAGGTGAAGTCGGTGCAGCCGGACTGGCTGACATTCTGCACGATCATATCCACGGAAATATTGGCATCAGACAGGGGTGTAAGCAGCTTGGCGGCGATACCCGGCTTGTCGGGAACATGCATTACGGCAATCTTTGCCTCATTCTTATCATAAGCAATACCTGAGACGAGAACTGCTTCCATTTCCTTATCCTCCTTGGTGACCATGGTCCCTTGATTGTCGTTGAAACTGGAACGGACGTGAATGTCCACGTTGTATTTCTTGGCAAACTCCACCGAGCGGATCTGCAGCACCTTTGCCCCCAGGCTGGCCAGCTCCAGCATCTCGTCGTAGGAGACCTTATCCACCTTGCGAGCATCGGCACAGATGTTAGGGTCGGTGGTGTAGACACCATCCACGTCGGTGTAGATTTCGCATACATCTGCCTTGAGAGCTGCTGCCATGGCTACCGCCGAGGTGTCGGAACCGCCGCGGCCGAGGGTGGTCACATTCCCCTGGCGGTCGACCCCCTGGAAGCCTGCTACAATGACGATGATGCCGTTCTTCAGATCGGCCCGAACTTTCTCGTCAGGAATCTCCTCGATGCGTGCCTTGCTGCTGACACTGTCGGTGATGATCGGCACCTGCCAGCCATGATAGGACTTTGCCTTGTAACCCATGCCGATCAGGGTCATGGCCAGCAGGGCAATGGAGACCTGCTCACCGGCAGCCACGAGGGTGTCGTACTCGCGCAGGTCCGGGAACTCGCAGGTTTCATTCGCCAAGGCAACGAGCTTGTTTGTTTCGCCGGACATGGCCGAGACCACGACAACCATCTCGTTACCATCATCAAAGCCCTTTGCGACCCGCTTGGCAACATTCTTGATCCTTTCGATGCTACCCATCGAGGTACCGCCGTACTTTTGGACGACCAGAGCCATCAGCTTACTCCTCCTAATTGACTGGTATATTGTTTGTGCCCCGCCCCGATTTACTGTGGGGAGAGTGACTATCCTGAACAAATGATCTCTTTAGCAAGAAAGAGTCTAATGGTCAAAAGAATTTTACTTGTTTAGCCCTTTTTGTATACGCGCAGAAATTCAGTCACTATTTTTTCGAATCTTGGCGAAATGGGTTGCATCTCAACCCTGCGCCCAGTGTCGCCAAGATAACTCAAGGAGACCTCCAGGCGTCCCTCGGGAAGCTCACTGGATAGGCGCTCCGGCCACTCCACCAGGGAGACCCCATCTCCGCTGAAATAATCGACGAAGCCGAGTTCGATAACGTCGTCATCGCCGCAGAGACGATAGAGATCGAAGTGATAGAGGGGGATTCGCCCCGAATGGATGTTGAGCAGCGTGTAGGTGGGGCTGACGACCGGCGTGGCGCCACCTACCCCCATCCCTTTTGCCACACCTTTGGCAAACATGGTCTTGCCGGCACCGAGCTCTCCCCTAAGGGCAACGAAATCCCCCGGCCCGAGGAGGGTGCCGAGGATGGCGCCGATTCTCTCCGTCTCCTCGGCTGATCCTGAATCTATTCTCACCATATCCCGACTATGCCACCATGGAACGGATCAGGTCGATTCTGGCAACGATGCCGACAAGGCGCCCCCCCTCCAGGACCGGCACGGCGTTTATCTTCCTGCTGCTGAATATGTCCGCCACCTCGGCGGTTGTCGCCTCCGGTGAGACCGACACCACCTCTGGGGAGTAGATGTCTCCGACGGTTCTGCCGCTCATCTTCTTTAGCTCCTTCTCGAACTTCTTGTCACTCTCCAGGTAGATCACCCAGTCGAAGATGGAGATGACCGTAGGTATATGCAGGCTCTTGTCACGCTCCACAAGATCGGTCTCAGTGACTATCCCCACCAGGGCGCCCCCCGCATCCAGGACCGGCAGACTGCTCACGTGCCTCTCGGCAAAAATCCTGGCCAGTTCGGCCACCGTGGTCTCCCTTGTTACCGTAACCACGTCTCTTGTCATGATATCCCTAACTTTAAGCATCAGCTTGCCTCCTCTCGATGATCATCTTGAACACATGGGGGAGCATCTCCTGCAGATCGGTGGCAACAATGCCGATCTCCCCCTTTTCCCGGGCAACCAGGTCACCGGCTACCCCATGACAGAAAACAGCCAGACAGCATGCGGCAAAAGGCTCATACCCCTGGGCCAGTAGCGCCGTGACCGTACCGGTGAGCACATCCCCCATCCCACCCGAAGCCATCCCCGGGTTGCCACTGGAGTTCAGAGCCAGGCGGCCGTCCGGCGCAGCTATCACAGTTCCCGCCCCCTTGAGGATTAGATAGACGCCGTTCTCGGCAGCAAAACTGGCAGCTACCCCCAGCCGGTCCGCCTCGATTTCGCCTACAGTCACCCCCGCAAGCCTGGACATCTCCCCCGGATGGGGTGTCATGACTATGGCCGGGGAGGATGCGCTTTTAACCAGATCCAGCCTGCCGGCAACGGCATTGAGGGCGTCGGCGTCCATGACCAGCGGCACACTGACGCCGGCAACCAGACTCCTCACCAGTTCCCAGGTCTCCATGTCGCTCCCAAGTCCCGGTCCGATGGCAACCACGTCCTTGCCGTCAAGGAGTTCGATAATCCGCCCGTAAGCCCCCTTGGAGAGCGCCCCGCTGCTATTGTCATCCAAAGGGACGGTCATCGCCTCGGTGCTCTTCATCTCCAGGATGGCATGGATCGATTCAGGCGCGGCCAGGGTCACCAGACCGGCTCCACTGCGCATGGCGCTGTTGGCAGCCATGGCAGCTGCGCCGCTCTTGCCGATGGAACCGGCAATCATCAGGCAGTGGCCGTTGTCCCCCTTGTGGCATCCCCTCTCCCGCCGGCGCAGGATACGTGCGGCACTTGCGCAGTCGAAGAACTCCACACCCGGCGCCGCAGTTGCCAGCTCCTCCGGAATGCCGATGTCGGTGACCAGAAGCTCGCCGCAGCAGTCCGCACCGGGATGGAGCACATGGCCCAGCTTGGCCATGGCGAAGGTCACCGTAAGCTCAGCCCTTACCGCAACGCCGAGGATCCTCCCGCTGGAGGCATCCACCCCCGAGGGGATGTCCACCGCCACCACAGGAAGCGCCGAGGCATTGATGAGACCGATGGAGGTGGCGTACAGAGCGGCTACCTCGCGCTTTAAGCCGGTGCCGAGCATGGCGTCGACAACCAGGGACGATTCGGCCAGGAGCGCCCTTATCCCCGCCTCCCCCGTGGCAGCGGCGTCCAGCTGGTTCACCCCATCAGGGAGGAGCTGCAGGTTGACCAGCGCATCCCCGCCGACCTCCCCCCTCTCCCCGTGGAGCAGCAGGGTGACATCCCACCCCATGCCATGGAGTATCCTGGCGATGACGAAGCCGTCGCCGCCGTTGTTCCCCTTGCCGGCGAAGATGGCCACCTTTCGCCCCGCCAGGTAAGCATAGCGGGAGGCGATGATTTCGGCGCAGTTCCGCCCGGCCCGCTCCATCAACTCCAGGCCGGTAACACCGTAAAGCTCAACAGCCTTGCGGTCGATCTCCTGCATTGCCTGGCCGGTTACCAACTTCATTTAGACTCCAGTATAACCATGGCTATGGCACAACCGGCGTCGTGGGAGAGGGAGAGGTGGCAGCGCTCCCCACAGGCAGCAACGAAATGGGCCGCGGCCTGGCCGGACAACTCCAGCAGAGGCTTCCCCAGCTCATCATTTACAACCTCCATGTCTAGCCAGCAGATGCCGTTGCGCAGCCCCGTCCCAAGCGCCTTCAGGAATGCCTCCTTGGCGGCAAAGCGGAGCGCATAGTGCTGGGCAGCCAGCCTGCGGGCGGAGCAGTACTCCCTCTCCCGAACGGTGAAGAGCCTTTCCAGAAGAGGCAGATTGTTCTCGCTGACAAAGCGCTCGAAGCGGCCGATTTCCGCAATATCAATACCGGTGCCGATTATCAAACAGAGCTCCCTAACGATTTCATTTGTGGTGGATTATACCCGTTTACTCTTTAAAGGCAATGCACAACCGCTTTTGTCCCACTCCCCCTTGACTAGTGGAACAGGGGAGGAATAATTAAGACAGGATAACTACTCTGAAAGGGGGGGAGACGCCATGACCGAAAGACTCCTCGTACCATCCATCGAAAAAAGGCTCTCTGGACTCATCGAAGTGAGCCGCAGGGCGAAACTGGCTGCAGGAATGGAGGAAAGAAAGGTTTTCAAGCCAACGGTCACCATCTCCAGAGAGTTCGGTTGCGAAGCGTATCCTGCCGCGGAAAAGCTAAAAGCCATCCTTGAGGAAAAAAGCGGCGAGCCATGGGCCCTCGTGGATCGCACCCTCATAGACGAGGTAGCCAAGCATCACGACCTGACGGCCGACATACTCCATAACCTGGGGAAGAGGCCCAGGTGGCTTGATGACATGATCTCCACCCTCTCCCCCCGCTGGCACAACGAAAGGGACCACTTCCAGCTCCTGGCCCAGCAGATCGCCGCCCTGGCAGGCGGGGGTAACGTAATCATCGTCGGGCTGGGAGCTGCCATTGTAACCCAGTCCATGAAAAACTGCTTCCATTTCCGCATCTTCGCCTCCAAGGAGTTCAAGACAGCATCGGTCTCGGCCAGGGCAGCGGTAAGCCGAGCTGAGGCGATTGCCATGATCGAGAGGAGGCAGAAGGAGAGGGAGAAATTCGTCCGCGACTTCCTCAACAGGGACATCAACGACATCCACCTCTTCCACCTGCTCTTCAACAACGACCGAAACAGCCATGAGACCATGGCGCAGACTATGGCCTCCTACGTCATATCCCATCTCTAGACTGGGCGGGCTGGCGGGGAGCACTCCCCGCCAGCCCCCTCCCTCGCCGTTCCCTGTCCGCCAACAGCGCTGAAACACCTTTCTTGACAGCCATTTACAGCTACTGTATATAGAACCATCTTTAACTTCGGGGAGCTTCATGTTTATTATTGCAAACCTGCTCATATCCGTTGCAAAAATGGCCGACATTGCCCTGACTCTCTACATGTACATGGTCATCGGCAGGGCGATCATCTCCTGGGTCAACCCGGACCCGTACAACCCGATAGTCAGCTTCCTCTACCGGGCCACGGAACCGGCGCTTGCCAGACTGAGAAGGGTCATCCCCTACATGGGGGGGCTTGACCTGGCCCCCATGGCCCTGATCCTCGCCATAATATTCGTGCAGAACTTCCTTATTCACTCCCTATTAGAAATAGGTTTGCGCATGAAACTGGGAGGCCACCTGTGAAAATAACCCCCCTCGATATCCAGCAGCAGCAGTTCAAAGGGAAGATGCTCGGAGGACTGGACCCCAATGATGTGGATTCTTTCCTCCAGTTCGTAGCCCAGGAGATGGAATCCCTCATCAGGGAGAACGATGAGCTGAGGGAACAGGCACGCAAGGCCAGCCAGCAGGCCGAGGAGATGGCCCAGAGGGAGGTCACCCTGCGGGAGACCATGCTGGCGGCACAGAAGATTTCCGAGGAGATGAAAAGCAATGCCCAGAAGGAGGCGAACCTGATCATCTCCGAGGCGGAGCTCAAGGGGGAAAGGGTCGTGGCGGCAGCGGAGCAGAAGCTGGTGCAGCTCAACAACAGCATCCACGAAATCCGCAGGCAGAAGCTGCAGTTCGAGACCGCCCTGAAGTCGCTGCTGGAGAGCCACTTGAAGCTGCTCTCCACGGGAGATGAATGACCATATCGCGCAGTGAAGATTTGATCACCGAGGCGGAGGGGGGGGTGCTGCTTCGTATCCATCTGCAGCCAAGAGCAAGCCGCACCGAACTCTGCGGCCAGCAGGGGAACGAACTCAAGGTTAGGGTCACCTCGCCGCCTGTGGATGATGCGGCCAACAGGCTCTGCATCGAATTCTTCGCCGACCTTTTTTCCATCGCCAAGTCAAAAGTCACCATCAGATCAGGAAGCCGGTCCCGCCACAAGGTCCTGCACATATCTGGTGCCAGCAGGCAATCCGCCGCGGACATTCTGAACCTAGAGATTAAATCCACTTAAACACCGTCTGCTTGACAAAATCGTTACGCAATCACTATATTTTTAAATGATGCCTGCAAGATCGGCATCTTCGTGATGCCAGCAAACATATCGAGGTAAAGATCAATGCCAGTCTACGAATATCAGTGCGAAGCGTGCAATCATCAGTTTGAACTCAGGCAGAAGTTCTCCGACCCGCCGGCCCAGAGCTGCCCCCAGTGCGGCGGAGAAGTGAAAAAACTCATCTCCAGTGCGGCTTTTGCCCTCAAGGGTGGCGGTTGGTACACCGAGGGTTACTCCGGGGGGAAGAAGAGCGATGCCCCCCCCCCCTGCGCAGCAGCATCCGGCGGCAGCTGCGCGGGCTGCCCCTCTGCAGGCTGATTTTAAATTTTTCCGCACCAACAATGAGAAATCCCTCACGCCAGTGGGGGATTTTCTGTATTATCGCTTTGCGACGCCGCGACAGCCGACTGGAAAGTCTCCTGGCATAGGGCGAAATCGGCGCAGGCGTCACAGCCACCAACAAGAACAACTCCTGGCGGGCCTATGATAGTTAGCAGACAGAAACCATTTGCAGAGATCCTCGATGCCATCGATGGCAGCAGCTCCGTCTTCCTGGTGGGCTGCACCAAATGCGCCACGGTATGCAAGTCCGGCGGGGAGGAGGAGATCTGGCAGATGCAGGAGGCCCTCTCTTCCGCTGGGTTCGAAGTCACCGGCTCGCTCGTCATTGACGAAGCCTGCCATATGCTCCGGGTCGGCCGCGACCTGAGGAGCAAGCAGCAGATGGTGACTGACGCCGGAGCAATCATCGTCATGGCCTGCGGAGCCGGGGTGCAATCTGTCTCTGCCGCCACCAGCAAGAAAACGATTGCCGCCCTGGACTCGCTCTTCCTCGGCAACATCCGCCGCTTCGGCCAGTTCGAGCAGAAGTGCTCCCTCTGCGGCGAATGCCTCCTCTCCAGGACAGGAGGGATCTGCCCAGTGACAGCCTGCGCCAAGGGGATCTTGAACGGACCCTGCGGCGGCATGGATAACGGCAAGTGCGAAACCGATCCGGAAGCCCCCTGCGCCTGGGCCGAGATATTCACGCAACTGCAGGAGGACCCGGATGGCAGCATGCTTGAAAGCTACACCCCCCCAAAGGATTACGGCAAACTACCAAAACCAGGAAAGCTGAAACTCGCCAAATGACTCTAGAGATATCCCGCCTGCAGCAAAAACTGGAAAGTGGAAAGTTCGTCATCACTGCCGAAGTCTGTCCCCCCAAAGGGAGCGACTGCTCCGCATTCATTGCTTCCGCAAAAGAGCTCGCCCCTCTCGTGGATGCGGTCAACGTTACCGACAACCAGGGGGCACACATGCGCATCTCCCCGCTTGCCGCAGCCTCCCTCCTGCAGCGGGATGGGATCGAGCCTATCTTCCAGCTGACTTGCAGGGACAGAAACCGCCTGGCCCTGCAGAGCGACCTTCTGGGGGCAGCGGCCCTCGGCATCAAAAACGTACTCCTCCTCACGGGAGATCACCTCTCCTGCGGCGATCACAAGGAGGCAAAGGGGGTCTTCGACCTGGACGCGGTGCAGCTCATCGATGCGGCCTCGCGTCTCTGCCATGGAGAAGACCTGGCCGGCAGAAAGCTACAAGGTCCCCCCTCCCTATTCATCGGCGCAGCAGCCGCCCCAGAGGCGGAGCCATTCGAACTGACCCTCTTCAAGCTGCGCAAGAAGATCCATGCTGGAGCGCGATTTTTCCAGACCCAGGCAATTTTCAACCCCGCCGCATACCGGAGGTTTCAGGAGGTTATGGCGCCGCAAGGGGTGAAAACCATCGCCGGCATCCTCATCCTCAAGTCAGCAGGCATGGCCAGGTTCATAAATGCCAACATCCCCGGCCTGCGCATCCCGGAGGAGATAATCGCCGAGCTTGAGAGCGCCTCGGACCCGCGGAGGACCGGAATAGAGCTCGCCTGCCGCCTGGCAAGGGAGGTTCAACCCTTCTGCCACGGCATCCACGTCATGCCCATGGGGGTGGATGAAGGTGTAGGGGCGATAGTTGCGGCGCTGTCAAACACGAGTGACGACAAGGAGAGCATCCCATGCAGGTAAAGAAAGCGGTCTTCCCAGTAGCAGGGCTCGGCACGAGATTTCTCCCCGCCACCAAGGCATCCCCAAAGGAGATGCTCCCCCTGATAGACAAACCGCTGGTGCAGTACGTGGTGGAGGAAGCCGTGGCAGCCGGCATAGAGCAGATCCTCTTCGTCACCGGCCGGGGTAAAAGGGCTCTGGAGGATCACTTCGACATCGCCTTTGAACTTGAGGCGCTGCTCTACGACAAGGGGAAGGATGCGGAGCTGTCCCAGGTGAGGGAAATAGCCGAAATGGTGGACATCTTCTACGTCCGCCAGAAGCAGGCTTTGGGGCTCGGCCACGCCATACTCTGCGCCAAGGATTTCATCGGCAACGAGCCTTTTGCCGTCCTCCTCGGGGACGACATCATCGACTCCGAGCGCCCCTGTCTCGGCCAACTGCTTGAAGTTTACAGAAAGTACCGGGGGAGCGTTCTCGCCCTGGAGCAGGTATCAAGGGAAAACATCTCATCCTACGGCTGCGTCGCCGCCAATCACATCTCCGACCAGGTATACGAAGTCACCGACCTGGTGGAGAAACCAAAACAGGAGGACGCCCCATCCGACCTGGCGATCATCGGCCGCTACATCCTCACCCCGGAAATCTTCCCCATACTCGCCAAGCAGGAGCCGGGCAAGGGGGGGGAGATACAGCTGACCGACGCCATCCTCAAGCTTTCCAGGGAGCAGGCCATCTACGGCTGCAGATTCACTGGACAGCGCCACGACTGCGGAGACAAGCTCGGCTTCCTCAAGGCAACGGTGGACATGGCGCTGAAAAGACCGGAGTTCAACGGCGAGTTCGCCGACTACCTGCGCCAAAGATTGGCTGCTACATGATGGAGAAATTGGTGTGAATAACCTTCTGCAGCTCCTCGACCCGCAGCAGGGCCTGACGGATCCGCTCCCTCTCCTCCCCCGGGAGCTGGTAGGGGTTAAGGTAGTAAGAGCTCTTCTGGATCCCCTTCACCACCCTGACCTGCTGCAGTATCCTGTGCTTGGTGAGCACCAGGTAGGCGTCGCTTAGCCCTGCGGCCATTGACCTGGAGAAGCTCCCCTCCCGCTGCAGCAGCTCGATGCGCCGCAGGGTCGAGGTGGCGGGGATCCCCTGGTTTATTGCCAGAATGCGTACGTTCATCACCAGCGGCGCCCAGGCAAGCAGTTTGAGATTGAACTCACCCTTGTGCTCCCCCGACCCCTCGGTCCAGATTCTTTTCAGGAAACCCAGGGCCAGGCGCATCTCAGTTGCGGCCTTGGCCATCCCCCAGAGCACCTGGAAGTAATCCTGCTCCAGGCCGCGGATCATGGCGACCAGCTCGTTGGCCAGGGCCTCGTCCCCCGCCACATAGCGGGCGTCTGACAGGACTATCAGATCCATCAGGTTTTTGGCGTAATCCGCATATTCATAGCGGACGATCGCCAGAAGCTTCCTGCGCCACTGACTGATGGAGCCACGCCAAGTGGGGTTGCTCGGCATGATGTCGCCGGTGCACTTCGCGAACCCAACCTCCTCCATCCTCTCCACCAGCAGGTCGGAAAACTCCCTGAACCACTCGTCAACAGTATCCCCGCCGCCGTCGGCGTAAACGAGAAGATAGTCCTGGTCCGTGATCAGGGTCTGCTCCTCCCGGCCGTCGCTCCCCATGCTGATCAGGGCATAGGGGACACCCGGCCCCCTCCCGGAACTGGCCTCCATCTCCCCCATGGTGAGCTCGAGAGCCCTGCCGGCAAGGATATCCCGGTATTCGGTGCAGTTCGCATGCAGCGCCGGCACCGATTCGGCACTAAGGAACCGCTCCATTTCGATACGGTTAAGCTCGGCGTGGATCCCCCCCAGCTCCCCGCAGGTATCTGCGGCAGCTATCCTGGAAAGTAGGGCAGCCTCGGCCAGATTCATCTCTTCGAAGAGAGATATGGTCCTTTCCAGGGAACTCCTCACCCCGGCAAGAAGCCGGTTGATCTCGGCGCCGCTCAGCAGCGGGAGATACTCCCGGATCTCACCCATCAGCCTGGCGATGAACTCCTCTTCGGATAACTTTTCCGGAACCTGTCGAGTTGGCATTCAACTTCCTCTAACCGCCCTGACTGCGATGAATCGTGGCTGCAAAAGCTAGATGACTATAGCATAAAATCAGGCATTTAATAAGAAATGCGCAAAAAAAAGGGGGAAGGTTTCCCTTCCCCCACATTAGCAGAGCAGCGCAGTTCCTAGTGGTCGATGGCCTTGGCCATGCCGATGCCGGTGTTCTGGCGGACGTAGATCTCGTCGAACATCTCCTCCGAGCGCCTGCTCGGGAAAGCCAGGGCGCCGAGGATGGCGGCGAGGAAGCCGACCGGGATGGAGATGATGCCAGGGTTCTTCAGGGTGAAGAGCGGCTTGTCGAGACCCATGATGGACTTGCCGCCACGGTTCTTGGCCTCTTCGGCCTTCTTGGTCTCGATGGTCTTCATGGTCTTCTCCATGGCCTCTGGCTTCACCTTGCCTTCGGCAATCTCCTTCTCCAGCTTGGTGTAGGCCTTCTTGGCGTCGTCGGCTACCTTGTTCGGGTAGGTCATGTTCGGGGAGATCATCACCAGGCCGATGGAGACAATGGTACCGACCACCAGGCCGCAGATGACGCCGGCGGTGTTGAACTTCCTCCAGAAGAGGGAGAGGACGACGACCGGCAGGTTGCCGGAGGAAGCTACGGCGAACGCCAGGGCCACAAGGTGGGCGACGTTCTGCTTCTCGGCGGCGATGCCGATGATGATGCCTGCTGCACCAACCACGAAGGAGGTGGTACGGGCGGCGAATACCTGCTCATGCTGGTCGGCATGGCCATCTTTGATTACATTGACGTAGATGTCGTGGGCAATGGCCGCGGAGGCTGCCAGAACCAGGCCGGAGACGACCGCCAGGATGGTGGCGAAGGCGACGGCGCAGAGGAAGGCGAGGAGCAGGTCGCCGAGGAACGGAGAGATGTCGCCGCCGAGGGCCTTGGCGAGCATCATTGCCGCCATGTTGCCACCCTTGTCAACCTTCTGGATCCCCTGCGGGCTGAGGTGGATGGCTGCACCGAAGCCGAGGAGGGTGGTGAGGATGTAGAAGGAGCCGATGATGAACATGGCCACGATGACCGACTTGCGGGCTGCCTGGGCGGTCGGCACGGTGAAGAAGCGCATCAGGATGTGGGGCATGCCGGCGGTGCCGAGCACCAGGGCCATGCCGAGGGAGATCTGGTCAAGCGGGTTGGTGAGGAAAAGGCCGGGCTCGAGGAAGCGCTGGCCGGCTTCGGCAGTCGCCTTGCCCGCCTCGACCTCCTTCATGTAGACCGGGAGGAGCTTGACGTGATCGATGATCTTCGGATTGGCAGCGATGTCGTTGAAGAACTGGATCGGGTTCATGTTGGCCTTCATCATGACCAGCAGGGAGAGGAGGCCGGCGCCGGACATGAGGAGGCCCGCCTTGATGATCTGGACCCAGGTGGTGGCGGTCATGCCGCCGAAGACGACGTAGCCGACCATGAGGATGCCGACGCCGATGACTGCCACCTTGTAGTCTATGCCGAGGAGGAGCTGCATCAGCTTGCCGGCACCGACCATCTGGGCGGTTAGGTAGAAGGTGGAGACGGCAACGACTGAGAGGGCGGCAACGGCGCGCACCGGCTTGGGCTCGGTGCGGAAGGCCAGGATGTCCCCCAGGGTGTACTTGCCGGCGTTGCGGCACGGCTCGGCAACGATGAGGAGAACCGTGATGTAGGCAACGAGCCAGCCGACGGAGTACATGAAGCCGTCATAGCCGTAGAGGGAGATCATGCCGGAAATACCCAGGAAGGAGGCTGCGGACATGTAGTCGCCGGCGATGGCCCAGCCGTTCTGGGTGCCGGTGATGCCGCCGCCGGCGGTGTAGAAGTCGGCTGCGGACTTGGTCTTCTTGGCGGACCAGACGACGACCGCCATGGTGGCGCCGATGATGATGAGGAAGATCGGGATCGTTACCTTCGGGTTGGCCTTCAGCTTGCCGTCGTCAGCGGGCTTGGCTGCCGGGGCAGCGGCTGCGGGGGCTCCCGGAGCCGGTACGGCCTGCATGGCGGCCGGGGCAGCCTGGGTCGCCGGGGCGGTTGCTGCCGGAGCTGCTGCTGCCGGAGCTGCCGGAGCCGCGGCCGGGGCCTTGGGTGCTTCAGCGAAAGCAATAGAGCCCAGCGAGAGGGCCAATGCCAGTCCTACGAACAGTTTTTTCATTCGGTCACTCCTCCTTTACTTGAGCTCGTCCACGAGTTCGCGGGTCAGTCGGTCAAAATCACGGTTTGCCACCTTCGCATAGTACATCGCCAGCCACCAGGAGACGAAGAACTGTGATAGGGCGAAGATATAGCCGAAGTTTATGTTGCTGATGATCTTGATCTTGAAGAGCCCCGGAGTGTAAGCGGCGCCGATGGGGAGGAGGAAATAGTAGATGGAGGAGAATATCCACCACCCGAAGAGGAACACTGTCTTCTTGTGATGCAGTTCGATAAACTTGGGGTTCTTGGCAATCGCTGCCCAGTCATACTGCTTTTCTGCCATGGTTTGGTACTCCTTTCTTGGAAAATGTAAACGCCTGAGAGAGCGGCGTCCCGCCCTCCGTTGCACTTCCTGCTCCGCCAACCTCCTTTCGCGAACGTATAACCAGCCAACGCAACTTTTAGTACTTCGCGTAACCGAATTTCATGGAAAGCATGTCAGCCCCCTCGAGCAGCGAAGGGGCGATCTCGTTCTCTATCCTCTCGGCAAACAGCCGGAAGGCCGGTCCGAGCAGGGTAATTGCCCCGACGACCTTGCCGGCGTAATCCTTGATGGCCACAGCCACATCAGTGATCCCCTCCCCCAGTCCGTCGTGATCGACAGCCACCCTCTTCTGACGGATCTGATCGAACTCGCTCTCCAGGCGGTGCATCTCCTCGGGGGGGAGCCTCCTCCTACCCTTGCGGAAGTACTTGTCCAGGAGGTCGGAGGATTCCAGAGCCTTGATCAGCTTCCCAGGTGCGTTGGAGAGACAGGGGAACTTCTTCCCCACCAGAGGGACCGTCTTAACCGCCTGGGAGCCGTCCACCATGTCGAGAAAGAGCACCTCCTCGCCGAGGAGCACGGTGAGATAGACCGCCTCCTCGTGTCGCCTGGCAAGCTCCTCCATGACCGGATGGGCATGCTTGATGATATTGGCCCCCTTGATGAACCTCTGGGCCAGACCCACGGTGTTCAGCCCGACCCTGTAGACGCCGCTATGCTCCTCGCGCTGCACCAGCCCCCTGCTCTCAAGGGTTGCCAGGAGGCGGAAAGCCTTGTTCCTGCTGATGCCGAGTCTCTCCGCCAAAAAAGGAAGAGTGGTATCGCCCGACTCGTCGGCAAGAATTTCGAGAATATCCAGTGCCTTCTCAACACTCTGCACGGAATAGCTGCTCTTGCTCCTGAACATAGGTACGATCCGCCCGACTCAATTAATTTGAAAGCCTGTTTTATCAACTCCCACCCATTGTTTCGTTTTTTTTAGCACGTCGTTTTATTAGTGTCAATATAAATGTTTATTTACATGTATACAAAACTGTATTGTACTGTGTTTTCCAAATGTTACAACTATTTTTCAAAAAATCAATATTTGCTGTCGCATGGTTTTCAATGAAGGCAAACAGGGGTTTGACTCATGCCGGAGACAACGCCCAACCGCTGCATCAATGGATGCATTCACCCTTTACAAGGAAGATTTTGGCGTGATATTATTGCAAACTTTACCGGCCGGGAACGGTTCGGTTCGACTGGCAGAGCTATCGCAGCAGCGAAGACCATATAGAAACAGGAGCACAAAGAGATGTCAGGCCATAATAAATGGAGCACCATCAAGCACAAGAAGGGGGCCGCCGACGCCAAGCGGGGGAAGATCTTCACCAAGCTCATCAAGGAGATATCCGTTGCCGCCAAGCTCGGCGGAGGAGACCCGAATGGCAATCCACGCCTTAGAACGGCCGTGGACAAGGCCAAGGCCGAGAACATGCCCAAGGACAACATCGAACGGGCCATCAAGAAGGGTACGGGAGAGATGGAGGGGGTCACCTACGAGGAGATCACCTACGAAGGGTATGGTCCGGGCGGGGTAGCGGTGCTGGTGGAGGTAATGACCGACAACCGCAACCGCACGGTCTCCGAGGTACGCAGCACATTCACCAAGTGCAACGGCAACATGGGCGAGACCGGTTGCGTCTCCTGGATGTTCGACAAGAAGGGGCTGATCGTCTATCCCAAGTCCGTCGACTTCGACAAGCTGTTCGAGGCGGCCATCGAGGCCGGCGCCGAGGACGTGGCGGACCAGGAGGAGCAGTTCGAGGTGACCACCGAGCCTTCGGCCTTCATCGAGGTACGCGATGCACTGGATGCAGCCGGCTTCAAGTACGATAATGCCGAACTTACCATGATCCCCCAGACCATGGTAAAACTGGAGGGGAAGCAGGCGGAGAGCATGCTGAAGATGGTCGACCGCCTTGAGGACAACGACGACGTGCAGAATGTCTACGCCAACTTCGACATCTCCACCGAGGAGATGGAAAAGCTGATGTAGCAGCGGCCGGCTGCCCGCCCCCGGGAGATATCCGACGATGATAATTCTTGGAATTGATCCCGGCTCGCGCATTACCGGCTACGGAGTCATTCGCAAGGAGGGGAACCGCCTCCTCCACGTGGACAACGGCGCAATATTCACCGACAGCGCGGCCGATTTTCCCGGCAGGCTGCAGCGGATCTACGCCGGGATCAGCGACATCATCGTCCGCTACGCCCCGGACGAGGTCTCCGTGGAGGACATCTTCTTCGCCAACAACGTGCAGAGCGCCCTGAAACTCGGCCAGGCAAGGGGGGCAGCCATCGTCGCCGGGGTAAATGCCGGCCTCACGGTGCACGAGTACACCGCCCTGCAGGTGAAGCAGGCCGTTGTCGGCCACGGCAGGGCCGCCAAGGAGCAGGTGCAGCAGATGGTCAGGATCCTCCTCGGCCTGCCGGAGATCGCCCAGGCCGACGCCTCCGACGCCCTGGCGGTGGCCATCTGCCATGCCAACTCGGCCGGGCTTAAAGGGCTCGCACCACCCACCCCCACCAAGCGGAGGCCACGCCGATGATTGCCCTTTTAAGCGGCACGATTGCCATGAAATCACCGGAAGCCGTCATCCTCGACGTGAACGGCGTCGGCTACCGGGTACAGATCCCCTTCTCCACCTACTACGCCCTCCCGGAAGAGGGGGAACGCCTCTCCCTGCACATCCACACCAACGTCAAAGAGGACGCCATCCACCTCTACGGCTTCCTCACCAACCGTGAGAAGCAGTTCTTCCAGCTCCTCATCGGCGTGACCGGCATCGGCCCCAAGCTGGCCCGGGATATCCTCTCCAACATCCACCCAGACGAACTCTCCGCCGCCCTGGCCCGCGGTGATCTTGGGCGCCTCTCCGCCATCCCCGGAATCGGCAAGAAGAGCGCCGAGCGGCTGGTGCTTGAGCTGAAGGAGAAGGTGGTCAAGCTAGGGCTGGCCACACGCGGGGAGAGCAAACCAAGGGAGTCCGCCCCCGCCTCGGTCAGGGACGATGTCGCCTCCGCCCTGGTCAACCTGGGGTACAAGGAGGGGTTGGTCGCCAAGGTCCTGGACGAACTGGACACCGAGAGCGGCGCCACCATGGAGGAGATCCTCAAGCTGGCCCTGAAGAGGCTGATGAAATAGCATGTCACGACTCATTGAACCCAACGCCACAGACGAAGAGCTTTTCATGGAGAGCTCCCTGCGCCCCCGCTCCCTGGAGGAGTACGTGGGGCAGGAGAAGGCCAAGGGGAACCTGCGCGTCTTCATCGATGCCGCGAAAAAGAGGGGGGAGGCGCTTGACCACGTCCTCCTCTACGGCCCGCCGGGGCTGGGAAAGACCACTCTCTCCAACATCATCGCCTGCGAGATGGGGGTGAACATCAAGTCAACCTCAGGCCCGGTCATCGAGAGGCCCGGCGACCTGGCGGCCATTCTCACCAACCTGGAGGCGGGGGACGTTCTCTTCATCGACGAGATACACCGGCTCTCCCATGTCGTGGAGGAGATCCTCTACCCGGCAATGGAGGACTTCCAGCTGGACATCATCATCGGCCAGGGACCGAGCGCCCGCACCATCAAGCTCGACCTCCCCAAGTTCACCCTGGTGGGGGCCACCACAAGGGCGGGGCTCCTCTCCTCCCCCCTGCGGGACCGATTCGGGGTGATATCCCGCCTGGAGTTCTACACCGACGACGAGCTCGCCTTCATCGTCCGCCGCTCCTCCCGCATCCTGGGGATGGAGATAGCCACGGACGCATCCCTTGAGCTGGCCCGGCGCAGCCGGGGGACGCCGCGCATCGCCAACCGCCTCCTTCGCCGCGTCAGGGATTTCGCCCAGGTGCTGGGGGACGGCGCCATCACCGGCAAAATCGTCGACGAATCCCTGCGCCTCCTGGAGGTGGACGGCATGGGGTTCGACAACATGGACCGGACCGTGCTCCTCACCATAATCGACAAGTTCGCCGGCGGGCCGGTGGGGCTGGAGACCCTGGCGGCGGCCATCTGCGAGGAGAGTGACACCATTGAGGACGTGATCGAGCCGTTCCTCATTCAGCACGGCTTCATCAACCGAACCCCAAGAGGGAGGGTTGCCACCCGGGCAGCCTACCTCCACTTCGGCCGCATCCCACCCGACTCCCCCCAGGGGAGCCTCTTCTGACCATGCAGCTCATCTTCGACTTCCCGGTCAGGGCCAACTACACCTTCGCCAACTTCGTCACCTGCCGCGGCAACGAGGTGGCCATCAACTTCGCCAAGCGCCTCCTGGAGCCGGTTTCCGGGGAGAACATCCTCTTTCTCCACGGCCCGCAAGGCTCGGGGAAGACCCACCTCATCACCGCCCTGGGTCACGCCATGGGTGAGAGGGAAGGGATCCGCATCCCCGTCTTCCCCGTGCAGAGCCTGAGCTGCGAGAGGCTTGGGGAGATTGCCGAGGAGACGGAAAGGCTCCCTCTCCTCCTCCTGGACGACCTGCACATGATCCGGGACGACGACCGGGTGAGGACCGCCATCTGGCAGCTGTTCAACGACTTCTACGCCTCTGGGAGGAAGATCGTCGTCAGCGCCGACGCCCCCCCAAAGGAGCTCCCCAACATAGACGGCCACCTGGTATCCCGCCTCCTCTGGGGACTGGTGGCCAGGATGGACATCTCCGATGACGACTCACGCCGCATGATCATGGGGAAACTGGCCGCCGACCGGCAGATACTCCTCCCAGCCGAGGTCATCGACCACCTCCTCCTCCACGTGCAGCGGGACATCCCCTCACTCACCGCAGCCCTGGAGCAGATCAAGCGACTCTCCTTCGCCACCCAGCGCAAAATCACCCTGAAACTTACCCGGGAAGCTCTCTCCCGAAGCAGCGACCTTATCTAGCCACCATCGCCTCACAAAAAAAACGGGCGACGCCAGATGGCGCCGCCCGCATTGCTCAGCTATCGCATGCCTGCCTTCAGCTGTTCAGCTGCCGGGCGATGATGTCGTGGTTGAGCCAGGCCACCGGCTTCTCCGGCGCCCACGAGTCGTGGAACATGAGGTAGCCGGTGGTGGAGAATACCGCCCTGGAGAGGGGGGCGCAGACGATCTCCTTGGGGCTCTTGTTCATGGCGATCAGCTCGGCGGAAGCGGTCAGCATCAGCTCCATCTGCTCTTTGGTGCTGTGGTGGGGCCATTCGGCCAGCTTGTCGAACTGCTTGAGGAGCGGCGCGGCCAGGTATCTCTCGGCAGCGGCGAGGAGATCCGCGATGGTTACCCCGTCGTTCAGGAGCGACTCGCACTCGGTGATGAACTCCCTGGCCACAGGACCGCCCCCCTCGTCCACCAGGGAGTTGAGCAGCGGGTAGAGGGAGAGTTCCACCCCCATGAAGAGAGCGCTGGAGTTGGTCTGAATCTCCGGGCAGTTGTAGACCGTGGCGATGATACCCTCGCTTCTCGCGGCGATGGCGTGGTCCTCCAGGCGGATCTTGGCCCACCCCTGCATGTAGGGGGTGTAGGACTGCCAGACATACCTGCCGGAGATGAGCACCTCGCAGCCGTGGTAGCCGTAGGCGGTGTAGCGCACGTTGTTGCTCTGCCGCAGCGGCGCGGTGGCCTCTATCAGGTACTTGAAGGTGTCGGCGCTGACATCAAAGAAGCTGGCGCTGCAGAGCTGGCCGAGACCTGAGTTCCAGAACAGTTCGGAGGAGAGGTACTTGTCGCCACTCCCCTTGAAAACCTTGTTGAGGAGGGGCATGAAGAGCCTGGCCCGGGGTATGCCGCCAGCCATGGCGTGGGAGAAGAGGACGCTGGCCCCTTGCGGTATCATGGTTTTTAGTTCGGCGACGACCTTCTCCATGTTCCCCCTGAAGCGCGCCTCACCCTTGGCGCGCACCTCATCCAGGCGCCCCTGGTCGAGAACGAACCCCTCCCAGGCGTCGGGCTTCACCCCTTTGAGGATGTCGGCGAACGACTGGCCGTCAGCGGCAGGCTCCATGTCGAAACCGGCCTCCAGGGGGATGTTGATGATCTTCCCCCCCAGGTTCGCCTCAGCCTCGGCCAACTCCTCGGCATTGAGGGGGCGAAGGGTGCCATCGCTGTCGCGCCTGCCGACGGTGGTGCCGAGGATGGTCATCCCTGCCCTTCTTGCCTCGTCGACGATGCCGTTGGCATAGCCGCGGCCGAACAGCTCACCCACCAGGACGAACACGTCCCCCTGCTTGTAACCGGCCCTGGCCGGCAGTTTTCTCATCGGGAAATATCTTTCCATTTAAGTGCCTCCGTATATAAGTCAGTAAGAAGTAAGAAGTGGACAGTAAGAAGTTAAGAATCAGAAAGAAAATGAACTTTCTTACTTCTTACTTCTCCCTTCTCACTGCAGTTAAAAATCGTCCCGCCTGCTTCTGTTCTCGAACTTTGTGTACTCGCCGTTGAAGACCAGGTTGACCGTGCCGATGGGGCCGTTACGCTGCTTGCCGATGATGATCTCCGCCTGGCGGTCGTGCCCCTCGGTGGTGCAGGAGCCGTCCCGGCGCTTGCAGGCGTCGCAGTATACCGCGTCCCGGTAGACGAACATGATCACGTCGGCGTCCTGCTCGATGGCGCCCGACTCACGCAGGTCCGACATCATCGGCCGCTTGTCGGTGCGGTTCTCCAGACCCCGGTTCAGCTGGGAGAGGGCGATCACCGGGATGTCCAGCTCCTTGGCCAGGGCCTTGAGGGATCGGGAGATCTCCGAGATCTCCTGCTGGCGCGACTCGGAGTTCGCCCCGCCCCGCATCAGCTGCAGGTAGTCGACGATCACCATCCCCAGCCCCTTCTCAGCCTTGAGGCGGCGGCACTTGGCGCGCATCTCCAGCACCGGGATGGATGGGGTGTCGTCGATGTAGATGGGAGCATCGTGGAGCTTGCCGGCACCGGTCATCAGCCGGCTCCAGTCCGAATCCACCAGGTGGCCGGTGCGCAGGCGGCTGGCATCGATCTTGGACTCGGAGCAGAGGAGTCGGGTAACCAGCTGCTCCTTGCTCATCTCCAGGGAGAAGATGGCCACCGGCGTCTTCTGGTCAGCATGGATGGCGGCGTTCTGCCCCAGGTTGAGGGCAAAGGCGGTCTTACCCATGGAGGGGCGGCCGGCGACGATGATCAGGTCCCCCTTCTGGAAGCCGGCGGTCATGCTGTCCATGTCGAGGAAGCCGGTGGGGACCCCGGTGACATGGTCCTTCTTCTCGTAGAGCTTCTCGATGTTGCGGATCGTCTCCTTGAGGATATCCTTCACCGGGAAGAAGGCGGGCTTCAGCTTGTTCTCCGAGATCTCGAAGATGGTCTTCTGGGCCTGGTCGAGAAGCTCGTCCACGTTGGACTGCTCCTCGAAGCTCTTGGTGACGATCTCCGTGGCCGCGGTGATCAGGTTCCTGGCAACCGCCTTCTCCTTGACGATGCGGCAGTAGTAGACGATGTTGGCCGCGGTGGGGACAAAGTCAACCAGTGTGGCCAGGTAGGCCCCTCCCCCCACCTCCTCCAACTCCCCCTTCTTCTTAAGGATGGTGGTGAGGGTGATCAGGTCGCACGGCTCCCCGTTGTTGGAGAGGTCGATCATGGCCCGGAATATCTTGCGGTGGGGCTCGCGATAGAACTCCTCCGCCCGGATCACCTCCAGGGACCGGTTGATCGCCTCGTTGTCCAGGAGGATTCCGCCGAGAATGGACATCTCGGCCTCGATGCTCTGGGGGGGTACTTTGCGCATGTCCTGAGTCATACGACCTTTACTCTCTCCATGAAACTAATAAATTGCAGCCGTTTCTCCAAAAGAGTGTTACTATACCGCTGATGATGGCCGCCGGTCAATGCGAGAGTTGTCCGGCCGATAAATCCGCAGAAAGAGGCTAACCCCTTGAAAATCCCCCCCTTGGAAAACCGGTTGCGACTCCCGGAACTGCTCGCCCCTGCGGGCAACCTTGAAAAACTGAAGATAGCCGTCCACTACGGTGCCGATGCCGTCTACCTGGGGGGTAAGGCCTACGGCCTGCGCAACCTGGCGGACAACTTCACCCCCGAAGAGATGGCCGTGGGGATCGCCCATGCCCACCATCGCGGGGTGAAGGTCTACCTGACTGTCAACAGCTACCCGGGCAACCAGGACCTCCCCGGGCTTGAAACCTACCTGGAGGAGGTCGCCCCCCTCCCCTTCGACGCCTGGATCGTCGCCGACCCCGGGGTGCTGCAGCTTGCCAGGGAGATCGCCCCGCAAAGGGTGCTCCACCTCTCCACCCAGGCCAACACGGTCAACTGGCGCAGCGTCCGCTTCTGGCAGGAGCAGGGTGTCAGCCGGATCAACCTTGCCCGGGAGATGTCCCTGGAGGCGATCACCGAGACGGCCCGGAAAACCCAGGTGGAGCTGGAACTCTTCGCCCACGGCGCCATGTGCATCTCCTACTCCGGGCGCTGCCTCCTCTCCAGCGTCATGAGCGGCCGCAACGCCAACCAGGGGGAGTGCTCCCACCCCTGCCGCTGGAACTACTCCCTGGTGGAGGAGACCCGCCCGGGAGAGTACTTCCCGGTGATGGAGGACGAAAGCGGCACCTTCATCTTCAACTCCAGGGACCTCTGCCTCATCGAGCACCTGCCGGAGATGGTGGCCAGCGGCGTGGCATCCCTGAAGATTGAGGGGAGGATGAAGGGTATCTACTACGTCGCCTCGGTGGTACGGGCCTACCGCACCGCCCTGGACACCATGGCGGCCGAGGGGGATGAGTACCGCTTCCGCCGGGGGTGGCTGGAGGAGCTGTGCAAGACCAGCCACCGGGGGTTCACAACCGGCTTCCTCTTCGGCCAGCCGCGGGAGGTCGGGCAGGAGTACCACTCGGCATACCTGCGCAGCCACCAGTTCGTCGGCCTGGTGGAGGAGATCCACCCGGACGGCAGCGCCACGGTCGGGGTGCGCAACCGTATCCGCCGCGGCGACCTTCTGGAGCTGATGGGACCGGGAATGCGCTGCGCCACCCTGCGGGCGGATGAGATCATGGACGAAGCCGGCAACCCCTTGGAAGCCGCCAACCCCAACAGCAGGATCAGGATGGCTCTCCCCTCCGGGACCGCCCCCCTGGACATGCTCCGCCGCGAGGCCTGAGACGGTGCGCCGTGCCGTGATAATTGCCAACCGGGGAGCGGGGAGTTTTTCCTCCGGCAAGTTGGAGAGCGCCTGCCGCATCCTCCGGGGGGCCGATGTCGGTGTGGAGATCATCCCCTGCGGCGACTTTGCCGAGATGACCGCCAGCGCCGCAGGGGCCAGCGCCGCAGAGGATCCCCCCCTCGTGGTCGCCGCCGGCGGGGATGGCACCATCAACGCCGTCCTCAACGGCCTGGCCGGCAACTCTGCAACCTGCGCCATCCTCCCCCTGGGGACAGCAAATGTCCTGGCAATCGAGCTGGGGCTGGAGTCACCGGAAAAGGGAGCGGAGCGGATAGTCGCCGGAGTGAGCCGACCCTTCACCGCCGGACTGATCCGCGGCAGCTCCCGCAGCAGCCGCTTCTTCCTCATGGCCGGCGCAGGACTGGACGGACATGTCGTGCGGGGGGTGCCCCTGGAGCGAAAAAAGCGCTTCGGCAAGGGGGCCTATCTACTCTCCGCCCTGGAGCAGCTCTGCAGCTGGGATACCGGCAGTCTCAGGGTAGCCACGGAAAAGGTGGAGTTCGACTGCCACTCCCTGATCGTCTGCAACTCCGCCCGCTACGGCGGCGCCTTCACCCTCGCCCCCGAGGCCAGCATCTTCACCCCCGTTCTGGAACTGGTGGCGATAGCCAAGGGGTCGCGCCTGGCCCACCTGGCCCTGGCAAGGGAGACGCTTACGGGGAGCCGCGGCGCCCCCGGCATACTGCGCCTCAGTGCGGAGAAAATACGCATCGAAGGGGTCAAGCCCCTGCAGGCCGACGGCGACGACTGGGGTGACACACCGGTGGAGATCGTGGCGGAACCAGCTTATGCAAAGATCATTGTGTAGGTCGAACTCCGTTAATAGACAACAATCGCCATCAAGGCTGACCTTATGCGCATCCTGATAGTTGAAGACGAAACAAAAACTGCCAACTACCTGAAAAAAGGGCTCATTGAGCATGGTTTCACCGTTGATGTCGCTATCAACGGAGAGGACGGCCTCCACCTTGCACAGACGGAATCGTACGACATGATAGTTCTAGATGTCATGCTCCCTGAAAGAAGCGGGTGGTCTGTCATCGAAACACTCAGGAGAGGAGGTAACGATGTTCCTGTCATTTTCCTATCCGCAAGGGATGGGGTGCATGACCGGGTACACGGCCTGGAGCTTGGAGCGGACGACTATCTGGTGAAACCGTTCGCATTTTCGGAGCTCTTGGCAAGAATCAGGATCATTCTTCGACGACACTACCAGCTCCAACCGGAAAAGATGTGCCTGGAAGAACTGGAACTGGATATGGCACGTCACAAGGCATGGCGCAGCGGCGTAGCACTAGACCTCACTGCCAAGGAGTTTCAGCTGCTCGCCCTGATGCTGCGACGCAAGGGGGAAGTCCTGACCCGCACAACCATTTCTGAACAGGTGTGGGGGATCAACTTCGACACAGACACCAACATCGTTGATGTGGCCATTCGCCGCCTGCGCAAAAAAATTGACGACCCATTCCCACGTAAACTCATTCGCACCATACGCGGCGTAGGATACCTGCTCGATGAAGCTTCTGAATAAAACCTCACTGACAACACGCCTGACGCTCTTCTACCTGACGAGCACCCTGCTCATCCTCATCTGCACCACATCTTTCCAGTTCCTCGCCCTTACTGAAGATCTAATGCTGGAAGACAATGAATTTCTTTCCGAACGGATTGCAAGCATTCGATCCATGATAACATCCCACTGGGATGACATGCCCGAACTGAACGACTCCCTCCACCAGGACCATGCGACGCAAACCATCCGATACCAGGTGCGACTCCAGGACAAACAAGGCCGGATAGTCCGGGAATCCCAGGGGGCGTCCCTCATCCCCCCTGAGAAGTTCCCCATTCCGTCCGCAAGCGGTTACGATGTAGGCATGGGGACCAAGCTTGCCACCGGCGACGGCAAACACTACCTTCTGAATGCCGCTTGGGCAGCAGGGGGGGGCGATGATCAATTCATGCTTGTACAGGTCGCCCTCGACATAACCGACGATATCGACCTGATTGCCAACTATCGAATGAAAATGGGGGGTGCTCTCTTGGTCGGACTCTCCCTTGCCACCATGTTCGGTATCACCCTTACCCGCAAGGGGTTGCAACCGCTCACCCATGTAAAG
>CALMOE010000263.1 GCA_937871715.1 uncultured Geobacter sp. | reverse complement strand
GATCAGAATACCCACTTCAGCATGAAGTATGGCGTATTTCTCTCGTAATCCTTGTAATAAGCAGACTCCAGTCGGACACCTGCCTGAAGCCGTCCTTTGTTGAAGACATCTGCCAAAAGGTCAAGTTGGGTGAATGCATTGACGCCGTTATCGGTTGTCTTGACCAATGCGAGACCATCGAAGTGCATACCCACCGGACCGGCTGAAAACGGTGCCAACCAGACGGTTCTGGAAAGGAATTCAACCCCCTTGTCGTAATTAGTGTTGCGGGCGTAAAAGTCCTGTTCGAAGAAGGCTGTACCCGGGATCTTCAGATCGAATGATATGCCGAGGTTTTCCGCCATGTAGCTGCCGTAACTCGCTCGCTCCAAACGTCCAGCAAGGTAAACGTCCTTGACGAAACCTTTGAGGGGGGTATTCGCAAGCTTTGTGATGCTGAGCCTGGGGACGTAGACGAGAAAAAGATGTGATTCCGTATCGCCACCAAATGAACCCGAGCCTTTGCCCCCGACCTCGTTCCCCTCGGTCAGGTCGGTGCAAAAGAAATTATCCCCGTATTCCCACGTCCCGAAGTGCTCAAGCCTGACAGCGGTAAGCCTGTTGCTGTCGGTGAAGATGCCGTTACCCAGATCCGGATCATCCCGGTCCAAAAAAGGGGTGTAGAGAACTTGCAGGTCAGTCGATGAAAACTCTTCTGCATGACTTGGACCGCTCACAAGCAACAATGAACTGATCATGCACCAGAAAGTAAAACTCCATAATCCGGATCTCAGAAAATATTTTTTCATTTCTCTCTCCTCATCGTGATATGTCCGTCCGGTAATTTCATCTCCACCAGAATGAAAGCCCCGGCATCAGAAATGACTGAAACAAAGGTGGTTGTTGCAACGCTGTGGGACGTAGTTTTTCATCAATTATGCTGATCGGGGTCGAAACGCCATTTGCTTTACCTGCCCTTGACAGCATGCCGTCGCAGGCCGGCTATTCCTGGTTCAATACCGTAACAGGGACGTCATTCTCGTTGGGTCTTAGCGCCAGATAGAGGACAAATCCGGCAATGGCGCTGCATGGTGAAGAGAAGGACGCTGCAGCCGGGATATTCATCATTACTATGCCGAGGATCACCGACCCGAACCAGGCGGTCAGTCCGCGCGAATTGTAGGCCGGGTATTCGCTGTCACCCTTGGAGGCTTCTTCGGGATGCTCGTTTTTCGCATCCTTCAGCATGTAGGCCAGGGCAATGGCCACCCAGGCCACCACGAAGATCCCCTGGTAGGCAAGGGCCTTGAGCAGGTAGCTGAAGACATCCATGAGCATCAGTGCATAGACAATCGCGCCGACCATGATTGCCCAGAAATATTTTGACAGGTGCCGCCCCATGGTCAGTTTACCCAGCGTTTCGAAGTTGACCGTGGCCAGATAGAAGTTGGCCGTGTTGATGCGGGTTTGCGTTGCCCAGACGAACAGCAGCCCGAAGCCGCCCATCATCATGATGATCGCTTTGACAGCCGATACCTCGGAAAGGGCGCCTTCGATCGGAATGGTCTGCACCAGGAAGATGCCTGCCAGTCCGCCAACCAGGAATGAGACGATGAAGAACGGTGCGCCGAAGTTGAACTTAGAGTGATAGACCTCATCGGCTTTCTTGCCGAAGCGGGCGTAATCGAAGACGTACATCATGAGAATCCAGACCCCCATGTAGGCCACATATACCTGCCACCACCCCATTGCCGGTGCGCCCCCTTTGGGTACTGCCGTCAGCCATGCATTGCTGTAACCGTACTTGCTGATGGCCAAGCCTACGCAGGCCGAGAGACCCAGGAGGTAGATGGGTAACAGGACGCCGTTGAACTTGTCGAGCCAGTTCTGGACGCTCCCGAAAACAAGCGGCACGCTGTAGAGGACAACGATCAGGGCCGCAACCTTGTAGCTTAAACCGGTAAAGAGAAAGGTCGCTGCCAGGGCCATGACCGAACCTTCAAACACGGCATAGTAGACCGCTGTCGCCGCAAAGATCAGCGTGGCAAGGGCGGCGCCCGACCTGCCGAAGAGGATGCGCGAGAACATCGCCACAGAGGAGCCGGTACGGATGGCGTAGCGACTGATGACCGCGTTTACCGCCGCATAGGTGACAACCGAAAGGCCGATGCCGATGAGCGTGTTGACCGTGCCGAACCCTGCCGCAAGGGTGGCGGCAACTACCACGTAAAACATGGCGCTGCAGCAACTCCACCACGCCATGGTGAGGCCAAATGGGGACATTCGCCCACTTTCCGGTACCGGGTTGCATGAATAATCCAATGCGGCTTCACTAACTTCTGTAATTTTTTGAGCCATGACATCCTCCTTGATTAACGAACGTTTTTGACTGCCCCACAACTGTTCAGCGTAATTTCCTTCACTCCTCTCTGTTGCCTTAGATTTCACCGGCCATGTCCCGTTGCTTCAGTTGAGGTCTGTAACGGACTTCTTGATTTCAACCTGTCCGGAATAAGGCGCAAGGATAGTGTGTCGCCTGGGCATTCAAATCAATAGTTGTCGTAACTGATCGATTTGAATGCCCATTGCCCTTGATTGCTGCAAGCGGTTTGCGGAAGGGGAGTGGTTACATCTTGGGTGGTTTTCGTCTTGCCTGAAGAGCCTCGCGGAACTGGCTGGTCGTTTTGGGCAGGAGTGTCCTGTCGTTCCAGTCACAGATGACCCCATAGTGGCGAATCACATCGAGGGTGTCGATCTCTCCCGCCTGGTACTTGGCGGCGACAACAAGGGGATCGGTTTCCAGCATTCCGTCACGAACCTCTCGGATAGCCGCCCTTGCCTTGTCGGTCGCCTCATGGTCAACGGCGTATTCATTGAGTTCGGGGTTTATGGCGACAATCACCACGCCGTAATCGCTGCGGGCCCTTGCCACGCTCACGTAGCCGTCAAGCACATCGTCAAGCACGGCCTGCGATGGCCGTTCGAGCGGATCACCCAGCCCTCCACCCCCGGAGGAGGGGCGACTGAAGAGATCCCCTTCCTTCACCGGTACGTTGGAGAAGACCGCGCCGAGATACTCCGGCTGATCGGCGCCTTGACGAAGCAGCGAAACCCCGTGGGGGCGGGACGGCAACCCCCCCCAGATGCCCCAGGTGACGGAACGGGAACGGTCGCAGCAGTACGACATGACGGCCTTTTCTACCTTGGTCAGCTGCCCGCCCCGGCGGACACCGCAGCCACCGCGATGCTTGCCGGGACCGCCGGAGTCGGTTTCGATCTGGTGCTCACTGGTCAGCACCGGACTCAGCCTTTCCTGGGCCTCTACCGATTGAATGGCCAGACCGACCCCAAAGACGGGCGAGGTGGCATTGGAGCCGTCCCTTCCGTTGCGCCCCCCCCATCCGCCGGCCATCCAGTCATAATTCATGAAATAGCGCCGGTTTGCCTGATCCCGCCCGTCCCAGCCGCCGACCAGCAGGTACTCCAGGTTGAACGAGCAGGCCAGCGCCCGCTCCGGGATGATATTCGACCATAGGGCGAAGATGGCGTTCATGATTTTTTCATAGCTTCCCGAGCAGTAGCCGGCGACCGCTACCGGCCAGGGGGCGTTGACGACGCTCCCTTCAGGAAAATGCACGTCGATGATTCGGTAGAAGCCGGAATTGAGCGGCAGTTCCGGGAAGAAGGTCTTGGTGCCTGCTACGACCCCGGAGAAGGAGGCGCTGTAGGTCGAGTTCAGGAAGCAGCCGATGGAGGGGTGGGTGCCGGTAAAGTCGTAGAATACCCGGTCATCCTCAATGGTCATGCTGACCTTGATCGGGATCAGCCCTTCCTCTTTTGAAGGGTCCTGGTCAATGAAGTCCGTTGCGCTCCATGTCCCCTTGGGCAGACTCTTCAACTGGCCGCGGGCATAGCGTTCGACATAGTTCTGGACCTCTTCAAATGCCAGCAGAATCGTCTCCTTGCCGTATTTATCCATAAGGGATAGCAGACGCCGGGCGCCGCACAGCGTGGCTTCTGACTGGGCGCGGAGATCGCCGAGGGAGTCGTCGGGCGCCCGCATGTTGGAAACCATCATCCTGGCAACATCTTCCTGGAACACCCCGGCCTTCCATATTTTAACCGGCGTTATCCGCAGCCCCTCACCGAAATGTTCCTTGGCGGTGATATCGAACGAACCGGGGACGCTTCCGCCGATATCTGCCCAGTGGCCGTTGGACTGGGTGAACGCTACCAGTTCATCGTCGTAAAAAATGGGGCGGATGATCCGGACGTCATTGAAGTGGGTGCCGCCGTTGTATGGGTCATTGGTGATGAAGATGTCTCCGGGCTGAATATCGTCTCCATACTGCGCGATAACCGATTTCACGCTGAAATGAAGGGTGCCGACATGCACGGCGATATCCTGGGTCCCTTGGGCAACGGTATTGCCATGGCGGTCGCAAATGCAGTTACTGAAATCGCGGCTGTAGATGACGAACGAGTAGCAGGTGCGGAGCAACTGCTCCGACATCTGGTCCACCAGGTTGATGAAAGCGTTTTTGAGTACCTCAAAGGTAATCGGATCAAGCTTGGCCGGTGCATCCTGCTTGAATTGTTGTTGCTCGGTGCTCTTCATGATGAGTTCTCCTTTCAAGCCCGTGTAAAGTTGGTAATGATATTCAGGTAAGGGTCGACGACACTCGCTGTTTCGGGTGGCAGGACAACCGTCGAATCCAGCTGCTCCACCACTGCCGGACCCTGGATGCGCGCACCGGGGAGCAGCTTGTCCCGGTTGTAGATCGGCGTCTCGACAAATCCCCCCGCCTCGTCAAAATAGACCTGCCGACTGCCGGTCAAGGCGCTCTCGGCATCACCGGTCTCCCGCACCTTGGGCATGGTCGGCTTGGGGATGATCCCCTGGGTCACCAGCTTGAGTGCGAAGATCTCGACCTCACGGGAGGGGTCACTGTAGGAGTAGGATCGTTCATGTTCGGCATGGAATTTTTTCAGCGCCTCCTGAAGGGTGCTTTCAGGATTTGACAGGTCCACAGGTACGGTCAGGGTTCGCCACTGACCCACATAGCGCATGTCGATCTGGCGGATAAAGCGCATGTTCTCGGGCGGCACACCCTCCTCAACCAGATGGTCCCTGGCCTCTTCCTCCATGGACTCGAAGCTGTGCGCCAATTGAATCAGGTTGGCATCCTGTGTCTTGCCGAGATACATCAGGCTGGAATCGTGGCGGATATCCACCAGCAGGCACCCCATGGCGGAGGCGATGCCGGGGTAACGGGGGAAGATGACCGTTGGGATCTCCAGTTCCTGGGCAAGGTAGGCTCCGTGGAGCGGGCCGGCACCACCGAAGGCGACCAGGGCAAAGTCGCGCGGATCATAACCGCGGCCGACCGAAATCAAACGGATGGCATTGGCCATGTTGGCCTCGGCCACCTTCAGCATGGCACTGGCAGCAGCAGCGAGTTCCATGTTGAGGGGCTTGACAACCTTGTCGTTGATGACCTGCTTCGAAGCCTTGACATCGAGTTGCAGACGCCCCCCGAGCAGGGAACTGCTCAGGCGCCCCAGAACAAGGTTGGCATCGGTATTGGTTGCCTCATCCCCCCCCCTGCCGTAGCAGGCAGGCCCCGGATCCGAGCCGGCACTCTGCGGGCCGTTGCGCAGCGAACCGCCCGCATCGATCCACGCAATGCTCCCTCCGCCGGCACCAATGGTAAGCACTTCGACGCTGGGGAACATGATCGGGTAGCCATACTCAACCTGCCAGCTGTTGGCGGTTTTCAGCTCACCCTTATAGGTAAGTGCCACATCGGTGCTCGTCCCACCCATGTCAAAGCTGATGGCGTTCTGGAAGCCGGCCTGCTTTGCAATATGAGCTCCGGCAATGGCGCCGGCCACGATGCCGGAACTGGCCAGACGCGCCGGGTATTTGCGTGTTCCTTTTGCGGTCAGCACCCCTCCACCGGAATGAAGGATCAGCAGGTCACCCTTGTACCCCATCTCCTTCAGTCGGCTATCGAGGTCATGGATATAGTTGACGATGCATGGCCCGAGAACGGCACTGATCATGGCGGTACTGAAACGGGGGTGTTCGAACATCTCGGGAATGGTCTCGCTCGAGGTACAGATAAATGTGCTGTCCGGCATGTAATCCTCGAGAATGCTTTTCATCGACTGCTCGTGGTCTGCATTCACATAAGAGTTGATAAAGCAGATACAGACTGCCTGGTAACCAAGCTTGGCAATCTTTTCGGCCAGGCTGCGCGCCTGGTCCCGGTCGAGGGGGGTGATGACGTTGCCGTTGAAATCGATCCGTTCGCTCACCTCGAAGCGGTCACGGCGGCGGATGTAGGATGATGGCTTGTCCACGTAGGCGTCCCACAGCTCTTCCTTGGTGCCGTCGCAGATCTCCACCACGTCACGGAAGCCGGCCGTGGTAATCATGGCCGTCTTCGGGAAATTACGTTCGATCAGGGCATTGGTGGCTACCGTCGTGCCGTGGGTAATCAGCTTGATTTCCGATGCCTTTAGTCCTGCCGCCTTGATGGCGTCGGTAATGGCAATGGCCGGGTTTTTGGGTGTTGAAGGGACTTTGGCAACAAACGAGGTGCGGGTCTCTTCGTTGAAGATAAAGGCATCGGTGTTGGTTCCTCCCGTGTCAATTGCGATGCGATACTTCATGGTGATCTCCTTTGCTATGGATTTTCTCGTGCGGCGGGTAGCCGTAGAAGAAGTTTGAGTGGTAGTCATCCGTGCGGCCTTGTTGATATTCCGTCCGGATGTTGGCTTTATAACATTTTTTTACTGCAGCTTGCATGCCAAGAGGTAGCGGTCCATTAAGGGTGTTGCTCAAGCTGCCTGATGGTCGAGGCGGGGTGTTGGGATTAAATGTGGTTTGTATTCAGGCTGTTAGCTGTTGCTTGGGGCGACATGGCTATTGCTTTTATTTGCGAGGGGGCGAATGATAGGGGGGAGTCATGTGGTGACGGTGATGATGTTTTGTGTCAAGTCGTGTTGTCGTCCGCAGGTTTTCCGGGCGGCATTTTATTGGCGCTAAAAAAATAAGACATTGTTTTGCGGGTTTTCGGGGGGAGGGGCGGTCCGTCGATTCATTGTTGAATCTAGTCAGCTCACCCGTTCCCGTGGCGTCATGGTCCAGGGCGAGCCGTCCGGATGACCTGCTAATTCATGCCGAATTTCTTCAGTCTCCTGTTCACTGTGGGCTGGCTCAGGCCAAGGGATTCCGCTGCCCTGTACTGATTGCCGTATCGCGCCATTGCTTGTGTGAGTACCTGCTTTTCCACGTTATCCAGGATCTGTTGCAGGGTCATTCCGTCCGAAGGAGTTGCCAGGGAGGGAACGGGTGCATCTGCCCGTTCGACAATCTCGCTCGGAAGGTCCTGGAGGTCAATCAGTTCGGTTTCCGACATGACCACCAGGCGCTCGCAGACATTCATCAGTTCCCGTACGTTGCCCGGGAAGGGGTAGGTCAGCAAGGCGTCGGATGCGGCACGCGTAAGGCGCTTTTTGCTGCCGCTCTTTTCGCCGAAGTGGTTGATGTAGTGTTGGATGAGGGGGAGAATGCAGTCCCTTCGCTCCCTGACTGCCGGGACCTGGATCGGGATGACTTTTAGCCGGTAATAGAGGTCGAGCCTGAATTTCTTCTCTTCGACCATCTTCTCGAGATTCCGGTGGGTTGCTGCAAGGATGCGGACATCAACGTTGCGACTCTTTGTCCCGCCGAGACGGGTGATGCGTCCATCTTCCAGGAAACGCAACAGCTTCACCTGCGAGGGGAGCGGCAGTTCCGCGATCTCGTCAAGGAACAGGGTGCCGCCGTCTGCCATCTCAAAATACCCCGGTTTGCCGGCGGACTGGGCGCCGGTAAAGGCCCCCTTGTCATAGCCAAACAGCTCCGATTCGATCAGGGCTTCGGGGATGGCGCCGCAGTTGATCTTGATCAGCGGATGTTCCGCGCGCTTCGAGTGTTTATGGATCAGGTCTGCGAACAACCCTTTTCCCACGCCGGACTCGCCGAGGATCAGCACCGATGAGTCAACGGAACTCACCTTGAGGGCCTGATGCAGCGCCTTCAACATGCATAGGCTTTTTGCGATGACCTGGCGCGAAACAAGCTCCATCTGCTGCATCTCCAGCATCTGATTGCGAAGTTGGTCCTTCATCGACTCCTGCTCCGCAAGTTCCCGCTGCAGGTTGTCGATTTCGCTCACGTCCCGCTCGCTTATCACCACCCGGATAAGCCTTCCCGCCCCATCAAAAACGGGGGTCCCCGTGACGATCAGCGTGCGATCCAGGCGGTGTTGAATGAGGTTCGTCACGGTTCCGGTCTTGATGACGTCCAGGGTGACCGATTTGTCGATAAACCCCTCCTCAACCAGTTCTTGCATGTTGCGGCCGACATAGTCGGCCGCTTCGATCTTGTTGAGCCGCTCCGAGGCAGGGTTCATCCGCAGCACGTTGGCTTCTCCGTCGCAGATCCAGAGTGCAACCGATGAGGAGTTGATGATGGCGTCCAATTCCCTGGTCATCTCCTGAAAGATCCGCATTTGCATGGCCATTGATTCCGGTCCGGAGTTCTCAATGAAAAAACAGACGGCCCCGATCTCTCGATTTTCGAGAGCCATGGGGCTGATTCTTCCCACGTAGCTGGCCTCTCCGCCCCGCACGGAAATTTCAAGGGTGAGGGGGGCTCCCTGCAGTCTTTGCGCTATCTTGGTCCAGAGGTCCGGGATCGCGTCGTTCAGGTGGATGCCAGGGTAGGCCCTGAAGTTCTTGCGGGCAACCCTGTTGGCAAGAATGGTCATGCCGGTGTTGTTGACCACCAGCAGCGACACGTCCATGGAGTTCATCAGGGACTGGTAGAATTCCTCGGAAAAATGCTTTTTAGTGTAGGTGGAGGCGTTGCCCAGTAACTGGTGCTTGTGGTGCAGTGACATGGCGGCTACCCTGTTCGAATGGATTTGACTCTGCCTCTGTGCAGCAGGGTTGAGTGATTGTAGCATGAAATGGTAGAGGGCAATTTAAAAAGCCGTTATTGATAGTTTAATTCAACTTTGAATTTAAATGCAAGCATGAATTAAATTGCAGCTGCAGATCGCTAAAACCACTGAAATGTTCAGATAAAATCATTGCATGACCGTTGGGTGTGAACCGGTTAATTCTTTAACGGTGTTCTATCCATCTGTGTGTAGGTCGGGTTGTGATGGCGATAATCCCGTTGTCATGGTTTTTCATGAGTCGGTTTAAGGCTTGCGAGCATACGCTGTTTTGTAAATCTATCGGATTGCAAGTTTGAAGGGGTGAGGTCGTATGAGGCTGTCTAGGGAGCCGAACTGTTTCTTGCATGGCCTAGCATGACGGCTTGACCCGATCAGAGGGGACGTCCACTGAGAAGTAGGGCCGGGCCAGCGCCCCCTGATTGAACTTGGGTTTTCGCTTGCGCAGCTAAGCTGGAACTCTACAGATAATGGATTGCGCGGGAGATCTGTCAAAAGAAAGCAGCATGCTTTGCCAAGGTATTGCTGTCAGTTACGCATTGATGAAAGGAGTGCGGTTGGTTAATGGGCAGTCGAGGCGTGATAAGTGTGGGGATTGGTTTTGTAATTTAGGCACGGATTTCAGGGCCGAACTTGATATACTTATATTTAATGCGTACTTCCGGAAGGGATGGGATTTTCAATGAATAGTAACCGCTGTTGCTGAGCGGATGGCAATTGTCTCAGTGGCAGTAACGGAAGAGGGATGGTGTACCAATTGATGGGAAAGCTGCAATCACGGGGAAAGATTTGTCATGGTGACTCCAGGCTCTACCAGGCATAAGAAGGATGGGGAGAGGCTGCGTGAGGGCGAGGAGCTGGTCAAGCTGCTCCTCAACTCCACGGCGGAAGGCATATTCGGCCTTGACCTTAAAGGGAATTGCATCTTCTGCAATAGAGCCTCTCTGGACCTGCTCGGATATGAAGACGAAAAAGAGTTGCTGGGCAAGAGCATGCATGAGCGAATCCATCATACCCGGCCGGATGGATCGCCCTTCCCCATAGAGGAGTGCAGAGTCTGCCGGGCTTTCCTTGACGATCAAGGGTTTCATGTTCGTGACGAGATTTTCTGGCGCCCGGATGGAACAAGCTTTAATGTGGAGTATCGATCCTTTCCGATGCGAAAAATGGGGGAAGTCATCGGAACGGTAGTGACCTTTCTGGATACTACCGAGCTCAGGCGGACTGAGGAGGACCTGAAGGAAAGAAACAAATTCATCGAAACCGTTCTGGACAATCTGCCGATCGGGCTTGCTGTCTTTACCTTCGATGAACGCACGCTTCAATATGCGAATAAGAAATATGAGGAAATACTGGGTTGGCCCAAGGAGATGCTGAGCGATTTCAGGAGCCGCTGGGAGCACATATTCCCTGACCCGGCATTGCGGAAGGAGTTGTTAGGGCGATTCGATGCAGGATGGGCCAGTGGCGATCTGGCGCGGATGGTCTGGGAATTTCCAATCACCAGGGCTTCAGGGGAGCGAGTGGAGGTTCTTAATGCCGATATTCCCATGTTCTCTAACAACCTGTTCATTGCCACTTTTCAGGATATCACGGTGCGGAAACGGGCAGAGGATGAGGTGCGGCGACTGAACCAGGAACTTGAGGCGAGGGTTGTTGAGCGTACCAGGGAACTGGAGTTCGCCAACCGGGAACTGGAGGCCTTCACTTATTCCGTGTCCCACGACATACGGGCACCCCTTCGCGCTATCAACGGTTTCAGCGATGCACTACTTGAAGATTACGGGGACCGCCTCGACGAGGAGGGAAAGAGGTACCTGCGCTTCCTTCAGGAAAGTAGCCAGGAGATGAGCGACCTAATCGACGGGCTTCTGAAGCTGTCGCGGTCCACCCGTGGAGAACTGGAGCGGGAGCATGTGGATCTTTCATCGATGGCTGGGGGTATTGTCGCGCAGTTCCGTCAGAGCGAACCAAAACGCCAGGTAACTGTCAATATTGCCCCGGGAATGGATCTGGACGCTGATCCCAGGCTCTTGAAGGTGGTCATGGAAAACCTCATCGGCAATGCCTGGAAATATACGGCAAAGACCAAAGAAGCCAGCATAGAGTTTTACGTCGTAGAGCAGCAGGAGGAAACCATCTATGCTGTGCGCGACAACGGCGCCGGTTTCGACATGGCCTACGCTAACAAACTGTTTTTGCCCTTCCATCGGTTGCATAAAACCGGTGAGTTTCCCGGGACCGGCATCGGACTGGCGACGGTACAGCGAATTGTCCATAGACATGGCGGTCGGATCTGGGCAGAGGCGGCCGTAGGTGAAGGCGCAACTTTTTTCTTCACCTTGGAGGAGAAAAAAAACGATGACAAGCCGGTCGATTCTACTGGTTGAAGACAACCCTAAAGACGAGATGCTCACCTTGCGGGCGCTCAACAAGTGTCGTCTTGCCAACGATATTGTCGTCGTGCGGGACGGGGCCGAGGCCCTCGATTACCTCTTCGCTAGGGGAGAGTATGCCGGTCGTGACATGGAAGATGTTCCCACGGTGGTTCTACTGGACCTCAAGCTGCCCAAGATCGACGGTCTAGAGGTTCTGGCCCAGATCCGCGCAGATGAGCGGACCCGGTTGCTGCCGGTGGTGATTCTAACCTCTTCGGACGAAGAGGTTGATATTATTGCAGGTTACAGGTTGGGCGCCAACAGCTATGTACGCAAACCGGTGGCATTTTCTGATTTCAGCAGGGCGGTCTCCGACCTGGGGCGATACTGGTTGATTACCAACGAACCGCCGCCAAAAGAAGAGGGGAAAAAGTGAACAGATCGCTTCGCGTCCTGATCATTGATGATTCCGAGCGTGATGCCCTTCTGCTGGTCCATTCCCTGCGCAAGGAGGGAATAGAAGCTGATTGGAAACGGGTCGACACTGCAACGGCGATGATGGGGACGATTGCCGGGGGGAAGTGGGACTTGGCAATTTGCGATTGCCAGATGCCTGAATTCAGTGTCGAAAGAGCTCTGGATATCTGGCTGAAGACGGGTGATGACCAGCCATTTATCGTAGTCTCCGGGGCCATTGGCGAGGAGGAGGCGGTGAAACTGTTAAAAGCCGGAGCCCACGATTTTGTCAGGAAAGACAACCTGGCTCGACTCGTCCCTGCCATAGACCGCGAACTACGTGAGACTGCCGAGCGGAACGCTCGCAAGGAGGCAGAAGAGGCGTTGCGGCAAAGTGAACTGCACCGCTTCCAGCTCCAGGCAGAATTAAGCTGTGCCGCCGAGGTGCAAAGAAAACTGTTACCCGTTGTCCCGCCAGATGCATCGGGCTTCGAAATAGCTGCCCGGTGCTTGCCGGCGCGTCATGTCGGGGGTGATTTCTATGACTGGCTGGAATTGGCTCCAGGTATTGTCACCCTGACCTTGGGCGACGTCATGGGCAAGGGGATGGCCGCTGCCATACTCATGGCGACGGTCCGGGCGACTCTTCGGGCAGTGGTCCAGGTAAATCCACCGGCATCTGCCTTGCAATTGGCTCAGCATGCTCTTCAGCACGATCTGGACAGGTCTGACAGCTTCGTGACACTTTTCCATGCGCAACTAAACGTCACGGATCGAAAATTGACCTACGTAGACTGTGGTCACGGTTACGCCTTATTGATGCGCGCCGACGGAAAAGCGGAAGAGCTCAACCTTCGTGGCCTTCCCTTGGGGGTGTCGGCCCAGGAAAAATATCAGGAGGGGACGGTTGCCCTGGAAGGGGGGGACACCCTTGTCCTCTATAGCGACGGATTGATTGATGCGGTTCCGGAGCTAGAACTCAACAACGGGGCTCTGGTTAGGCTTCTCGAAAACGCGTCAAGCGCCGATGAAGCGGTCAGCCGACTGGCAGCAATCGTGCCGCCGGACAGGCCACGGCCCGACGATATGACCGTTCTGGTATTGAGGTGCAAGGAGGATGTGTAGGAATCCCCATCACCAGGTCCCCATAGTCAATACGCAGGATGCCTCCTTGCTGCCGTTGATGCCGGAACTTTCTAGTTAGCAGCAAGCGGTTCGGTGTCTGCCACCGCTTCGGCAGTGATCCCTCTTCGCTCGGCCTTTATCTTGATTCATCCTCCTCTTCGACGTGTTGGGGCTCAAGGCCGCGTGGGTCTTGAGAGAGTGCGGCAAGCCACGTCCGCGGCCTTGAGCTAGGTCACCAGATCTCTGTTGTTGCGCGGATGCCGGTGATTCAGTTGCTGCCGGTCGGAGGAGGGAGGGGGAAATTCCTCGCCAGGTGTCCCTTGAGCAATTCCACGAAATCGGCCTCGCGGTCACCGCAGTAGACTAGAGAGGAACCGATTTCCGCGGCAAGGATTGCATACCGGTACTTGGCCGGCAGGGGATGGAAACAGCCAGGGTGCACCGGCCCGACCTGATCATCTCCGATGCCCTCATGCCTGAAATGGACGGCTTCGAGTTCCTGCATGCGGTGAAGAGCGACAAGGAGCTCGGCTCCATCCCCGTTGTCATCCACACCTCGGTCTATACGGGGATGAACGACGAGGAGCTTGTCCTGCGTCTCGGCGCCGAGGCGTTCATCCCCAAGCCGGTGAAGCCGGAAGCGTTCTGGGCAGAGATCAGCGCCGTACTTGAGGGTGGGGGCGCGGGCAGGAGAGTAACGCCACCAACAGCGATGGCGACAGAAGAGATGAAGTACTTCCGCGAGCACTGCGGCATCGTGGCGGCAAAGCTGGAAGAGAAGGTCCGGGAGCTGGAGGAGAGCCTTGCCAGGCGAAAGGAGGCTGAGGAGACCCTGGTGAAGCTCTCCCAGGCGGTGGAGCAGAGCCCGACGGCCATCGTCATCACCGACAAGGAGGGGACCATAGAGTTCGTCAACCCCAAGTTTGTCCAGATCAGCGGCTACACGCAGGAGGAGGCCCTGGGAGAGAATCCCCGCATCCTCAAGTCTGGCGAGACGTCAAAGGAGGAGTACCGCTCCCTCTGGGAGACCATACTCTCCGGCAGTGTCTGGCTCGGTCTGTTCCATAACCGCAGAAAGAGCGGAGAGCTCTTCTGGGAAGCGGCGACCATCTCCCCCATCATGAACCGGGAGGGGGAGATAACCAACTTCATCGCCAAGGAGGTGGGGTACGGCACCGGCTTGGGGCTTGCCATCGTCTACGGCATAGTCAAGCAGCATGGCGGCTTCATCACCATCTGCAGCAAGCTCGGGGAGGGGACCGCATTCACGATCTTGCTCACCCTGGTGGAGGGGGGGGAGAAGAAAGGCTCGCCCCCACCCACGGTCATTATCCCGGGGGGACGGAGACCATCCTCGTGGCCGATGACGATGCCGCGCTGAGGAATCTAGTGGTTGAACTCTTGACCTCATGCGGCTACAGGGTCATGACTGCCGAAGATGGCCGGGATGCCCTGGAAAAGTTCCGCCAAAGCAGGGAGAAGATAGATCTGGTCATTCTGGATGTGGTCATGCCTAAACTGAACGGCAAGGAGGCATGGGACGCGATAAGGAGCATCTCCCCTGGCTGCAAGGCGCTCTTCATGACGGGCTATGCCGACGATAACATCCCCAGGAAGGGGCTGGATGATGCCGGGCTGGTTTACGTCACCAAGCCGCTGCGGCCCCAAACTCTCCTGCGTAAGATCAGGGATCTCCTCGACGCATGACCCGTTCAGATCCTCACTGTGACTGAATCCCTGCTTCGGCGGAGAATCATTGCTTGCATCGGCCAGTTGGGCGGATTACCATGGATTTGGCATTCAATCCCCTTGATAATGGAACCGACCGATGAGTTATCCAGCAGCAGTCAACCTCCCCTTCAATCATGAGATAATCCGCCATGGCTTCACCCCGCTTACTCCCTGAGAGAGTCTCCCGTAAGGCCCGGGTGGTGGAGGGGGGCTCCCTGGTGGTCCTGGCCGAGGGGGGGCTGCCGGTTGCATAACGGGGAGATGCCGCCTTGGCTCGCGGCTGACAGTGAGCCGATCTGCATCGGCACCTGGCTTGGGGTGCCGATCCATGCCGTGGCGGTGAGCGGCAGCGTGCTTTTTGCTCCATCTGCGGCGCTAACCTCGCGGCCATGGGGGGCAGCTGGGGGAGACCGGCATCATGGTGGAGAACGTCCGCTACGTGGGGAGCCAGTGCTGGCCCTTCCCCAGCCAGCTCATGGCCGGCTTCACAGTAAGCCGCACCCTGGCGCTCCCGTCATTTTCCCACGCACTGCTAGCCGGACGGAGCAGGGGGGAGGCGAGCCTTTCCCATATGTCCCGGTTAGTGGGCCCTGGTTACTGAGACGACGCTGGCCCCCTTGTCGAACATCCCTTCGCGCTTTACGATCTCCAGGGTGACCATCTCCCCGGAAGTCCTGTCATAGAAGTAGTCTGCCAGGTAGTTGTCGCGCTCCTTGCTCTGCCAGCTCTTCTCCAGGGCGGAGCCGTTCCAGCGGAGGGCAATCATCCGGTTTGAGTCGAAGCTGCGGCTGCGGCCGGTATTCCACGCCCCGGAGTTCTGGGGGATGAGGATCGTCCCATCCCCGCTGACGAAGATCCTCTGCTGGAGGAATATCCAGCGGAACTGGTCGCTGCCGAACTTGGTATCGGAGAGATCAACACGCTTGAAGAAGAGTTCGCTGCCACCGTACCTCTCCCTGCTCTGCCAGAGCTCATTCCCATCCTCGCCAATGACCCGGAGGTGTCCGTCCTCATCGAGAAGCAGGAAGAGCAGCCTTCCTTCGCTATCCCTGAAGCGGCTGAAGTTGTAGATGTTGGCCCCTTTGGGGAGTTTTAAAGTGTTGGTCAGGACGTAGGAACCATTGTTCAGGGAGACTTCCCTCACCCCTCCGAAGAAATCGCTCTTCAGGGACATCTCCTGGGCATGGAGCCTCTCGCTGCCATCCTCCATGGCGATCGTGCGGAAGTAGTAGGGGAGCCGTTCCGCCAGGCGCACCAGGGAGTCCCCCTTCACACCCCATACCTGGGAGACCAGGGCATCGCCGTTGAAGATGGTGACATAGGCTTCCGGTCTGCCGTCGCCATCCAGATCGGCACTCTCCACACCCAGGACATCCTCGTCCGGCCTGAAGGAGACCTCGGCCACCTGGCGCAGCTCCTTCCCCTGCCTGAAAAGCTTGATCCCGTGGCTCCCTGCCAGGATGAGTTCCCTCTCCCCGCCGGGGAGGCGGGAGACCCGGGCAATGCCGCGGTAATTGCCGCTGAGGCGCTGGCTGCGCCACCCAGGTACCCCCTGGGTGGCGGTACTCTCAAGTGGCAGAGCGCCAGACTCTCTACTCCCCGGGGACGCTTGCCGATCCGCTGTTTTTGGCAGGACCGGACCGTTTCCCCCATTGGCGGTTATCTGTGCCGCGAGCCTTGCGGCCAGCCTCCCCACCCCCCGGAGGAGCTCTCCCTGGTTCTCCCCCTCGACGAAGTCACGGGCAATGACCTTCCCCCCCTTCTCCCGTGCCACGCTGTCCAGGCTGAATTGCCCCCCTGCCAGGGTGTAGCGGCCGCTAACCAATATGTCGGCTTCGCTTGCCGAGTCGACGACCAGGATGCTGTCGCCGCTAAGGCGTGAGGAGAGCAGCTCCTTGAGGAGTTGTGCCGTGTCGGCCGGCTGCTCTCCACCCGAAACCTTGAACTCAGCCACGTAGGCACGGATCTGGCCGGCGTGGGAGATTGCCGCGAGAAGGGTGAAGAGGAGCAGGATAATGGGGATGATGAGTTTTTTCATGCCGGCCTCCGCCAATGTTCGACTGCCGAGTCAATGTTGGGATGGTGCGTCCGGCGCCTCCGCGGTTAACCAGGAGACGCCGGACCCCGGGCTAGAAGGTGTAGACCAGCATCAGGCTGGTGGAGTAGGGGTTGTTCGGGGTCTCTCCCCCCGCTGCAACCCCCTTGTAGTAGTCGCCGAGAACCGTGTAGGCGCCGCGCAGGGTAGCGGTGACGTTGGGGTTGAACTTGTAGCCGATGGCGGCGTTCAGCTCAGTCCCCAGGTAGTTGCTGGAGTTTCTCGTCCCGGTGGAGAGGTTAACCGGTTTGTTGGCGTTCTCCTCGGCAACCAGGGCGAAGCCGACGTTGGCGCCGGCAAACACCTTGTCGCTCAGGGTGGTGTCATACCCGGCCGAGGCGAAGATCACCCCCTGGTCGCGGTTGTTGATGCTGGCGATGATCGCTTTCCCCGAGGCGCCTGCGAACTGGTCCTTCCTCAGCATCCTCATGTCCGAGGAGTAATCGCTTTCGGTGCCGCCGTCCAGGTCCTGCACGTCGCGGAATGCCTTGCTTCCGCCGGAGTCCTTGTCGCCGGAGGCATAGAGGAATGAACCCTTGATGGTGCCGGAATTCAGTTTTGCCCGTGCATTAAGGCCGCCGGCAAAGGCGCTGATGTTGTGCTCCTTGCCGCTCCCCAGTTCGGTGAGGTCGCCGAACTGGTAGAGGAAGTAGCCGTTCAGGGTGGTTACCCCCAGCTTGGCGGTGGAGTTTACCCCTAGGGTATGGACCGTCTCGGTGGGGATGGTGCGCGGATCGCCGGCCAGGTACTTGGTGTCCCTGGTGATCTGGTCCCTGAGGAGGTAGTAGCTGGCCCCCACATTGAGCTCCTTGTTAACGGTGTAACTCCCGTCGAGGACGAAAAGATCGCGGGGATCGTGGCCGAAGGCGGTCGAGGCGGCGTCGTCCAGCCTGAACCACCCCAGGGAGAGTGCCAGGTCGCCGGCGCTCGTCGAGGCCAGGGCGCCAGCCATCTGCGTGTCGACGAAGATGCCGTCGTAGGCGTCGCTCCATGGCTGGATGCCAACCTTCATGTTTACCCCTCCAACGGGGAGGTTGAAGTCGAAGTAGGCGGCCCTTGTCTCAAGGTTGACCGTGTCGCTGCCGATCTCCCCCCCCTGCTTGCGCTTGGTGTCGTAGGCGCCGCTCCCCCAGCGGGAGTCGATCTTGAAGTCGGTCTTCAGCTTGAAGTCGTCGTTCAGCTTGGCTGTGTACTTGAGCCTTACCCTCTGCTCCACGTAGTTGTTGGTCGGCGCGCTCTTCTCTTCTCCTGCCGGATCGTACTGACTGACAGTGCCATCGTCAAAGTTGGTGGCAAATGCCTTCATTCTGTAGGCGCCGTGGAATTCGTTCTCCATTGCCATTACCGGGGTTGACGCCAGTACTGCCAATCCACAGGCAGCGGCAATCGCTGCTGCACTTCTAAAACCTCTCATTTTCGCCTCCTTGATGTATGTTGTTAGGTGCCGGACGCTCCACTCCCACCCGAATGGAGCTGTCCGGTTCAAAGAAGGCTGCAACAAGGGTGGTTGCCACAGCGCATCACTGCTATTTATCTCCCGGTTGCGGGAGAGCTGTCTGCTCCTCTCCTCCTCCTTAATGGGACATGAGTACCGGAACGGTCATATGCTTTAATATGTGGCGCGCCACCTCCCCCAGGGCCGGGCTGCCGAGGCGCATCGGGGCGTACCCTCCCATGACCAGGAGGGTGCTCCCCTCTACGGCGATCCTGTTCAGGAGAATGTTGCCGATGCCGATCTCCGTGGCTGCCACGCTCTTCCCCCTTGTGCCGATGCCGTGGGCGGCAAGGTAGCCACGGAGCCGTTCGCCGCAATGCTCTTCGCCTTTGCCGGGGTCGATCTCCAGCACGCAGACATCATCGGCCTTCTTGAGTAGGGGGAGGGCATCGGCCATGGCTCGGGTCGACTCACGCCCACCCTTCCAGGCGACCATGATCCGCTCCCACGCCCTGCCGTGCTCGCCGGCGTATGGCACGATGAGGACCGGCCGGCCGGAGCCGATGATCACCCTTTCTGGCAACCCCTGGGGGAGTATGCTCTCCTTCCCCTCCGGCAGGTCCTGCCCGACGATGACCAGGTCGAAGTAGTGGGCGTGGAGGTTGACTATCTCCGCGGCGCTGACCCCAACCACGTTCGACTCCACCCCGATCCAGCGGGTGGCAACCCCTGCCGCGGCGCCGACCGCTTCGAACATGGCGCGGACCTTCTCCCCGGTCTCCCCCGCGTCGTCACGGGCCGGCACGTAAAACTGATGGGTGACCACGTACAGCCCCGCCAGGTCTGCGCCGTGCCGAGCGGCCAGCTCCACCGCCAGTTTCAGCCTGGCGTCGCAGTGGTCGGCACTGTCCAGAACAACGAGAATCTCCTTCAATGGCATACTCAAGCCCTCCTCGATATCTGTCGGTTATTGCAAAGCCATCTTTCTACTCAGGTGCCCTTTGAGCATCTCCTCGAAGTCCGCTTCCCGGTCGCCGCAGTAGACCAGGGACGAGCCGATCTCCGCGGCGAGGATGGCGAAGCGGTACTTTGCCGGCAGTGCCCCGACCCGCTCCCGGTAAAGGGGATTTTCCCGCAGCAGGCGCGGCAGGTGAGCCAGGATCGCCTCGCGGAATGGAGGCTCTGCGCAGAGCTCCGGCCTGCGCTGGAAGAAGTTGAACAGCCGGGCGTAGTGGGCATTGATCTCGATGCTGATCCCCTCGGATATCTCGGTGCAGAGAAGGGTGCAGCCGGGTTCCCGCCTGCGGCGGAAGATGAGGCTGGCCTCGTCCTCGGCCCTCTTTTCCAGGATCTGCAGGACGTCGGCCACATAGCGCTCCTTGTCGGCCAGGAACTCGGCATCGCTCAGGAGGAGGTTGGCGATGATCTCGTAGGAGGAGGAGATCACCCCGCACTTGTTGGCCGAGGCGTCGCGCATGATGACCACCCCCCGCTCCTGCATCCGGCGTCGCGCCTCTGGAGTGATGAACGAGTTGGCACCTTCCACGATCGCCCGGGTGGTCGGGCTTCCGTCTTCGCGGAAGAACCGCTGCCAGTTGTCTTTGTCTATGGTCTCCGGCCGGCCGCCGGCCGGGATGAACAGGTCGGTTGGGACCGAAAAGATCAGGCTGCTGAACTCACGGTGGAATTCATCCATGGTGACCCACTGCTCTTCTGGGCCGGAATCGATGCAGACCACCCGCTTGTACAGCTCACGCAGCCCCTCGGTCCGCTGCTGGCGGCGGTAGAGGATGAACCCCCCTGGGTGGAGTCGTGACGGGTCGAAGGCGTCCAGGTCCTCGCTGAGGACGATCCGTTTCAGCTCTCCATGATCGATCCCCTCTGAGTCGAAGATGGCGCCGGTGCCGTCCAGGATCAGCTTGATCCTCATCTGCGGGGAGCGATCCAGCATGATCCGCATGGCGTTGCCGGCCACATCGCCGTTGGGGCCGCCGGTGAACTTGACCGTGAACGGCTCCTTAAGGATGTCGATCCCCAGCTCCGCCATGGTGATTTCGGCGAACTTCACCACCCCGGTGGAGGTGACCCCATACTCCTTGTGGTTGATGCCGACCCTCTTGCTGGACATGATGCCGTTGCCGAGCATGTAGCCGCGCTTGACGGAGAGACGGGCGATGGTCTCGATCATGGCGTCGTGCATGTTCTCGTCGGGACCCAGTTCGATCGGCTCGTCCTCCCCGTAGTAGTCCACCACCCGAGGATCCCGCGCCCTGCCGTTTTCCGTGATGAATATGTCGAGGAATGCGCTGATCATGCCGAACTGGAGCTTGTAGAGCCGCTGGGTGACCAGCTCCCGGTCCTCCACGCCGGCGGCGTCCAGCAGCACCACCATCTTGGAGCCACCCTCGTAGATGTCCTTGTTCTTCAGGTGCTGGGTGTGGGCCAGGACGTAGTTCTCCCGGAAGAGGGTGCCGGCGCAGGTGACGTAGTCGTCCCGGTTGCCGCTGATGATGGTGCGCCAGCCGCCGCGAGCGATGTCGGAGAAGCCGATGTGGTAGCCGGCGCCGTAGCGGCCGAAGAAGAAGGTTATCCTGAAGGGTGTCTCCTTGGGGAGGTCGGCGGTGTACTCCGGGTTGAGCTCCGCCAGGTAGGCCGGATCGAGGCGAAAGGCCAGGGCGTGCTTCTCCGCCACGAAGAAGTTGGTCTTCAGGGTGTGCTGGATGAAGGTGATGCAGCACCTGAAGATCGTCCGCCGGATGTCGTCGATGTAGCGGTGCCCGGTGTTGTATTCGCCGATGAAGCGGGCAGTCTCCTCAAGGGTTTGCCGGTAGAGGGGCTCCCGGTTGGCCACCCCTGGATCGAAGCGGTGGCGGAAGAGCCTCACCAGTTGCAGGGCAATGTCGGGGTGGGAGTGGAATGCCCGCATCACATCCTCGTAGCCGAAGGGGTCCGGGTGATGGTGGGCCAGGTTGGTGTGGCAGAAGGAGATGAAGGCGTTCACCAGGGACCCCTCCTCGCCGCTCATGATCCCCCTGGTGACGAAATCACGGTAGGCGGGGGAGGCGGTGGAGAGGATCTGGGAGTTGTACAGCTCCATCCGCAGTCTTGCGAAGAGCTCCGACCCCTTGGTCAGCTCCCCCGGCCCCCTCTTGCGGACGTAGAAGGTGCCGAGGAAGTAGGGGTGGACCCCGTTGGAGATGGTGAGGCAGTAGGCCCGGTTGACCCCCAGACCGAGGCGGTTGAAGATCTCCATGGTCTGGATGAGGAAATCCTTCTGTGGCGGGTTGCCGACGGCAAACATCACCCTGATCTCACCCCTCGCTGCCAGGTCGTCCCCCTCCTCCGCATCCAGGTAGACCCCCCCCTGGCGGTTGGACTGCTGGTAGAGCCAGAGGAGTTGGGCCACCCGCTTGGGGGGGGAGAGGCGGACATAGCGCTCGTTGTTCAGCCAGAGGATCCCCAGGAGCCTCTCCAGTTCGCCATTGTCGAACTGCGGGTAGTGGCTCTCCAGGCTGGCGGCGATCCTCCCGGTTATGTCGGCTGGGACGGTTGCCGTTGCCCTGGCGATCTCCCCGTGCCCCTTGCGTTCGAAATCGAAACGTTGCACCTCCAGCCCTTGGGAGAGCCCCGGGAGCGGCGTTGCGGAGTGGGTGAACTCGGCGTAGGAGATCTCCCGCTCCTCCAGGCTCCTCAGGGTCTCGTAGAGGGAGCCGGCAGAGTTGAGGCGGGCGATGATCAGGGTCTTCTCCCGGTCGGCCAGCAGCAGACGCTGGTTCTCCCCAAGGGTGTGCATGCCTGCTGCCAGATTGGTGACCGCCGCGACCTCGGCCTGCATGGTGACGGCGAAGTAGGGGTCCATCTGCTCCCCTAGCCAGCCGAGATTCTCCACGGCGCGGCCGCCGATGGAGGCCAATTCAGTTCCCACTTTTTCGTAGAGATCGCATTCCATTGGGTAGTGCATGGCTTCTCTCCTAGATGCCGCCCATACAGAGGTATTTTATCTCCAGGAAGTCATCGATGCCGTATTTGGACCCTTCACGGCCGAATCCAGACTCCTTCACCCCGCCGAATGGGGCGACCGACGTGGAGATGAGGCCGGTGTTGATGCCGACGATGCCGTACTCCAGTGCCTCGGCGACCCGCCAGACCCGGCCGATATCCCGGCTGTAGAAGTAGGCTGCGAGGCCGAATTCGGTGTCATTGGCCATCCGGATAGCCTCCTCGTCGGTGGTGAAGCGGAAGAGTGGGGCTAGTGGTCCGAAGGTCTCTTCCCTGGCTACCGCCATCCGCGGGGTGACATCCGCCAGGACGGTCGGCTGGAAGAAGCTCCCACCCAGTTCGTGCCTCTTCCCTCCGGCGAGGATTCTGGCCCCCTTGGCTACCGCGTCGGCAATATGCTCCTCTACCTTTTCCATTGCCCCCATGTCGATGAGGGGTCCCTGCTGTGTCTCCCCCTCTAGGCCGTTGCCTACCTTTAGCCCGTTAACAGCCTGTACTAGTTTAGCGGCAAAGGCGTCGTAGACTTTTTCATGCACCAGAATCCGGTTGGTGCAGACACAGGTCTGGCCGGTGTTGCGGTACTTGGAGACCATCGCCCCCTCCACAGCCGCGTCCAGGTCGGCATCTTCGAAGACGATGAAGGGGGCATTCCCACCCAGCTCCAGGGCCAGCTTCTTCACCGTTGCGGCGCATTGCGCCATGAGGAGCTTGCCGATCTCGGTGGAGCCGGTAAAGGTGAGCTTGCGGATGATGGGGTTTGAGGTCATCTCCCCGCCGATGGCCGTGGATGAGCCGGTGACCACATTGAAAACACCGGCAGGGACCCCCGCCCGCCGGGCCAGTTCCGCCAGGGCCAGTGCCGAGTAGGGTGTCTGGGTGGCCGGCTTGACAACCATGGTGCAGCCGGCGGCCAGTGCCGGCCCGGCCTTCCTGGTGATCATGGCCGAGGGGAAGTTCCAGGGGGTTATGGCAGCACAGACGCCGATCGGCTCTTTGGTCACCACTATTCGCTTGTCAGGCTGGTGCTGGGGGATGGTGTCGCCGTAGGCCCTCTTCCCCTCTTCGGCGAACCACTCAAGGAAGGAGGCGGCATAGGTTATCTCCCAACGGGATTCGCCAAGTGGCTTCCCCTGTTCGGCGGTCATGAGCAGGGCCAGATCCTCCTGGTTTTCCAGCATCAGCTCAAACCAGCGGCGCAGAATAGCTCCGCGCTCTGCGGCGGTCTTCACCCGCCAGGCCGGCCAGGCGGCATTGGCCGCCCCGATTGCCATGCGGGTCTCCTCGACCCCCATCCTGGGGATGGCGCCGATATTTTCGCCGGTGGCCGGGTTGGTGACGTCGATGGTCGCGCCGCTCTCGGCCGAGAGCCACTGGCCGTCGATGAAGCACTGCTGGCGGAAAAGGGTTGGGTCTTTCAAGGTGAACATCCGGTATCTCCTGTGATATTAGTTGTTTAAAAGTGGCGGATATCTATAGCCCCAGGTAGGCCTCGCGTATGCTCTGGTCCGCCTCAAGCTCTGCCCCTGTCCCCTGGCCGACGATCCGGCCGTTCTCCATGACGTAGCAGTAGTCGGCAACCTTCAGGGTCTGGTGGACGTTCTGCTCCACCAGGAAGATGGTCAGCCCCAGGCCGTGCAGCTCCTGGATGACGTTGAACACCTCCCGCACCATGATGGGCGCCAGCCCAAGGCTCGGCTCGTCGAACATGATCACCTGTGGGTCCTGCATCAGGGCCCGGCCTATGGCCACCATCTGCTGCTCCCCGCCGGAGAGTGTCTCGGCGGTCTGGGAGCGCCGCTCCTCCAGCCTCGGGAAAATCTCGTAGACCTTCTTCAGGGTCTGGGCCCTCTTCCCCTGGGCCCGCTTCAGGTAGGCGCCCACCAGCAGGTTCTCCTCGACCGTCATCTTCGGGAAGAGCTGCCGCCCCTCCGGCACCAGGGTGATCCCCAGGTCCACCACCTTGTGAACCGGCATGCCGCTGGTGACCTTGCCGTCGTACTCTATCTTCCCCGCCTCAAGCCCCACCAGGCCGCAGATCGCCTTGAGGGTGGTCGTCTTGCCGGCGCCGTTGGCGCCGATCAGCGCCACCAGCTGCCCCTTGCTCACCGAGAAGGAGATGTCCCACAGCGCCTGGATGTCGCCGTACTTTACCGATATTGATGAAACGTCGAGTATTTTCATGCCGCTGCCTCTCCCAGATAGGCTTCGATAACCAGCGGGTCCCGGGCCACGTCCGCTGGGGCCCCCTCGGCTATCTTCTCCCCGAAATTCAGCACTACCAGGCGGTCGCTGATGCTCATGATGACCCGCATGATGTGCTCCACGATCAGTATGGTGATCCCCTGCTCCTTGAGCCTGAGGATCAGTTCTACGGTACGGTCGGCCTCCGTTGGGTTCAGGCCTGCCACCACCTCGTCAAGAAGGAGGAAGGAGGGCTCCAGGGCCAGGGCCTTGCCGATCTCCAGGCGCTTTCGCCCCGCCAGGGTGAGTCCGGCGGCGGAGACGTGGGCACGGTCCGCCAGGCCGGTTACCTCCAGGATCCGCCAGGCATGTTTCTCCGCATCCCCACGTTTGGGGTAGCGGAGAAACGAGGCGATCACCACGTTCTCAAGCACCGACAGGCCGGCAAACGGCTTGACTACCTGGAAGGTCCGGCCGATCCCCTTTTCCGCCAGGTCGTAGGGCTGCTTGCCGCTGATGTCGCTCCCCTTGAAGAGGATGTTTCCCTTGGTTGGCGCATAGAATCCGCTGATGACGTTGAACAGGGTCGTCTTGCCGGCGCCGTTCGGACCCAATAGGCCGACGATCTCCCCCTCCTGGACCTGGAAGGAGACGTTGTTAACCGCGGTAAGTCCCCCGAAGCATTTGGTCACACCGTCAACTTGCAAAAGAGGTGCTGTCATCGTTATTCCCCCTCCTTCTGTGCGACCCTGAGGTCGATGTATTCCCCTGTCGACTCCTTCTCCTTGCGCCGCGTAGCCCTCTTCCCCAGGTAGGTCCCCCACAGGCCATTGGGCATGAAGACCACGCTCAGGGCTATCAGGGCGCCGAGGATGATCAGGTAGAGCACCTGGTAGTCGGAGAGGTAGGCCCAGAAGAGGGTCTTGAAGGAGAAGATGACGATGGCGCCGATCACCGGGCCCAGCAGGGTCCCCATGCCGCCGAAGACCACCATCACCAGGGCCTGGTCGCTGATCATGTCACCCAGGGTTGAGGCGGGGTCGATGAAGGTGATCCAGTAGGCATAGATGCCGCCGAGTATCCCGGTGGGGATGGAGGAGAGGACGAATGACTGCATCTTCAGCTTGGTGGGGTTGAGGCCCAGGGCCTTGGCCCCCAGGTCGTCCTCCCGGATCGCCTTCAGTTTCAGGCCGAAGGGGGCCCGCTCCAGCAGGTACCATAAGAGGGTGAAGGTGACGGCGACCACTCCGAACATGAGGTAGTAGAAGAACTGTGGGTTGAGAAGTGCTGGCAGTCGCATACCGTCGGGACCGCCGGTGATATCCATCATCAGCGCCAGCTGCTGGATCGCCCTAGCCAGTGCCCAGGTGGCGATGGCGAAGTAGGGCCCCTTGAGGCGGAGGGTGGGGAGGCCGGCGATGAAGGCGGCAATGGCGGCCACTACCCCCCCGGCGGGGAGGGCCAGGGCAAAGGGCCAGTTGCCCCGCATCATCAGGATCGCCACCGTGTAGGCCCCCAGGCCGAAGAAGGCGCCGTGGCCGAAGTTCAGGTAGCCGGTGTAGCCGGCGATCACGTCGAAGGCGACGGCCAGTCCGATCCACATGATCCCTTCGGTAATGACCCGCAGGACGAAAGTGTCGTGGACGAACGTTGGCAGCGCGAGGAGGATGGCCAGCAGCAGTATGGCCCAGCGGAAGTTGAGACCTTTCATGTCAGACCCCCCTGCCGAAGAGACCCTTCGGCGAAATCAGCAGTATGGTGTAGAGAATTGCAAATACGGCGAGGAGGGTGTGGCCTGGATCGAAGTAGATCAGAAAGATCGACTGGACCATGCCGAGGAGCAGGGCCGCCCAAGGGACCCCCGCCAGGTACCCCATGCCGGCCAATACCACCACGAAGAAGGCGAAGATGGTGTACTGGGCCCCCATCTGGGCGCTGACGGAGAAGATGCAGCCGATCAGGACCCCGGTCATGGCGCTGATCCCCACGTAGATGGCATAGACATAGGCGCCGGTCCGCTTGCCGTTGACCCCCATCAGACCGGCGGCATCCTTGTGCTGGGCCAGTGCCCGCACCCCCAGGCCGAAGGTGGTCTTCTTCAGCAGGTAGTGGAGCATGGCGGTGATCCCCAGGGCGTAGCAGAGACCGGCCAGGCGGATGGTGGGGATGGTCATGCTCAGGCCGAGCTTCTCGATGAGGATCGACCCCTCCGAAAAAGTGGAGGGGATGGAGTTGGTGTAGAAACCGAACACTGTCAGGGCCACCCCCTGGAACATCAGCGCCAGGGCGAAGGTGAACACCAGCCCCATGAGGAGGGGGTTCCCCCGGTTGCCGCTCATCACCCTGTGGATCACCGGCTGGACCAGGTAGCCTACCAGGGCGAAGATCAAGAACACGGCCGGCAGGAGGATGAATGGGTCGAGACCGGTCAACTTGTTGAGGTAGTAGCCGGCAAAGGCGCCGAACATGATCCACTCGCCGACGGCGAAGTCGATGACGTGCATCACTCCGTAAGTCAGGGAGAAGGCGACGGCGATGGTGATGTAGATCCCGCCGAGCAGTATTCCGTCAATCAGGGCTTGGGGCAGCAGTTCCATGGTGTTCCTCCGGCAAAGGCTTTTAGTACGATCCCCCTCAGTCCCACCTGGCAAGGGGGGACTGAGGGGGTGGTTTTGGACTACCGGTTCTTCCACTCCTTCATCGGGTACTGGGGCTTGGCCTCCTGGTTCTTGACCGGGCCGACGGCTACCACCTTGCCGTTCTGGATCTGGATGGTCAGGGGGGTCATGCCGACGTTGGCATGGTAGTACTGGCCGCTGGTGGCGAACTTGATCTTGCCGTAGAAGGTCTCCACATCGATCTCCTCCAGGGCCTTGACCAGCTTCTTGCGCTGATCCTCGGACATTCCCGGGGTGGCGCCGATCTTCTGCAGGGCGGCCTGGAAAGCTATCCCCGCTGCTGAGGAGCCTGCCTGGGTATAGTCGGCGGGTGTCTTGAAGGCCTTTTCGGCTGCTACGGCGTAGCTGGCGGCGTTAGGCCAGAGTATCTTCCCCTTGGTCTGCACCGCCGCGGTCCAGACGGAGGCGCCTAAAACCTGCTCCGCATCCTTCCCCAGGGACTGGATGAAGGCCGGTTCGGTCACGCCGTAGTGCATTAGAAGGGCTTTTGGGGTGTAGTTGATCTGGCGCAGCGCTTTCACTAGCTTGATCAGCTCCTCGTCGTGGCCGCCGAAAGCGATCAGGTCGGGCTTCATGCCACGTACAGCGGAGAGGAGAGGGGTCAGGTCCTGGCCGGCTGGCACTATGTTGAACTTGAGGATCTTGATCTTGGCAGCCTCTGCGGCAGCCTTGAATGCCTCCGCGGTGGCCTTGGAGAAGGTGTCGTTGGTCCCGAGGATGACCGCGGTCTTGGGGGCCGGTTTCATCTCGGAGAGTGTCTTGATGGGGGCCGCGCCGGTAAAGTTGACCGGAGGCACGGTGCCGAATGTGTAGTAGAACTTGTTGGTCCAGATGAGGGGGGATTCGGCGGAGCCGGTGATCATGGGGATCTTGTACTTCTCGGTGATCGGTGCCACGGCCAGGGTTACCCCGGAGGAGTAGGGTCCGAGGATGAAGTCGACCTTCTCCTGGGTGATGAGCCGCTCGGCAGCCGAGGCACCAGCAGCCGGATTTGACTGGGCATCGGCGTAGAAGAGCTTAACCTGGTATTTCTTCCCCTTGATGTCGATCCCCCCCTTGGCGTTGACCTCCTGTGCCCAGAGGTCGTACCCTCTCTTGGTCACGTTGCCGCCGGTGGCCAGGTCGCCGGAGAGTTCGGTGACAACACCGACCTTGAAGAAGTTGCGGGCCTCCTCGGCATAAGCCGCAGTGGCCAGCAGGGTTGAGGCGATTACTGCGAGGGCTGTCCGTATCCTACTTTTCATGTTCGTCCTCCTTTTATGGTGTTGCCAACGTTGCTGGTGCGGGATTGTGATTTTAATTGGCGGCAGCTTACTCTTGTCTGTGATCAGTAGAACATTTTTTTATGTTTTGTGGATAAGCACAAGGTGTGCCATGGGTGGTGGGTAGAGGGGTGGTCTTGATGGAAAAGCTCTTGGCCCGACTGGGGTGCTTCGTGCAACGCCGCGGGATTTTTGCACTATTTGCGTTGCTGGCCGGTGTGTGTCGATGCGGAAAAATCGTGCCCGGCATTGGTGGTTAGTAGATTCTGGCTGGCTGTAAACGTTGTTTGGAAACAATGTATTGCTTGGCGCCACGATTTATGCGCTGCTGCATATTGGTCCTGTATCATTTGTTGCCGATGCCGTACTTTTTCATCTTCCTGGCAACGGTCGACTGGTTTATCCCCAGCATGTCCGCCATCCTGGTCTGGTTGCCGTACTGCTCGAAAGCCCTGGCGAGCATCTGCCGCTCCACGCTCTCCATGGCCTGCTGCATGGTTACCCCCTCCGCCCAGATGCCGTCGGCCTGGGGAGAATCGACCGCTGGGCCGACTATGTCGAACGGGAGGTCCTGCAGGTCAATCAGCTCCGTCTCTGACATTACCACCAGGCGCTCGCAGATGTTGATCAGCTCCCGCACGTTCCCAGGGTAGGGGTAGGCGAGGAGGGCGTCTGAAGCGGCCCTGGTCAGCCTCTTTCTGATGCCGTTCTTCTGTCCGAAGAGCTCCATGTAGTGGCTGATGAGGGGGGGGATGCACTCCCGCCGCTCACGCACCGCCGGGACGTAGATGGGTATGACCTTGAGCCGGTAGTAGAGATCGAGGCGGAACCTCCCCTGTTCCACCATCTCATCCAGGTTGCGGTGGGTTGCCGCCAGGATGCGGACATCCACGGTCCGCCCCTTGGTGCCCCCAAGGCGGGTGATGCGGCCGTCCTCCAGGAAGCGGAGGAGCTTCACCTGGGAGCCGAGGGGGAGTTCGGCGATCTCGTCCAGGAAGAGGGTGCCGCCGTCGGCAAGCTCGAAGTAGCCTGCCTTGCCGCTCCCCTGTGCGCCGGTGAAGGCCCCCTTCTCGTAGCCGAAGAGCTCCGACTCGATCAGGGATTCGGGGATGGCACCGCAGTTGATCTTGATGAGTGGTCTGGGTGCCCGGGGCGAGTTGTTGTGGATCAGGTCGGCGAGCAGCCCCTTGCCGACCCCGGACTCCCCGAGGATCAGCACCGACGAGTCTACCGCGCTCACCTTGAGGGCCTGGCGCAGGGCCTTGAGCATGGCCGGGCTTCTGGCGATGACCCGCCTCGACTCCAGCTCTATCTGCTGCATCTCCAGCATGTGGCTGCGGAACTGGTCTTTGATGGTTTCCTGATGCTCCAGTTCCCGCTGCAGTGTGTCGATTTCGGTGATGTCCCGCTCGCTGACCACGATGCGGAGAAGCTTCCCCTCGCTGTCGAACACCGGGGTGCCGGTTATGATCAGCTTGCGGCCCTCCCTCTGCTGGAGCAGGTTTACCACCTCGCCAGTCCTGATAACCTCCAGGGTGGCGGATTTGTCGATGAATCCCTCTTCCACCAGGTTGTGCATGTTGCGACCGACGATCTCTTCCGGCCTGATCTTGTTTATCCGGGCCGATGCCGGGTTCATTCGCAGAACCGTGGCATTGGCGTCGCAGATCCAGAGGCCGTCGGAGGAGGAGTCGATGATCGTATCCAGCTCGCCAGTCAGCTCCTGGTAGAACCTCATCTGCATGGCCATCTCCTCCAGCTCCAGGCTCTCCATGAAGACGCAGACCGCACCGAGCTGCTCCGTCTCCATCTGGATCGGGCTAATCTGGACCAGGTAGTTCCCCCTGTTGCCACGCACTGAGATTTCCACGCTGTGGGGCCTCCCCCGGAGTCTCTTGGCCACCTTGGGCCAGAGCTCGGGGAGCGCGTCATTTAAGTGTATCCCTGGGTAGATGCCGAAATTGTCCCTGGCAACCTTGTTTGCCAGGATGGTCATGCCGGAGGTGTTGACCGCCAGGAGCCCCACCTCCATGGAGTTGACCATCGCCTGGTAGAAACTCTCGGCAGGTGGCGGGTTTGTGTCGAAAGGTGGGGGGATGAAGGGGAACGGGTCGGTAGTATTGGGCATATTGTGTCTCCATTGGAGGGCCGGCAGTAATCCGGGGCTATAAACATGATGTCGGGATAGTGTTTTATTGATTATGCACTTATGCATGAGATATGCAACTGGGAATATTTTTTCGCTTCAATGAAGGGCGGAAAATGGTGTAAATGGCCCGTATATAAATGCGTGCGCTGCTAACATGTCGATATTGTTGGGCGTTGTCTTTTTGGTATGGTCCTTGATAAGCGAGTCTTACAGCAAGCGCACCGCTAGGTCGCCGAAATTGACGGCCGAACGGGTGTGAATGAAACGACCTCCCATACCAAATACAAAGGAGTCTGCCATGTCCACCAGAAACGAAGTATTACTTCAGCAGCGCAACAAACATGTCCCCCAGGGGCTTGCCAATATCACCAACGCGTTCATCACCGAAGCCTGCGGGGCCATCATGATTGATGCCGATGGCCGTGAGCTGATCGACTTTGCCGGCGGCATCGGGGTCAACAACGTCGGTCACTGCCATCCAAAGGTGGTTGAGGCCATCAGGGACCAGGCCGGCAAGTTCATCCACACCTGTTTCCATGTCGCACCCTATGAGCAGTACATAGAGCTGGCGGCCAGGCTGAACGAGCTGGCGCCTGGGGACTTCGACAAGATGACCATGTTCACCAACTCAGGCGCCGAGGCTGATGAGAATGCCATCAAGATCGCCCGCTACGCCACCAAGCGGCAGGCGATCATCGCCTTTGACAATAGCTTCCACGGCAGGACCCTTCTGGGGATGACCCTGACGAGCAAGGTGAAGCCGTACAAGCTGGGGTTCGGGCCGTTTGCCCCGGAGACCTACCGGGTTCCCTATGCCTACTGTTACCGCTGCCCCTTCGGCATGTCCTATCCGGGGTGCAAGGCGGCCTGCGCCGACTACCTGGAGGAGTTCTTCATCGCCAACGTGGCCGGGGAGCAGACAGCGGCCATCATCGCCGAGCCGATCCAGGGGGAGGGTGGCTTCGTCACCCCGCCACCCGAGTATTTCCCCAAGCTCCAGGAGATCTGCAAGAAGTACGGGATTCTTCTCGTCATCGACGAGGTGCAGACCGGCATGGGGAGGACCGGCAAACTCTTTGCCATCGACCACTGGGGGATAACCCCGGATATCATCACCACCGCCAAGAGCCTGGCCGGCGGCATGCCCCTTGGGGCGGTGACCGGCCGCGCCGAGGTGATGAACCAGCCCCACGTGGGTGGTCTCGGCGGCACCTACAGCGGCAACCCCCTGGCGTGCAGGGCGGCCCTGGCGGTGCTGGAGATACTCCTTGAGGATGGCCTCCTCAAGCGGGCCGAGGAGCTGGGTGAAAAACTCTTGAAACGGTTCCACTCCATGCAGGCCGATCATGAGATCATCGGCGAGGTGCGTGGCAAGGGGCCGATGCTGGCCCTGGAGCTGGTACGCGACCGGGAGACCAAGGAGCCGGCAGCTGATGAGGCCAAGGAGCTGACCAAGCTATGCTACGAGAAGGGGCTGGTCATCCTCTCATGTGGCAGCCACGGCAACGTGATCCGCTTCCTGATGCCCCTGGTCATAAGCGATGACCAGTTGGAGCGAGGCTGCGCCATCCTGGAGGAGTCGCTCCTCGAGCTGGCCGCCCGTCGCACTCCCCAGCGCAAGAGCGCCTAGCCATGGCCAATCTGAATCTGGAGCCTGACAAGGGGGTAATGATCGAGGTCGTCGCTTCAGCGTGCTCACTGATGAAGGAGGGGGATAGGGTCTATCTGAGGGGGCCGGTAATCGACTATGAAAGGTCTGCCCCCCTCTGCCTATCGGCCGTCGTCGGGATCTACCCCTGGATCATGGCTGCCCGTTTCGGTATTGCGTCACACTCTCTGGGTCACGATAACGGCTACCGGCTCTCTTGTCCCGATCGTTTGGTGGAGTTACATGTCTCCACCTGTGCGGACGATGGGACGCTACCTTCACCCCTGGATACCCCGTCGGGGGAGGAATTGAACTGACTGCTGAGTGGGAGGTAATTTCATTATGACGATGATCAGAGTAAACATGGGGAGCGGCGGGGTGACCGTCTTCCCCCTGCCGGAAGTTTACCGGGAGCTGGCGGGGCGGGGGCTCACGTCGAGCCTTCTGGCGGATGAGGTGCCATCGCACTGCTTCCCCCTGGGGAAGGATAATCGGCTGGTAATCGCCCCCGGCCTACTCACCGGAACGGTTGCCCCCTGTTCAGGGCGCACCTCCATCGGCGCCAAAAGCCCACTCACCGGGACAATCAAGGAGAGCAATGTGGGTGGGATTGCCGGCCAGTACCTTGCCGGCCACGGCATCAGGGCAATCGTGGTGGAGGGGAAGCCAGTCGAAGAGGGGTGGTGGCTTCTGGTGATAGCTGCCGACGGGGTCAGGCTGGAACCGCGTAGGGACCTGGCCGGGCTTGGTAACTACGACACGGTGACGCTCCTTAAGGGGGAATACGGAAAGGAGAGCGCCGTGATCTCCGTCGGCCCTGCCGGCGAGCGGGGGGCGGCCCTGGCAACAGTTGCGGTCTGCGATACCGAGGGACGCCCCACGCGCCATGCCGGGCGGGGTGGGATGGGGGCGGTGATGGCGAGCAAGGGGGTTAAAGCCATAGTTGTCACCAAGCCCTCCATCTCTCGTATCCAGCCGGAGCATGGGGAGCTTTTCCGGGAGAGAGTCCGGGAGTTCTCCAAGGTGCTGGTTAACGGCAAGAAGGCGCTCACCACCTACGGGACCGCGGTGCTGGTCAACGTGGTCAACGAGGTGGGTGGGCTCCCCACCAGGAACTTCTCCACCGGCCGCAACGAGGAGGCCGGCAGCTTCGACGGCGAACGGCTGAGGCAGCTATGCGAGGAGCGGGGGGGGGCCACCGGCCACCCCTGCCACCGGGGTTGCGTCATCCGCTGCTCGAACATCTTCCATGACGAGGCGGGGAACTACGTGACCGCCGGGCTTGAGTACGAGACCATCGCCCTCCTCGGTTCAAACTGCGGTGTGCACGACCTGGACCGCATCGCCCGTTTCGATCGTCTCTGCGACGACCTGGGGATCGATACCATGGAGATGGGGGTAACCCTGGGGGTGGCCATGGAGGGGAGACTGCTCCCCTTCGGCGATGCGGATGCCATGGAGCAGGCCATAAAAGACGTGGCAAGCGGCACCCCTACGGGGAGGATACTCGGCCAGGGGGCGACGATCACCGGCAGGATTCTCGGCGTGGAGCGGGTGCCGGCGGTGAAGGGGCAGTCCATGTCGGGCTACGATCCCCGCGCGCTGAAGGGGACCGGCGTGACCTACGCCACCTCCACCATGGGGGCGGACCATACCACAGGCAACTGCCTTCCCGGCAGGGGGGGGGTCGACTGCCACGGTGTCGACGGCCAGGTCAGGCTCTCCCGGGATACCCAGGTCATGTCCATGGTCTGCGACATGGTGGGGGTCTGCGTCTTCGTCGGACCAGTTGTCGAGACCATGCCGTTCCTGGCCGGGTTGACCTCCGCGTTCCTCGGCCGGGATATCCCGGTGGAGGAGCTTTTGCGGCAGGCTAGGGAGATCCTCCTGGTAGAGGCGGACTTCAATCGCCGGGCCGGGTTCTCCCCCAGCCAGAACGATCTCCCCCCATTTTTCAGAAGCGAGCCGCTCCCCAACAATGGCCTCGTCTTCGACGTGCCGGCAAGGGAGATGATGGAGCTTGATTATGCCTGAGCGGGGATAGGCTGGTTGCCATGCCTGGCTAAAAGTTTAGGGCAATGGAAAAGGGGGGATGCGGCCGCATCCCCCCTTCTGTTTGTGTAGCTTATGAGCTGTTGGCGGTTACTTTGCCTTGACCATCAGTTCGGAGACCAGTTTTGTAAATTTGAGCGGATCCTTGATCGGAGAGCCTTCGGTGAGGAGGGCCTGGTCAAGGAGCAGCCCGCAGTAATCGGCCAGGCGGGGATTGCCGCTGTCCGCGGCGTACATCTCCTCCAGGACTTTGACAATCGGGTGATTCGGGTTGAGTTCCAGGATCCGCTTGGACTTGGGGACATCCTGGTTCATGGCCTTCATGATCCGCTCCATGTTGGCGTTCAGTCCGTACTCGTCGGCCACCAGGCAGCAGGCGCTCTCGGTCAGCCGGCTGGAGAAGCGGACCTCCTTGACGCTCTCCTCCAGCTTCCCCTTGATGAACTCCAGCAGACCCTTGTACTGCTCCTGCTGCTCCTTCTTCTTCTCCTCGCTGGCCTTCTTCTCCTCTTCGCTCTCCAGTTCCACATCCCCCCGGTCGACGGCCTTCAGTTTCTTGCCGTCGTATTCGCTGAGGGACTGCACCACCCATTCGTCCACCGGGTCGGTGAGGAATAGCACCTCGTACCCCTTGCCGCGGAATGCCTCCAGGTGGGGTGAGTTGGCGACCATCTCCCGGCTGGTGCCGGTGATGAAATAGATCTCCTTCTGCCCCTCGGGCATCCTCGCCACGTACTCCTTGAGGGAGACAGGTTTCCCCGCCTCTGTGGCGGTGCTTTCGAAGAGCACCAGCTCCTGGAGCTTCTCCTTGTTGGCGTAGTCGAAGTGGAGACCCTCTTTCAGTACCGGGCCGAACTCGGCGTAGAACTTGAGGTACTCCTCAGGCTCCTTGTCCCTGATCTCCCCAAGGGAGGAGAGGACCTTCCCCACCAGGCTCTTCTGGATCCGCTTGATCTGCACATCCTCCTGGAGGATCTCCCTGGAGACGTTGAGGGGCAAGTCGCTGGAGTCCACCACCCCCTTGACGAAGCGGAGGTAGTCGGGGAGGAGCGCCTCGCAGTTGTCGGTGATGAAGACCCGCTTCACGTAGAGGTGGACCCCCTTCTTGCGCTCCTGCATGAAGAGGTCGAAGGGCTTGTGGCCTGGGAGGTAGAGGAGGGCCTTGAATTCGCTGACCCCTTCGGCGGCGTAGTGGATGGAACGGAACGGTTTTTCGAAGTCGTGGGAGATATGTTTGTAGAACTCCTCGTGCTCCTCTTCGCTGATGTCGTTTTTCGGCCTGGTCCAGATGGCCTTCATGGAGTTGAGGGTCTCTTCGCTGGTCTTCTCGATCTCTCCGCCACCCTCGATCACCTTGCCGTCCAGCCCCTTGGCGGGCTCGGTGCGGGTGATGTCCATGGCAACCGGGTACTGGACGTAGTCGGAGTATTTCTTGACGATGGAGCGGATCTTCCACTCGTCCAGGTACCCCTTCATCTCCTCCTTGAGATGCAGGACTATCTCTGTCCCCCTGGTCGGCTTCTCGAACTCCTCGATGGTGTAGGTGCCGTCGCCGGTGGATTCCCAGCGGCAGCCGGCCTCCGGGCTACCCCCCTTGCGGGTGGTGAGTGTTACCTTGTCGGCAACCATGAAGGAGGAGTAAAAGCCGACGCCGAACTGTCCGATCAGCTCCGGGTTGTTGCTGGACTGGACCTCCTTCAGGGCCTCCATGAAAGCCTTGGTGCCGGAGCGGGCGATGGTGCCGATGTTCTCCTCCACCTCGGATATCCCCATGCCGATGCCGTTGTCGACGATGGTCAGGGTGCCGGCCTCTTTGTCGGCAACCAGCTTGATCTTCCAGTCGCTGTTCCCTTCTAGCAATGCCTCGTTGGAGTGGGCCTCGAAGCGGACCTTGTCGATGGCGTCGGAGGCGTTGGATATGAGCTCCCGCAGGAAGATGTCCTTGTTGGAGTATAGGGAGTGGATGACCAGATCGAGGAGCTTCTGCACTTCGGTCTGGAAATGTTTAGTCGTCTTCATCGTGGTTTCTTCTCCTTTGGCTTTGTATGCTGCGAACGGTGAGAAAATAATCACTCCCACAGGCAAATTCAACCCTTTTGCGGAAAAAAAATGACAAGCAACATTCTGTTGCCGGAATCTGGTTTATTAGAAAAGTTTTTCATGATATATTGCATGGGATCCAACTCTACTCCGGGGTAATTGATGAAAAAGCCGATGCGGATTCGCAAGGCACTCGTTGCCAGCGTCTCCTTCTTCACCCTAGTGCCGATGCTGATCGCCATGGCCGTCTCCGTGGTGCTGTTCCATATGGAGACGTCCTCGCGCATCCGCAGCGAGAACATGAGGGTGGCCCAGACCGTCTCCTCGGCCGTGGAGCTCTTCCTCGTCCGGCCGTTGGTCATGCTCAAGCATGTGCGTGACGTGGCCGAGGGGATCGGCCGCTTCGAGGAGAAGAGGGTGGAAGGGGTTGTCAACAGCGTCTTGGAAGACGACCCTCTCTTCGAGTCCGTGCTCTTCCTCGGTGAAAACGGCGAGCTCATGGTGGCGGCAGGGCCAATGGCCATGGCCCATGATCATCCCCACAGGCAGAACTATTCATCATCAGAGCTGTTCCGCCTGGTGCGGCAGGAGGGGCGGGCCTTCTGGTCCGAACCCTACGTCTCCCTGAGGAGCGGCGAGTCGGTCATATCCCTTGCCCTGCCCTGGAAGGGGGGGGTGATAATGGGGATCATGAACCTCTCCTACTTCTGCAAGCTGGTTGAGCCTACCCGTGCCTCCTCCGGTGCATATGCCTTCATCGTCAGCCCGGCAGGGAGGCTGATCGCCCATCCCGACAGGACCCTGCTTGGGGAGAAGGAGGCCTTCATCTCCATCCCCCAGATCATCGCCGGTTTGCACGGCACCAGCGGCACTTACTCCTTCAACCTCGGTGAGCGAAGTGTCATCGGCAGCGTCCTCCCCTTCGCCAGTAACGGCTGGGTAATCGTCTCGGTGCATGACAAGGAGATGGCCTTCGCCCCCCTGCAGAAGCTGGAGAGGCTCCTTGCCCTCTTGACTCTGCTGGTTCTGTTAACCGCCATGGCTCTGGTCTATCGAAGGATCGGCAAGATCACCGCCCCTTTCCTGGCCCTGACCGAATCGAGCCGGCAACTGGCAGCGGGTGAGGATGTTCGGGAGAGGTTGGAGTTCTCCGCCTACCTGGAGATACACGACCTTTACGACAACTTCCAGTCAATGGCCACGGCTGTAAGATCGAGGGAGAGGGAGCTGCAGGACCGCAACGAGGAGCTGGCCGTTGCCGAGGAGGAGCTGCGCCACCAGGTCGACGAGTATCTCCGCACCCAGGAGGAGCTTCGCTCCGAGAAGAAGAAGCTTGAATCCATTCTCGCCTGCATGGGGGAGGGGCTGAGCATCCAGGACAGGAATCTGAAGGTGATGCTGCAGAACAATGCCCACCGGGAGATGGTGGGTGACTTCACCGGCAGATCCTGCTACGAGATGTACGACCGCAGCGACGAGCCTTGCGTGAACTGCCCGGTGCTGGCTGCATTCAAGGACGGCGCAACCCATGTGGTCCTTCACCAGGTGATGAAGGGGGAGACCATCCACTACCTGGAGGTGACCGCCTCCCCACTGAAGGACTCTTCCGGGGAGATCGTCGGCGGCATAGAGATCGTGCGCGACGTCACCGGCAGGATCGTCTCGGAGAAGGAGATCCTCCGCCTCAACCAGGAGCTGGAGGCGCGGGTCATCCAGAGGACCTCGGAGCTGGAGGCCGCCAACCGGGAGCTGGAGTCGTTCAGCTACTCCGTATCCCACGACCTGCGGGCCCCCCTGCGCCACATCAGCAGCTTCAGCAGCATCCTCAGCAGCGAGCACGGCGACAGGCTGAGCGGCGAGGCAAAGCACCTGCTGGGGAGGATTGTCGCCGGCTGCGAGAAGATGGGTCGCCTCATCGACGACCTGCTGGAGCTCTCCTATGTCTCACGCCACGGGCTGAAGAGGGGGGAAGTGGACCTCTCCAGGATTGCTCGGCGGATTCTCACCTCACTGCAGGAGATCTCCCCGGAGAGAGGGGTGGAGGTGGAGATCGACGAGGGGATTGTCGCCAAAGGGGACGAACGCCTCCTGGAGATAGTGATGACCAACCTCCTGGACAACGCCTGGAAGTACACCTCCCGCAAGGAGGGGGCTCTGATCCGTTTCGGCATGCAGATGATAGCCGGCAAGCCGGTCTTCTATGTAAGGGACAACGGTGCCGGTTTCGACAAGAGCTACTCCGACAAGCTGTTCGTCCCCTTCAGCAGGCTCCATGGACAGGAGTTCGAGGGAACCGGCATCGGCCTGGCCATAGTGCAGCGGGTGATCCACCGCCACGGAGGAAAGATCTGGGCCGATTCCGTCGAAGGGGAGGGGGCAACCTTCTACTTCACCCTTGGCTGATCCCGCTCCCCCTGCCGATGAAACATTTGCCTAACCGCTCCCCCCTGTGATACTTTTTGTCAATTTTCCGCTCTGGAGTGATCATGTATTCCCCCGACAAAGAAAGTTTTGCCCGCCTGGCCGCCAAGGGGAACCTCATCCCCGTCTTCCGCGAAATCATGGCGGATATGGATACACCGGTAACCGCTTTCAGGAAGATCGACGACGGTCGACACGCCTTTCTCCTTGAGAGCATCGAGGGGGGGGAGAAGTGGGCCCGCTACACCTTCCTGGGAGCCACCCCCTCGGTGGTGATACGCTCCAGGGGGGAGAGGGTTGAACTGCTCAGAAACGGCGACCCTGCGGAGGTGATCGAGACCTCCGACCCCCTGGGAGCTGTCAGGGGGTACCTGGAGCGCTTCCGGCCTGTGGAGACCCCCGGCCTCCCCCGCTTCTTCGGCGGTGCCGTCGGCTACCTGGGATACGACATGGTCCGCTTCTTCGAGGAGCTCCCAACGGAAAAACCGGCGCAGATCGGTGCCTGGGATTCGTGCTTCCTCATCACAGACACCCTGCTCATCTTCGACAACGTCCGCCAGAAGATCAAGGTAGTGGCCAATGCCCATCTCGAGGATGGCTCGGAACCCGATGCAGCCTATGCTGACGCGGTAGCAAGGATAGACGCCCTCATCGCCCGTCTGAAAGGGCCCATGCCGGCAGCGTCTCCGGCCGGTGGGAGCGGCGGGCCGGTCTCCTTCCGCTCCAACATGGAGAAGGGGGAGTTCATGGCAGCGGTGGAGAAGGCGAAGGAGTACATCCGCGCCGGGGACATAATCCAGGTGGTCCTCTCCCAGCGCTTCTCCGGTGAGCTGACCCTCGACCCCCTGGATATCTACCGGGTGCTGCGCACCCTCAACCCCTCCCCCTACATGTTCTTCCTCCGCCTGGACGACACCGTGGTTCTCGGCGCCTCTCCGGAGGTGATGGTGCGCAAGGAGGTGGATAGGGTGGAGCTGCGCCCCATAGCCGGCACCCGTCCCCGTGGAAGGACGCCTGAAGAGGACAGTCGGCTTGAGCTGGACCTCCTCGCCGATCCCAAGGAGCGGGCCGAGCACGTCATGCTGGTGGATCTGGGGCGCAATGATCTTGGCCGGGTCTGCCGCACCGGGAGCGTGAGGGTCTCCGAGCTGATGGTGGTGGAGCGCTACTCACACGTGATGCACATCGTCTCCAATGTCCAGGGGGAGCTGCTGCCTGACAGGGACGCCTTCGACCTGGTAAAGGCCACCTTCCCCGCCGGGACCCTCTCCGGAGCCCCCAAGGTGAGGGCCATGGAGATCATCGACGAGCTGGAGCCCTGCCGCCGGGAGATCTACGGCGGTGCGGTCGGCTATTTCTCCTTCTCCGGCAACATGGACCTGGCCATCGCCATCCGCACCCTGGTGGTGAAGGACGGCAGGATCCATCTCCAGGCCGGGGCAGGGCTGGTGGCCGACTCCGACCCCGAGGCCGAGTACCAGGAGACGGTCAACAAGGCGATGGCCGTGGTCAAGGCCATCGAAACCGCCGAGCGCGGCCTGCATTAAACCAGGGAAAAATCCCTCCCCTCCTATTTGACATTTAAACCTTATCGGTTAACCTTCTCCTCAAGCGACACTCTCAGCGATGTCTAGATGTTTCCGGCCGGTCGCCAGCATGACCGGCCGGTCGCTTTTTTCCCTTTTCTTCAGGAATCAGCAAAAAGCCGGCTTAATTAACCGGGTGGACTTGCAATATTATTGCAGGTGGTATAATGTACATAAATCTCTTGGCAGGGTTAGGATATAGTCCGCAAGATTTGCGCTTAGCGGTTAGAGTTGCAGGACAATTAGAGGAGGGATGAACGATGAAGCAGGATATACCGGCAAAGTCCGGAAGGATCTGGTTGGGTCGGCTCTGTATCCTCGTCATACTGCTGGCGCTCCCGGTAATGGCCAGCGCCGACATCACCATCAACGTGACTGGCCAGGACGATTCGGTTGTCCCGCCCACCCGGGCGCCTTTGGCCAACTTCAGATGGCTGGTGCAGGAGGATAACACCAATCAGCCGGTGTTGGGGCAGCTCAACAACTACAACAGCCTCTCCGTGAGCATCCACGAGAGCAATGCCAAGGTGGTTGCCAGCGGCACGGCAGTGGCCGGCACTCCGGCTGTGGCCACAGGCCTCCCTACCAACAAGCGCTACATGGTTTCCGTTCTGAGCACCGAGGGGTACACCATGAACGGAGCAGTGGTCCTCCCCGGCCAGACATCCGTCAATGTGACCCTGCACAAGCTTCCCATCAAGGCTGCCCAGGTGTCGGTCTTCGTCTTCGAGGACAACATGCCGATAAACGGCGCCCCCGACCTCCCCGGCGAACGCCCCCTCCCCAACTTCAAGCTGATGGTCTACGACCAGGCCGGCCAGATGTCCAGGGACTACCAGGGGAACCCCATCGGCACCATCTACGACGCCACCGGCAGCAACGTGGTGCAGATGGGGCCGGGGTACATCATGACCAACGACGGCGGCGACAACCTGGTGGGCAACGCCCTCATCCCCAACCTGGCCCCTGGCAAGTACGGCATTCGCGCCATCCCCCAGGATGGGCTCCCCTGGATCCAGACCTCGACCATCGAGGGGACCCCGGGGATCGATGTCTGGGTCATCGCCGGTGAGCCTCCGGTTTTCACGGAGGCAGGCTTCTTCAACGTGCACGCCTTCATCGGCTTCGTCCTCCCCACCTCCTACTACCAGTCCATCGGCGACACCACCACCAACCAGTTCCGCCCATTGGCACTAGGAGAGACGGCCGGCTCAGTAAAGGGGTGGGTGGTCAACAACCGCTTCAACCGCCCCCCGGCCAACTGGGGGTTCAACCCAGGCGAGGCGGTCACCAATGCCCTCGTGGGGCTGAGCGACCTGGGGCTGGGTAATCGCCAGGTTTACGCCGGCAAGGTGAGCAGCATGGACGGCGGCTTCAATATCACCGGCGTACCCCCCGGCACCTACACCCTCACCATGTGGGACGAGCCCCTGGACAACATCATAGACTTCCGCACCGTTGTCGTCCCGCCAACCGGCGGGGAGATCGACATGGGGCAGATCCCGGTGTTCCGCTGGTTCGGCACCCTTGAGGGGACCTTCTTCACCGACCTTAACGACAACGGCGTGCAGGATGCGGGGGAGACCCCCCTCCAGCAGCAGGTGGTCAACCTCCGCTTCCGCGACGGCGCCATCTATGCCAGCACTACCACCGACATGATGGGGAACTACGCCTTCAACGAGGTATTCCCCTTCTTCAAGTGGCTGGTGGTGGACAGCGACTATGCCAACTACAAGCCGAGCGGCGCCATGTCCTACGTGGACAAGGGGGGAGCGCTGGCCAACGGCACTGCGGCAACCGGTCCAAGCTTCTGGCCCGGCCCGCCGGTTAGCAACCCCCAGATCCCCCTGCTCGAGACCCGCAAGGACCCGGCCGGCACCCTCCTTGAGGGGATGATGCTCTACATGGGGTTCACCAACCGGATAGACTTCCTCCGTCAGCCCTACGCTGCCGGCGAGAACGGCGGCATATCAGGGGTGGTCTACTACGCTGCCCAGCGCACCCACGAGGATGCGCGCAACACCGTGGCCACAGGCCTCATGCCCGGCGTCCCCACTGTGCAGCTGGATCTCTACCGGGTGACCGGCTACGACACTGCCGGCAAGCCTATCGTCGAAGCCACCCCCGTCGCCACCACCTACAGCGACGCCTGGGCAAACAACAAGCCGAGCGGCTGCCTGGCGACAATGCAGGCTGCCGGTATCGATATCAATGCCGGCGGCATCCCTCTCGAAAAGTATGTCGACTGCGCCGAGGTGATGCCTGTCTGGAACCAGGTGAAGGTGGCGGCCTTCGACGGCGGCTACATCTTCACCGACTACCTGGATCCGGCCACCAACACCCGCAAGCCTCTCCCACCGGGTGACTACGTGGTCAAGGTGACCCCGCCATTCGGCCATGAGATCGTCAAGCCGGAGGACTACAACGTCATCTTCGGCGAGAGCTATGTCCCGTCCGTACCCCAGCCTACTCCCGCTGCCCTGCTCCCCACCTGCGCCGGGGCAGACCACGTGGTGCCGGCCACCTTCTCCTTCGACGGCACCCCCATAGACTCCACCACACCGCAGCTTTTCGCCTCGGTTGGTACGAATGTTCCCCTGTGCGACGCCAAGCTGGTGCGCCTCCAGGAGGGGCAGAACGCCGCCGCCGACTTCTTCGTCTTCAGCCAGGTGCCGATTGCCGGTCGTATCGTCGGCCTGGTGACCGACGACCTGGCCCTGGAGTTCCGCCCCGGCAACCCGCGCCTATCAGACAAGATCGGCCCCTCCTTCATGCCGATCTCGGTGCAGGACTTCTCCGGCAGGGAGCTGGTTAGGACCTATACGGACGAATGGGGCCAGTACAACGCCCTGGTGCCCTCCACCTACACCAACAACATCCCCAGCCCCAGCGGCATCAGCCCACACATGGTACGTGTCGTGCTCAACTACCCCGGCACCCCGGATGCGCCTGATCCCTGGTACAACCCCAATTACGTAACCCAGACCGTGTGGCAGTTCGACATCTGGCCGGGCAAGATAACCTACGTGGACACCCCCATCATCCCTATCCGACCCAGCGTGGCCGCGTCCCCCCTGGACTGCGACCTGCCAGACAGGGTCCCGGCCATCAAGGAGATCAACGGATCAAACGGCGGCCCATACACCCCGGATACCGCCCCCTATGGCCGTGTGACCTTGACCGCGGTGGGCAAGAAGCAGGTGCAGAACCCGACAGTGGTAGGGGGGGCGCTCATCACCCGCGACTACGGCTTCGGCTCTCCTCCCGGCAAGCTCTTTGCCATTCCGGCCGGCACATCCATCGACCAGGCTCTCCCTCCCACGGAGCTGAGCGTTGTCAACTGGACCCCGGCAAGCATCACCTTCACCCCCGTGGCGGATGGCACCCCCCTGACCCCCGGCCCATGGCAGATCCTGGTGCTGAGGGGGGACAGCGGCATGCTCAGCCAGACCGGCATCACCCTCCACGTGGGGGTGCCGGCGGCCAATGTCCGCAAGGTCGTTCCCGGCCCGAAAAACGGTGACGGCCTCGGTCCGATCCAGCAGGCGATCGACGCGGCCAACCCGGGAGACCTGGTACTGGTAACCCCGGGGGTCTACCCGGAAAACATCATCATGTGGAAGCCGGTCAACCTGCAGGGTTACGGCCCAGCGGCCTCCATCATCAAGGCACCGTTCTTCGGCCCTCCGGAGGAGGCCCAGTGGACCGCCAAGTTCAACGCCATCATCGCCAACGGCGGTTATCTGATCCCCGGCGAACAGCCCGACTTCTTCGTCAACCGGGAGGCAGGCTCCGGCATCCTGGTGCTGGCCAGCGACAGCTACGCCTCCTCCAGTCACGTAATCACCCACGGCTCCATCGACGGCCTGCAGGTGGAGGGTGCAATCCAGGGGAGCGGCATCTTCGTCAATGCCTATGCCCATGGCATGCGAATCACCAACAATCGTCTGATCTCCAACCAGGGGACCTTCGGCGGCGGCATCCGCGTCGGCACCCCCAGCGTCTTAAGCGAACCTCCCACCGGCTTCGAGGGGTCGGCCAACGAGGGGGTTTATATCGCCCACAACCAGGTGATAAGCAACGGTGCAACCGGCCTGGCCATCGCCAGCGGCGCCGGCATCGGCCTGTTCAAGGGATCGGACGGCTATGCGGTCGCCGATAACTGGATCTGCGGCAACTACTCATTCCTGGCCGGCTCAGGCATCGGCCATCAAGGGGTGAGCAGCGGCGGGGTCATCAAGAACAACAAAATCCTCTTCAACGAGGCCTTCGACGAGGGGGCCGGCCTGTTTATCGCCGGCGAGTTCCCCGTCGCCAACGCCGTCCCCCTGGTGAGCGAGGGTGCGGGTAGCGTCACAGTCACTGGCAACCTCTTCCAGGGGAACAAGGCCGGCGACCTGGGTGGCGGCATCGCCATCATGCGCATGAACGGCGTGGACGTGGTCGCCAGCCCGGACAGCGACGCCAGCTGGTACGAGGCGTTCATTGCCAACAACCTGATCGTCAACAACCTCTCCGGCGGCTACGGCGGCGGCATCGCCCTGGCAGATGCCCTGAAGGTCAAGGTGCTGCATAATACCGTTGCCAACAACGACACCACCTCCACTGGTGAGCTGGCATTCGGCAACATACCCTGGATCACCGAGGGTGCGGTCCTGCCGCCGACAGCGGTGACCGTGCCGCTCCCTGCCGGCATCGGGGTCGCCCCAACAAGCGGGCCGCTTCTGGCCGTTGTCGGCGCCGGCATAAGGGGGGGCTATGCCGACTACTCGGCCAACCCGGTGATCTACAACAGCATCATTCACGATAACCGTGCTCACTACTGGGACGGCAGCGCCATCAGGGAGCCGAACGTCAGCCCAGACTGGGATCTGGGGGTCTACGGCATCGCCGATGCGGTGCTGGTCCCCAACTACTCCATCCTCACCCGTACCGGCCCTTACCGCGGCCAGGCGGCCGGAGTCGGCAACAAGACGGCCGCTCCCGGCTTCGTCTCCCCCTACCGCAACACCCTGAGCGGCACCCAGGGGGGGGCTGCCCTGGGGAACTTCGTCCAGTACGCCTTCAGCCCCATGACCCT
>CALMOE010000262.1 GCA_937871715.1 uncultured Geobacter sp. | reverse complement strand
TTTGTAGACGTAGTTGTTTTGCCACTCTCCGGGAGTCAATTTTTCACCCGGCAGAGCAAAATCAGTAAAAAATGGTTGCTCAGTTTGACCTGTAGGCCCTGTTCTTTGTCAATCGAACCGTTTTGTTGCCATCGTTGCTGGGTTCTGGACGAGCGCCACCGTGCGCCGCAATTGAGGAGCCCCATATTCAGCCATTCTGCCGAGTGCGCTGTTACCCATAAGCCAGGCGGTCATAAACCCGGCAGAAGGCAGCGGCATGTAGCTCCACATGCTGGCTGAACCGGAGCTTGAACCGCCTGCCGGTGGCAATAAGCCGACCGGCAAAATACATCAGTTCCTGGATGACGGTTCTGATCCGCCTACGCTTGGCCGGATGTCTTACCGGCACCCGGTTGCCAATGAGTCCCAACTGGCCGATGAACCGCAGGATGTTGTACGCCAGGGCCGCGCAGGCAAAGACCAGTTCGTTGGTGGCAAATTTGCCCGATGGCAGTCGCTCCAGGTCCATGTCGGTCTTGAGTTCGGAATGGAACTGTTCGCGGAAACTAGGGACACTCCCCATATTTTCTCTTGTATCAGCTCAAATCCATCGTTATCATCTCCCCCATGCCACGAATCGCCCGAATCATCGCCCCCGGTTACCCGCATCACATCACCCAACGCGGCAACAACCGCGCTACGGTTTTTTTCGATGACGAAGACCGGCAGATATATCTGAATCTGTTGGCAGGCTATGCAAAGAAGCATCAGATTCAGATCTGGGCCTGGTGCCTGATGAGCAACCATATACACCTGCTCGCCGTACCGGGGACAGAGACATCACTGTCGCGCGGCATCGGCCTTACCAACCAGATGTACACCCAGTACCTCAACCGTAAACTGAAGCAGTCCGGCCGCATCTGGCAGAATCGCTTTTTCTCATGCGTCGTCGAAAACGAGCAGTATCTTTGGACAGTGGCACGCTACATCGAGCGCAACCCTCTTAAGGCAGGACTGGCTGAATCTGTCGAGGAATACCGGTGGTCCAGCGCCAGGGCGCATGTGGCAAATGCATACGATCCGCTGCTGTCGGCAGAGCAGTGGCTATCTGCAGAAGAGCAGAGCTCGTACCTGGATTTTGTCTGCATGGAAGACGATGAATCTGATATCGCCATTCGCAAAGCCACCAACTCAGGACGGCCGTTCGGTTCGGATTCGTTCATTGATATGCTGGAATTTCAGCTGAATCAAATGCTGAAGCCGGGAAAGCCCGGTCGACCACGGAAGAAAACCGGGGGGTGTCCCTAGTTTCCCCTGTCCCAGTCTATCCTTCTACAATTTCATTGTCCGCAGCGATAAAGATTTAATTTTTGACAGGTCATATCGTTTATTTACTGGCGATATTGGCTAAAAACGTATGCACTGTTCTTCTGGGCTTCATGACAATTAAAGCAGGCGGTTACCGGGTCAGTAACGACTCGTTCCCGGCTATCACCCTTGAATCCCTCAAACCCCCATCCTCCTGTCTTGGAGAATTTCTTGGCATCTTTTTCCATCACCCCGAGAACTTTACGAGAGCCTTCTACAACGGCATTATTTTCGCTCTTTGCGTCCAGGAGGTCGAAAATAAGTACTGCTCCATCAGGATAGGGTTTGCCGCTCTTCATCGCTTTTAATGCTTTATCATTTGCATAGATATGGTGTATGCCCCCAAAGGAATCATAAAGGGCGTGGCCCTGCTGTATCACCATGGACTTGATATGCGCCCATTTCCGATACTCTTCGGGGTATTTAACCAAGTCTTTGCTATGCCCCTCCGAATATGCACTACCGGTGATGGCAAATATTACACCGACGGTAACAGCGAGAACCGTGTACAGCCTTCCATTCTTCTTCATAACGGGCACCTCCCTTTTTACTGCACGTATGTTTTCCCTCATCCAACAGGCATGGGCACGACCTTTAGTCTCATTGCGTCGATTCATATCCTTGCAGAGATCTGGGCGGATACTACTCTTGCCAATGGATGCACGAGACAGGACAGGCATCAATGGCGTCACGCTGGATCTCCTCCTCTGGCGCACCATTCTCGTCAAAACATTCCGCTTTGCCGGCATTATTGTAGCGGAAAACGTCTGGAAGATTGTTGATACACATCCCGCAGCTGATACAAATTTCTTCGTCGATCCAGATTTGTCTCGCCATGATCCGTCTCCTTTCAGCCCGGAATAACGGGGTATCCGGCAGATTTCCAGCCGCTTACTCCATCTTTGAGGGCATAGACATTTTTAAACCCCATTTCTGCATATTCGGCTGCCACACGGGCAGCGGTATGCTCGTCAGTTCAGGCACAATAAAATATAAGCTCATCCTCTTTTGATGCCCGAGGGACATGATTCTTCAGTGCATTGAGGGAGATTGCCCCTGCGAGGTGATTCTTTGCGAAAACCTCCTCACTATCATAGGCACAGACAAGCTTTGCCCCCGACTGGCACCGCTCACGTGCTTCACGTGGCCCTAATCGCCTGATTTCAACCATTGTAGCCTCCTTTTCAGAGTTTTCTGCCGGCAGATCGTTCCGGAAACCCGCTTGTAATCCCTAAAGCTCTTTCAGATTGCTGAACTCGCCCCAGGCCAGAAAGTTTTGCGGCGCCAGGACATAGTCATAAAGATTATCGAGAATATTGAAATGTTTCTTCTCTTCATTTGCAATCTTCAGCAGGAGCTGGACAGCTTCCGGGTTGTCTTCCTGTTTCGCCATATCCTCATAAAATCTGACGCTGTCGGATTCTATTTTCCTGGCATGCTGGTAGCTATCCAGAGAGCTCTTCAGGGTGTCGGCAATGTTCTTGTCAGCCATTAACTCCGCAAAGATGTTTTTCGCCTTTTCAAGTACCGCGCTGTCGTCCATCTTCTGGGTTATGCCGGTTTTCATGGACTGGATGATTTCGTAATGCTTCTGTTCGTCCGCCGCCAAACCGGTGAAGATACTTTTCAGCCCGGAAGCGGCAGTCCCGGCTGCCAGCTGCTCATAATACGCCTTGCCATCCAGTTCCATTTTCATGGCGAAATCGAAAATACTCATAATTATGCCTCCCTGTAAGTATTGCTCTGAATACTCTCCACGCCTTAGAAAAGCTTAACAATAAAAGGCAGTTTTGCAACTCACGAATCGCCCGCAACATCGGGTTCCGGGGACATCCATGATAAGTAAAGTCAAGGGGGTGGCGTTGCTATGCCGGCAAGTTGACGATAACTCGACCAGTCGTACTCTTCAGGTGCGGCTACGATCCCGACCCTAACCGGGTTGAGATGGATGTAGCGGGAAAGCTCGACTGCGTAGGCGTCTGCTTCGACGAGGATAGCTTTGTACCGCCCTTGGAACAGGTGGCCGGAGTGTTTACGTTTGACGTTGAAGTAGGTGGTGTAGGCGCCGTTGATATGGCGCATGATCTGCGAAAGATTGCCTGCCGGGGTCTCCACCAGCAGGTGATAATGGTTGTGCATCAGGCAATAGGAGTGAATTACCGCGCCATAGCGCACAACAGCTGATTCAAGATAGCCAATTGCTCCCGGTCGTTACGGCTTAAACACATCCTCGCGAGGTTACATGGAATTGGGGGGGCGCCATACTTAATTCACAAGGCGGCCAGGCGGCCGTCTTTGCGGTCGCACCGATCTTACGGGAGGGCAAGGTTATCAGGCCGGCTACCGATAATGCAAGACCTGTCTCCGAATATATGCGAAGATGTCATCGACGTTTAGCAGTTTAAAGGAGGTCACCATGGATACCGACCGGCACCCGCCGCTTTGCCGCCTGCACAAACTGAAAGTTTCCCGGATCGACAAGAAAGGGATCTGGCTCGATGCCGGCGAACTGCCGGCCCACCTGCCGCTGCGGGAGGCGCCACAGGCGGTGCCGGGGGAGGAGCTGGAGGTGTTCCTGTTCCAGGTCATTCCCGGCGAACTCCAGGCCACCCTCCGTCATCCCTTGGCCCAGGCGGGGGAATTCGCCGTGCTGAAGGTGAAATCAACCGGCCCCCACGGCGCCTTTCTCGACTGGGGGCTGGCCAAGGACCTGCTGGTCCCGGTTAGCCTGCAACCGGAGCGGATGCAGGTCAGCTGGAGCTACCTGGTGAAGGTGGACGTGGACAGCCAGGGGCGCCCCTTCGGCA
>CALMOE010000261.1 GCA_937871715.1 uncultured Geobacter sp. | reverse complement strand
GCTTCCAGGCGGGGATGGCGATGGGGAAGTTCCACGGGGTCGCGGCCCTGGTCACCCCGTGGAACTTCCCCATCGCCATCCCCGCCTGGAAGCTGACAGCCGCCCTGATCAGCGGCAATAGCGTCGTCCTCAAGCCATCCTCCCAGACCCCTGCCTGTGCCGCGGCCCTGGTGGCCATCCTGGAGGAGGCGGGGGTGCCTCCCGGGGTGGTCAACCTGGTCTGCGGCAGCGGCGAGGAGGCGGGGGAGTACCTCCTCACCCATCCGGGGGTGGATGTGGCCTCCTTCACCGGCTCCTGCGCCGCCGGGGAGCGGCTGGAGAGGCTCCTGGCCGGCCTGCACCGCCCCCTGGCCCTGGAGATGGGGGGGAAGAACGCCATCATCGTCATGGACGACGCCGACCTGGAGCTGGCCGTTGAGGGGGCGCTCTGGGGCGGCTTCGGCACCAGCGGCCAGCGCTGTACCGCGGCCAGCCGCCTGATTGTCCACCGCAAGGTGCATGGGCGCTTCGTGGCGCTCCTGGCCGAGCGGGCCGGGAGGCTGCGCCTGGGGAGCGGCCTGGACGCGACAACAGACGTGGGGCCGCTGATCAACGCCGAACAGGGGGAGAGGGTGCTGGACTACATCCGCATCGGCCTGGCCGAGGGGGCGACCCTGGTGGCCGGAGGAGTGCGGGTCGCGGACGGGGAGCTGGCCAACGGCTTCTTCGTCCCCCCCACGGTGTTCGACAATGTCTCGCCGACCATGCGCGTCGCCAGGGAGGAGATCTTCGGCCCGGTGGTGAGCGTCATCCCCTGCTCCTCCCTGGACGAGGCGATCGCCATCGCCAACGACGTCCCCTTCGGCCTCTCCACTTCCATCTACAGCCGGAGCGTCAACAGCACCGCCCGCGCCGAGCGGGAGCTCTCCAGCGGCATCGTCTACATCAACGCCTCTACCATCGGCGCCGAGGTGCAGCTCCCCTTCGGCGGCTGGCGCCACTCCGGCTCTGGCCACCCGGAGGCAGGTGGCAGGGGTGGGGCGATCGACTTCTTCACCAGGATAAAGGTTGTCTACCGTGACTTCAGCGGCAGGCTGCAGCGGGCGCAGATCGATACCTGAGCAGATCTGACTGGTAGTATGCCGCGCTACTCCGGCAAGGGATGAAAGGGGAATACCATGACTGCCAACGGGGAAATCCTGCAGAGGGGGGAGGAGGTTTTCACCCCCGCTTTCCACTTCTACCACAGGATCGCCATCCGCAGCGGCCGGGGGAACAGGATCACCGATGTGGAGGGGAACTCCTATCTGGACTGGGCCTGCGGCCTGGGCGCCCTGAACATCGGCCACGGCCACCCGCGGGTAGTGGAGCGGGTTCAGCGGCAGATCCCCCTCTTCGTCCATACCGGCGGGGTCTACCGCAACGAGACCACCGTGGAAGCCGCCGAGATGCTCCTCTCCGTCGCCCCTGAAGGGCTGGAGCGGCTCTTCTTCAGCAACTCCGGGGCAGAGGCGGTGGAGGGGGCAATCAAGCTGGCCCGCCATGTGAGCGGCCGCCAGGGGATAATAGCCTTCGGCGGCAGCTTCCACGGCCGCACCCTGGGGGCGTTATCCCTTACCTCCAGCAACTCCCGCTACCGGGAGCGCTACCACCCCCTCCTCCCCTCGGTGTTCCACTCCCCCTACCCCTACTGCTTCCGCTGCCCCTTCTCCTGCAGACCGTCAGGATGCAGCATGGCCTGCTTCGCCCACCTGGAGGAGATGCTGCGCCGCTACATCACCCCCGGAGACCTGGCGGCGATCATCATCGAGCCGGTGCTGGGAGAGGGGGGGTATGTACCGGCCCCGGCGCCATTCCTCGCCTCCCTGCGCCGCCTCTGCGACCAGCACGGCATACTCCTCATCTTCGACGAGGTGCAGTCGGGGATGGGGCGCTGCGGCGACTGGTTCGCCTCCCAGTGCTACGGCATCACCCCGGACATCATGGCCGTCGCCAAGGGGATCGCCTCCGGCTTCCCCCTGTCGGCGGTGGTCGCCAGGAAAGAGCTGATGGCGGCATGGCCGACCTGGGCCCACGGCACCACCTTCGGCGGCAACCCGGTCTCCTGCGCCGCATCCCTGGCCACCATGGAGACAATCCGCGACGAAGGGCTGCTGCAAAGCTGCCGGAGCCTGGGGGGTGAACTCATGGCCAGGCTGGAGGAACTGAAGGGGCGCTACCCCCTCATCGGCGATGTTCGGGGGATGGGGCTGATGATCGGCGTCGAACTGGTTCAGGGTGACGGCTCCCCGGACGCGGGGGCATGCGAGCGGATTCTGGCGGAGTGCCTGGGGATGGGGCTGGTGGTCATCAACTGCGGCCCGGAGCGCAACATACTCCGCCTCATCCCCTCCCTGACCACAAGCGACCAGGAGCTGGAGGAGGGGGTGGAGATTCTCTCCCGGGCGCTGGATACGGTGGCCGACGGCCAGGGGGCTGGCAGGCAGCCCCCTGCCTGACTTCATGCCTCCTCGAACATATCCTTGCCGGCGCCACACAGGGGGCAGGCCCAGTCGTCGGGGAGGCTCTCGAAGGGGGTCCCCGGAGCGACGCCGCTGTCCGGATCGCCCTCGGCGGGATCGTAGACATAGCCGCAGATGGTGCATTTCCATTTCTTCATTATCGTCCTCCTCTTGGTGAGAGTGATGATTGTCATTGAAGCCTACTAGATTTCCTCTGTCATTCAAGCACCGGACCGGGAAATCCACCTTCGGGGCGCATCTGTCCCGGAGAGGTTGACATGGCTCTATCCCGGCCTGATACTATAGGAGTCGCACCTAATTCCCATCCCTTTTGCCGGGGATGATCGACGGGGATCTGGAAGCAGATGGATAGAGCCGGCTGGAAAAACATCTATCACGCCTTCAGGGCGACCCTGCTGGTGCTGCTCCTGGCGACCCTGGGAATCATCGTCTGGCGCAATGCCCCCCCGGAGCTGTTCGATCCGAGGTGGATAGAGGGGTTCCTCAAGGGGGCCGGATGGCTGGCGCCGCTGATCTACATGTTCCTGCGCGTCGTGGCCATCGTGGTGACCGTGGTCCCCAACGCCCCCCTGGACGTAGCCGGCGGCGTGCTCTTCGGCCCCTTCTGGGGGACGGTATACTCCCTCCTCGGCTCGGAGGCCGGGGCTATTGCCTGTTTCCTACTCGCCAGGCAGCTGGGGAGGGAGGCTATCAACCGATTCCTCCACCGGGACATAGGCTTCAGCAACCGGATCGCCAGTCGACACCTTGCCTACGTCGTCCTCTTCGCCAGGCTGGAGCCGGTCTTCTCCTTCGCGCTGGTCAGCTACGGCGCCGGGCTGACCGCCATCTCCCTGCGGGCCTTCGCCGTCAGCACCCTTATCGGCATGACTCCGGGGACTGTGATCCTCAACTACTACGGCCGGAGCTTCTTCAGCGGCGGCATTCTCCTGCAGATATCCCTGGGACTCGCCCTGGTGGTTCTCCTCCTTGTGATCCCGATCTGGATCAGGCGCAAGAATCCTTGGGGGTGGTACGACAAGATGACCGGCAGAGGAGACGGGGAGTAGCCTTGGGTAGGGACGGTTTTTAACGCGTGAAGGTTGCACTACGGAGGAGGAGCAATGTCACTGCCAAGCCAGCTGCACAGGATCTCTGACAACATCTGGGAGCTACCGGTAACCTACAAGGAGGGGATGCTGGTCCCGGCGAGGATCATCGCCTCAGAGTCCCTCATTTCAGGCATGGAGGCCGGTGTCTTCGACCAGGCAGCCAACGTGGCCTGCCTCCCCGGGATCACCGGCTACTCCTGGTGCATGCCCGACGGCCACTGGGGGTACGGCTTCCCCATCGGCGGCGTGGCGGCCATGGACCCGAAGAGCGGCGTCATCTCCCCCGGCGGCATCGGTTTCGACATCAACTGCGGCATGCGCCTGGTACTGACCAACCTCACCGAGGAGGAGGTGCGACCGCGCATCGGCGAGCTGGTGGACCAGCTCTTCAGGGCCATCCCCACCGGGGTCGGCTGCACCGGTTTCGTCCGCTGCTCGCGGAGCAAATTCCGCCAGGTGATCGAGCAGGGCTCCCGCTGGTGCCTGCAAAACGGCTACGCCCTCCCAGAGGACCTGGAGATGACCGAGGAGGGTGGCTGCTTCTCCGGGGCCGATGCCTCCACCTGTAGCGACAAGTCCATCGAGCGGGGGTACGACCAGATAGGCACCCTTGGCTCCGGCAACCACTACTGCGAAATCCAGGTGGCAAGGCCTGAGAACATCTTCGACGAGAAAACCGCCCGTGCCTTCGGCATCACCATTCCCAACCAGGTGGTGATCATGTTCCACTGCGGCAGCCGTGGATTCGGCCACCAGGTGGCCACCGACTACCTGCAGACCTTCCTCGGGGTGATGACCACCAAGTACGGCATCAGGCTCCGCGACCGGGAGCTGGCCTGCGCCCCATTCTCGTCGCCGGAGGGGCAGGCGTATTTCAGCGCCATGAAGTGCGCGGCCAACATGGGATTCGCCAACCGCCAGGTGATCCTACACCGGATCCGCGAGGTCTTTTCCCATCTCTTTCACCGTTCTCCCCAGGATCTGGGAATGGAGATGGTCTACGACGTTGCCCACAACACCGCCAAGCTGGAGCAGCACTTGGTGGAGGGGAGGATGAAACAGCTCCTGGTGCATCGCAAGGGGGCAACCCGCTCCCTCGGGCCGGGTTCTCCCGGGCTCCCCGAGCGCTACCGGGAGAGCGGCCAGCCTGTCATCATCGGCGGCAGCATGGAGACCGGCTCCTACCTCCTTGCCGGTGCAGAGGGGGCGGCGGCAACCTTCTTCACCACCGCCCACGGCAGCGGCCGCACCATGAGCCGCCACCAGGCGAAGAAGATGGTCCAGGGGAGGAAGCTCCTGGACGACATGGAGCAACGGGGAATTCACGTGCGCACCGCCTCCTACGGTGGTCTGGCAGAGGAGGCCGGATTGGCTTACAAGGATATCGACGCGGTGGCCAGGGCAACCGAAGAGGCCGGGCTGAGCCGGCGGGTGGTGAAGCTGGTCCCCATCGGCAACATCAAGGGTTAGGGATGCCGTACCGTTTTCTTGAGGATATGGCCACGGCGGACGTGGCCTTCGAGGCCTGGGGGGAGAGCCGGGAGGAGCTGTTCATCGCCGCTGCGGACGCCCTGCTGGCCACCATGACCGAGGCCCCGGAGAGTGTGGAGCGGCGGGAGGAGCTGGTTGTCAGGCTTGAGCACGAAGAGGCGGACCTGCTCCTCTGGTCCTTCCTCCAGGAGCTGGTCTATCTCAAGGACGCCAAAAGGCTCCTCCTCCATGGGGAGAGGGCGCGTATAAGCGAAGCCGGGGGGGAACTCTCCCTGGAGGCGCTCCTCAAGGGGGAGAGGATCGACCCGGAGCGTCACCGTCTGCTGGTGGATGTCAAGGCCGCCACACTGCACCACCTGACGCTCTCCCGGGAGGGGGAGCTCTGGAGGGGGACTGTAGTGCTCGATGTCTAGCCATGGGGGGGGAAGATGAAGAGACAGCTCGACAGGAAGCCCCATGTCCCCCGCAGCGACCAGGAGACGATCCGCCACGGCATTGCCGCCATCCTGCGCCGCCAGGCCATGTCCGCCCTGGAGATATCGGCCGAGCTGCATATCCCGGAAAGGGATGTGTACCCCCACCTGGAGCATATCCGCCTCAGCCTGCACGCCTCGGGAGAGCTGCTGCACGTCACCCCGGCCGAGTGCCGCAGATGCGGCTTCGTCTTCGCCAAGCGCGGACGGCTGACCTCTCCGTCACGTTGCCCCCTCTGCCGCTGCGAGGGGATCTTCCCGCCGCTCTTCGCCATCGGCGAACCTTGACGGCGATGCAGGTGGTTAAGTTGGGCCGTTTTCAGGGGGCCGGGAGTTTCTCCCCGCATGAGCTGCAGACCCACCCCTGTTCCGTCTTGGGGGGATAGCCGTAAAACTCCACCCCAGGCCAGGTTTCCCAGACGAAGGTCCGCTCCTCTTCGCAGACGGAGCAGTATAGGGAACATTTGTCCCCCGGTTTCGCTTCAGACGATCCATTCATGCTGCACCTCCCGATATCGGCACCCGCTCCATTTGGCTGCATCTGCCGTTCCCTCCCTACCCGCAGCATACATTGTAATAGGCTTATTAAATTATTCCACTCATCTTTGCCTGCAGCTTTTATGGGGTAGAATCTACGGTAAGGAGATGGCTGAAACTGCAAGGGGGGTGGAATGCAGGCTGTGCCGTCATATCTACGCCTACATGAAAGTGGTGAGCTGGCCCGCAGGATAGAAGCCGCCCGCTCTATCCTCGGGGATTGCACCCTCTGCCCGCGCCATTGTCACGTCAACCGTCTGCAGGGGGAGAGGGGGGCATGCCGGGTCGGCAGAGTGCCGATGGTCTCCAGCTTCGGCCCCCATTTCGGCGAGGAGCGCCCCCTGGTTGGCCGCTACGGCAGCGGCACGATCTTCCTCACTTCGTGCAACCTGCGCTGCGTATTCTGCCAGAACTACGACATCAGCCAACTGGCGATGGGGAGCGAGGCAAGCCCCGCAGAGCTGGGGGAGATGATGCTCTCTCTCTGGCGGCAGGGGTGTCACAACATCAATTTCGTCACCCCTACCCATCAGGTCCCCCAGATCCTCGTGGCACTCCCCCATGCCATCGACGGTGGGCTGGATATACCCCTGGTCTACAACTGTGGCGGCTATGAAGAGCCGGCAACCCTGCGGCTTCTTGAGGGGGTCTTCGATATCTACATGCCCGATTTCAAATTCGGGGATAGTGCCGTTGCCGAGCAGTATTCCGGAGTCCCCCACTACGTGGAGAGCGCAGAGGAGGCTCTGCGGGAGATGCACCGCCAGGTGGGACCTCTCCTTCTGGACGAAAGGGGGGTGGCCGTTCGCGGGTTGCTGGTGCGCCATCTTGTTCTGCCGGAGGGGCTGGCCGGTACCCGCCGGGTCATGGGGTTCATTGCACGGGAGATATCCCCCGATACCTACGTCAACATCATGGACCAGTACCACCCCTGCTTCAGGGCAGCCGAGCACCCCCATCTTAACCGGCGGATCACCCCGGAGGAGTTCGCCGAGGCTTTGGCAATCGCCCGCGCGGAAGGGCTCAGCCGGCTGGACGGGTTCCCGTGAGACGGGCAGGGGTGAAGCTGGTGATAGCTTTGCTGGCCATGACCGTTACTGCCAGGGGGGACGCCATGGAGATGAAACCGTTGACAGGAGGAGCGGCGACGATCGTGCCGCTCCCCCAGCCACGCCGTGACAGCAACATATCCGTTGAAAGGGCGCTAAGACTCCGCCGGTCGGTGCGCGACTACCTGGACGGACCGCTCACCCTGGCCGAGGCCGGCCAGCTCCTCTGGGCTGCCCAGGGGTTAACCACTGCCGGAGGGTTGCGCACGGCCCCGTCGGCGGGTGCACTCTATCCACTTGAGCTGCATCTGGTTGCCGGCAACATCACTGGCCTGGCAGCCGGCACCTACCGTTACCTGCCACGTGAGCATGCCCTGAAGCCGTACCTTTCAGGTGACAGGCGGGCTCGCATCTGTGCCGCATCCCTGGGGCAGGCGGCGATCCGCAGGGCTCCGGCTGCTCTCGTTTTTACCGCAATCTTTACCAGGACTACGGGGAAGTACGGGGAGCGCGGCGTGCGCTACGTCTACATGGACCATGGGCATGCGGCGGAGAATGTCTACCTGCAGGCAGCTTCTCTCCAGCTCGGCACGGTGCTCATCGGCGCCTTCGACGATGCCGAGGTGAAGAGGGCACTGGCCCTTCACCCAGATGAGGAGCCCCTTTCAATCATGCCAGTCGGCAGGTTGCGTGGCGCCACTGCCGCGGATTGATCGCCAGCGGCCTCTCAGCGGGGAGAATAATCAGATTTGTGCGGATAGCTCATCTGTGGTCGAATCACTTCCGCCGGTAGGTCCCCATCAGTTCAGCCTGAGAGATGATGTGCCCCCGCCAAGCAGCCCGGCCAGCTCCCCGGCGTTTACCGGGGCAAAGCCGTGGGCATCGTTGTTGAAGTAGATGTACACATCCCTCCCCCCCTCCAGGTACAACCTGATCCTTGCGGCATCGGCCAGCAGCTCGTCCGGGGAGTAACAGCCGGCATAGCTGCCGCCATGACCGTGGCGACGGATGTAGACGAAGTCGGCGGTCAGGGGGGTCTCGGCGATGAAATCGGGCCAGTCGGCCATGCAGAGGGCAACGCCGAACCGGCGGCAGAGGGTGGCAACCTCCTCGCACAGCCAGCTGGCATGCCTGAACTCCAGGGCATGGCGCACGGGATAGGAGCCCAGCAGCCCGAGAAAGAGTCGCAGCCGGTCAAGGTCACAGGCAAAGCCGGGGGGGAACTGCCACAGAACCACCCGCAATTTTTCCCCCAGCCCCAGGACCCCGGAAAAGAAGCGATCCAGCGGTTCCCCGGGATCGGCAAGCCGCCTGACGTGGGTGATGAAACGGCTCCCCTTGACGCAGAAGATGAACTCTTGTGGTGACCGGTCGTGCCAGCGGGAGAATGTCTGCGATTTGAGCAGGCGGTAGAATGTGACGTTCAGTTCTACGCTGGCGAATGCCGAGCAGTAGTGGTCGAACCAGCGCCCCTGGGGAAGCTTTTCAGGATAGAACCCCCCGCGCCAGTGGGGGTAGCTGAAGCCGCTGCAGCCGATGAACGGTTGGGGCATACCCATGCTCCCTGTTTGAACAGGATGTTGTTTGCTTGTAAAAATTTAATCCCTTGCCGGGCCGTGTCAATGGACGAATGATGCCGTTGGTTGCGCATCCCCTGCCAGCGGCTATACTGATTCAGTCTCTTCAACTTTCGGAGGCGCCATGTCACGGCTTGCCAACCTGCACCTGCGCACCAAGTTCAACCTGATCATGTCCCTGCTCCTGATCAGCCTCCTGATTGCCGCCGCCTACCTCTCCTACCGCAAGCAACAGGCCCTTGTCCTCAAGTTCGCGGCGGACAATGCGCGCAACTTCGCCCGGCAGATCATCGAAACCAGGGATTACATGTCTGGAGTGGTCGGTGACGAGGCGGAGCGGAACTACGACCTTGTCCCCCAGGTGGTTGCCTCCCGGGTTGCCAAGCGGATAACCTCTGGCACGCCATACTACGTCCGTCAGGTATCACTCAGGTACCGCAACCCGGAGAACAGCCCGGACGGCTATGAAGCTTCCAGGCTGAAGGAGTTCAATCAACTGGGGGCGAAGGAGAGCTCCAGCCTGGAGACGATCGGCGGTAGACTCACCTTCCGCTACATGCAGCCGATGGTGGCGGTGGAGTCCTGCCTGGCCTGTCACGGCGAATACGACAGCGCCCCGGCATTCGTCCGCGCCCGTTTCCCCCGCGGCCACTACTCCTACGGCTACCGGAGCGGCGAGGTAATCGGCGCGGTCTCCGTCTCCATACCAATGGCAGAGCTCTACCGCCAGATCGGCACCAACCTGCGCCAGGACCTGCTCTACCGCGTCGGGATCTTTCTGATCATCATCATGGTTATGGGGTGGATTTTGCGCAGGAGCATCATCGGCCCGGTTAAAGAGCTGGCCGAATCCATCACCCGGGTGACCCGGACCGGCTCCTTCCACGAGCGACTTCTCCCTAGGGGGAACGACGAAATCGGTACCCTTATTAAAAGCTTCAACGAGATGATGGTGGAGTTGGAGCAGAGGAACCTGCAGAGCTCGGAGGCAGACGCCCGCTACCGCTCCCTAATGGAGATGGCGGGCTCGGCAGTGGTCACCTGCCTCCAGGACGGCAGGATAATCATCGCCAACCAGCGTGCCGCAGATCTCTTCGGCCTGCCGCGCAAGTCCGTTCTGGGCAGGAACATCTTCGAGTTCATCAGCGGCGAGGGTTCGGGGAAGGAACTCTTTGCCGCCAGCATGGTGGATGGCAAGCTCCGTCCCGACGTGGAGAGCACCATGGGGACGGTGCGGGGATTCCGCGGCAGGACGACCAGGGTGGAGCTCTCCATAGCACTTTCGGAGAGCGAACAGCAGCTCCTCTTCACCGTCATCCTGCGGGAACATCCCCGGGGCTGATCTGGCAGACCCAGGCCCCTCCCCTTTCAGGCCGGTCCGTACAGCTGCGCCATCACCGCGGCGAACTCCCTGGCCGCCGGTGAGAGTGTGCGGCCGGCACGGGACGCCAGATAGAAGCGGCGCACTATCTCCACCCCCTGCAGCCCAACCACGGCCACCACCCCCCGTTCCAGCTCCTGCCTGAGCGAAAGCTCGGAGACGAAGGCGACCCCTATCCCCTCCATAACGGCCCGCTTCACTGCCTCGTTGCTCCCCAGGACCGCCCTGGCCTTCAGCCGCGCCGGCTCCACCCCGGCCAGTTCCAGGGATTCCAGCACGCTTTTGCCCGTGCCGGAGCCGGATTCGCGCATAATCAGCGTCTCCTCGGCCAGCTCGGCGACGGTCACCGAGCTTCGCCCCCACCAGGGGTGGGAGGTGCCGACCACCAGGCGGATCATGTCTGTCCCAAGGGGGGTGTAGTCGACCCCCTCCATGGGGAACCTGCTGCCGACCACGCAGAGCTCCACCTCCTCGCGAAGGAGCTTATCCAGAACCCCCCGGCTGTCCCCCTGGCTGACGATGGTCGTAACCCCCGGGAGGCGCTGCAGCAGGAGCGGCAGCGCCGCAGGGATCATGTAGTCGGCCGGGATGTTGCTGCCGCCGATGCGCAGCGTCACCTCCTCCCCCCCCCTGAAGCGCCGCATCGCCCCGCTTGCCTCATCCATGCCGGCGAGGATCCGCCTGGCGTGCTCGGCGAGGAGCTTGCCAGCCTCGGTAAGGATCGCACCCTTGCCGGTACGGTCGAAGAGGCGCAGATCGAACTCCCGCTCCAGGGCGAAGATGTGCTGGCTTACCGTCGACTGGGTGATGAAGGTGGCATTGGCCCCCTTGGAGAAGCTGCCGCTCTCGGCAACGGCGAGAAAGACCTCCAGCTGTTTGATGTTCATGGGCTCTCCATTCAATGCGGCGATAATTGCTATCGCTAAAATAATAAACCCGGCATGGTCGTGTCAAAGGGTTTGCACCCCGGCTGTCACGGTGGCGGCCATGTTCCGGGTCTCCACCCAAATGTGCTACAATCAAGACAAAGAGAGCCGAACGCTCGCTGGTGACCCCATGGAACAGTTACGGCACACACTGTACCTCATCACATGCGTGCTTATCATCCTTCTGGCGCTTGCCGGGGCAGACGCAGCCGCTGCTCCCTCAGGGGAGGATAGTGGAAATTCAACCATCCACTACTTCTGGGGGGTAGGGTGCCCGCACTGCGCGGAGGCCAAGCCGTTTCTCGACGGGCTGGCCAGGAAGTACCCTTCGCTGCGGATAAAGTCCTACGAAGTCTTCGATAATCCGCAAAACGTCGACCTGCTCAGGAACATGGCGCGGGAGCGGGGAGCGGAAGCCAGGAGCGTGCCTGCATTCATCATCGGCAACACCATGATCTCAGGGTTCAATGACTACAAGGGGGCAGCCATCGAGGCGGAAGTCCGCTCACTCCTTGCCAGGAGCCATGGCGACCGTGCGAAAGGGGAGGGTAGAGTTGCCGAGACCCTCACCATCCCCCTCCTCGGCAGCATAGACCCGGAGTCGACCGCTCTCCCCCTGTTCACCCTCTGCATAGCCGCTCTCGACAGTTTCAACCCCTGCGCCTTCTTCGTGCTCCTCTTTCTCCTCAGCCTGCTTATCCATACCCACTCCCGCCTGCGCATGGCCCTCATCGGCGGGATCTTCGTCCTCTCCTCCGGCATCGTCTATTTCGTCTTCATGGCCGCCTGGCTGAATATCTTCCTCCTTGTCGGGACCATGCGCTCCATAACCGTTGCCGCGGGGGTTATCGCCCTGGTGGTTGCCGCCATCAACATCAAGGATTTCTTCTTCTTCGAACAGGGGGTCTCCCTGGTGATCCCGGAGGAGAAGAAGCCCAGGCTCTTCGACAGGATGCGCCGGCTGGTCAGGTCACCCTCCCTGCCGTCCATGCTCGCAGGCACGGTGGTGCTGGCCGTGGCGGCCAACAGCTACGAGTTACTCTGCACCGCCGGCTTCCCCATGGTCTTCACCCGGGTGCTGACCCTGCGTGAGTTCGCCCCGTCAACCTACTACCTCTACCTTTTCTACTACAACGTGGTCTACGTCATCCCCCTGGCGGTCATCGTCGCCATCTTCACCGTTACCCTCGGCAGCCGCAAGCTCTCCGAGTGGCAGGGGCGGGTATTGAAGCTCCTCTCAGGGGTGATGATGCTCATGCTCGGCACTGTCATCCTCCTCAAGCCCGCCCTGCTGGGGAGTGCGGCCACCGCAGTCCTCCTTCTGGGGTTTGCCCTGCTCATCACTCTCATCATCTCCACCCTGTCAAGACGATTGAACCCGGACATTGCGCGCAACCATGGGGATCACCATTGAAATGGCAGCAGCCTTGGGTTAAGGTTGCTAAACCTGTCGCCACATCACCCCAAGAGGGAAACAATGCTCTCGGATTCGTCGCTGCGCATAAGCTGGATCCCACCCTCCATCGAAGGAGAGGAGTGGGAGTACTTCCATCACCCGGCCAAGCAGCAGTTCTACCTGAAGCATGCCATCACCTGGGAAACCCTTGCTGCATCCTTTGCCTCCGGCAGCCTGGTCCCCTACCCACGCAGCGGCGAACTGCAGGGGGTTCCGGTGATCAACTCCCATCACTCCTACGATGACTACTGCCGCTACCTGGCCAAGGCGAAGCGGGGTTACAGGCTCAGTTACAACCGGATGGAGAGTGCCCTGCAAAGCGATGGGAGCCTGACCCTGCCGGCGGCGGTGATCATCAGGGCAGGTGAAGAGGCGCTCCTCTTCTCCGGCTACCGCCGCCTCTGCCTCGCCTGGAACTACGGCATGGTACCCTACGTCTGGCTGCTGAGCCTTGCAGTGGGGGGGCCGGGGCGAGCAGCAACCCTGAGGGGGGTTGCTCCCCTGGCAATCCTTTGACATGGAAGCGTTATCGGATATTCTCACTGATGGGGTGACAAAGCCTCTGGCAATGGTTAGATTGCTCTTGATAAATCCAAGTATGAGGAGAACGATATGAAAAGAGTATTAATGCTGGTCATCTCCCTTCTTGCCCTCTCCATGCTGGGAGGATGCGGTTACAACCGGATGCAGGCCGCTGAAGAGGCGGTTTTTGCCGCCTGGGGTGACGTGGAGGCATCCTACCAGAGGCGTGCAGACCTGATCCCCAACCTGGTGGAGGTGGTCAAGGGTTATGCCAAACACGAGGCCGAAACCCTCAAGGCTGTCACCGAGGCCCGGGCCAGCGTAGGATCAATGAAGCTCTCAAAGGAGATGCTGGCCAATCCCAATGACATTGCCAAGTTCCAGCAGGCCCAGGGTCAGCTCTCCGGCGCCCTCTCACGGCTCATGGTGGTTGTGGAGCGCTACCCGGATCTGAAGGCGAACCAGAATTTTCTCGATCTGCAGAACCAGCTGGAGGGGACGGAGAACCGTATCAACGTCGCCCGGGTGCGCTACAACAAGGCGGTACAGGAGTTCAACACCAGCATAAGGAGCTTCCCCAACAGCGTCACCAACTCGCTCCTCCTCCACCTGACCCGCAAGGAGCCCTTCAAGGCGGAAGAGGGGGCAAAAACGGCCCCCAAGGTGAAGTTCTAGGCGGCTGGCACCCGCTGGAGAGAAGATGAGACTACTCGGCCTTATTCTCCTCTGCCTCGCGTTCGTCACCCGGGCGGCGGCGGGCGATCCACCCCCCTTGAGGGGGCACGTGAACGACCATGCCGGGCTCCTCTCCCCGGGGACAGCCGCCTCCCTGGAGCGGCAACTGTCCGACTTCGAGCGGAGCGACTCCACCCAGATCGTGGTGCTGACCATCCCCACCCTGGGGGGGGAGAGCATCGAGGAGTTCTCCATCCGGGTGGCGGAGAGCTGGAAGCCCGGGCTCAAGGGGGTGGACAACGGCGTCATCCTGCTAGTGGCCAAGAGCGAGCGCAAGGTCAGGATCGAGGTGGGCCGGGGGTTGGAGGGGAAGCTGACCGACCTGGTTGCAGGAAGGATAATCCGCGGCGACATGGCTCCCCGCTTCAAGGCCGGTGATTTCAACGGCGGCATCAGCGCCGGGGTCGCCGCCCTGATCGCCGTGACCAAGGGGGAGTACAAGGCGACCCCCCGTGACCTGAGCAAGGGAAAGAAGGGGGCGCCCCCCCTCTTGACCCTCCTCATCTTCTTGGCAGTGGCCTGCGTCTTTCTCGGCTCCTACTCCCGCTTTCTGGGTGCCGCCGCCGGCGCCGCCGGCCTGCCGGCCATCGCCTGGCTCACTTTTCCCGGCCTGGCTCTGGCCCTCCTGGCCCTGCTGGCTGCGATCGGTTTTTTACTTGGTCTATTTCTAACTTTCCTCTTCGGCGGCGGAGGGGGTGGATTTCCCGGCGGCGGCCCGTTTATTGGCGGCGGCTACTACGGCGGAGGAGGAATCTACGGCGGTGGTAACGGCGGCTTTTC
>CALMOE010000260.1 GCA_937871715.1 uncultured Geobacter sp. | reverse complement strand
ACAGAGTATTCGAACATGGCGGCACAATCTTCGCCGTTGCCAGGGAGCTGGGGATTGCGCCTGAGGAGCTCCTCGACTTCTCCGCCTCCATCAACCCCCTCGGCCCGCCGCCCGGGGTCTGGCCGGCCGTCGAGGAGGCGTTTGGCCGGGTGGGGCACTACCCGGACACGGCCTGCACCGGGCTGCGCCTGCTCCTGGCGGAGAAGCACGGGGTGGCGCCGGAGCAGCTGGTGGTCGGCAACGGCTCCACCGAGCTGATTCATCTCATCCCCCGCCTGGGGCGCTTCTCCCGCAAGCGGGCGCTCCTGGTCGCCCCGACCTTCTCCGAGTACGGCCACGGCCTGGAGCTGGCCGGCTGGAGCTGTGACTACCTATGCCTCTCCCCGGAGGAGGGGTTCGCCCTGGAGCTGAGCCGGGTTGAGGAGCGGCTGGGGGGAGGATACGACCTCCTCTATCTCTGCAACCCGGGGAACCCAACCGGCAGGCTCTACTCAAGGGATGAGGTCGGTGCCCTTTTGGGGCTCTGCCGGGAGGCGGGAACCTTCTGCGTGCTGGACGAGGCGTTCATGGACTTCTGCGAGGATGGGGCGGCGCTCCCCCTCCTGGCTCGAAACGACGGTTTTCTCATCCTGCGCTCCATGACCAAGTTCTACGGTTTCCCGGGGATTCGCCTCGGCTATGCTCTGGGTAGCGGAAAGATAATCGCGGAGCTGGAGCGGCTCCGCCCACCCTGGAGCGTCGGCACCCTGGCCCAGGCCGCCGGGATGGCGGCCCTGGCTGACCGCGGTCACGGGGAGAATACGGTGGCGCTGGTTACGGCGGAGAGGGGGAGGCTGGCCGAGGGGCTGGCCGGGATGCCCGGGGTGAAGGTCTATCCCGGGGCGGCCAACTACCTCCTGGGGGAGCTGACCTGTGGCGGGACGGCAGGGGAGCTGGCGCGGCGGCTGCTTGGTAGGCGCATCCTCATCCGCGACTGCTCCAACTTCCCGGGGCTTAATGGGAGATTCTTCCGGGTGGCGGTGCGCGGAGCCGTAGAGAACGGGCTTCTCCTGGAGGGGATCGCCGCCACCCTCCCCCTGCTATCCTGAACTATCCCCGTGGGGGAAGGGGCGCTTCCTCCCCTCCCGGTCCACGGCCACGTAGGTGTAGGACGCCTCGGTCACCTTGGAGAAGGGGTTCTCCCGGTAGAGGGTGATCTCACCAAGCCCCGGCTTGACCCATACCTCCAGCCTGATGGTGACGGAGGTGGTGCCGATCCTGGTGGCCCTGCCGTAGCAGCAGACGATGTCGCCGGTCTTCACCGGCTTGATGAACTTCATGGCGTCCACCGCCACGGTGACCGCCCGGCCGCCGGTTATCTCCACGGCCATCATCCCCCCGGCCAGGTCCATCTGGGACATGATCCAGCCGCCGAAGATGTCGCCGTTGGCGTTGGTGTCCGCCGGCAGCGGCGAGGTGCGCAGCAAAAGCTCCCCTTCGGGGTGCTGGTTTCCCTTCTCCATTATCCCCTCCATTAATCCTGGATTCGGCAGACTGGCAGTGACTATGTTCGCGTGAAGGGTCTATTTCTGTAATTCCAGGTTCGTTTCGCTAGGGCAGATGAACTCGCCCTTCGGCTTCGGACAGCATCTGCTCTAATCGCGCATTCTCACCAGGAATTACGACGAAATAGCCCCTAAGCGCTCTCTACGTCACCGCCAGTCTGCCGGTTTTCGGTCAGATCCCCCTAGAAGCGGAGCCTCTTGCGGTCGTAGGTGGTGGATTTCTCCCGCTCCTTCATCTCCCTGGCGAAGTCGTAGAAGAGGTTCCAGTAGGTCTCGTCCAGGGTCAGGTTGGCCCAGAAATCCCTGCTCTCCAGGCAGGCGACGGTGTAGTAGCCGAACATGTAGTGGGCCAGCTCCGGGCGGATCAGGCCTGAGTTGACCTGCAGGGCCACCTCCTCCAGCAGGCCGATGAAGTCCCGCTTGTCCTGGGGGTCGATGGTTGCCAGGCGCGGGTCGTTGGCGAACATCAGGGCGCAGATCTCCTTGAATACCGGGTTCTCCTTCAGGCGGCGGCGGAGCATGGTGAAGTGCTCCACCCGCTTCTGCGCCCCCTGGCGGCGGTACTCCAGAAGGCCGTTGACGAAGGCGAAGATCGTCACCAGGCCGCCGACGACGATGGAAAAGTCCTTAAGGGCCGTAATGTTCATGCATGCTCCCTGGCAGTCGCGCCTGTCACCGCTTTAGTTTTGATCACTTCTTCACCCCCAGGTATTCGTCCAGGAGCCGCTTCTTCTCCGCCTCGTATTCGGCCTGGCCGATCCCGCCGCGCTCAAGCCTGCGCTGCAGCAGCCGCAGCCTCTCCTCCGGGCCAGTGGCCCCCTTGTCGGCTCCCCCACCGCTCCTGCCTGCCTTTCGCAGCCGGCTCGCCTCGGCCCTGATGTCCACCAGGTCCATCTTCAGCTCTGCGTTGCCGTACCAGTGGGTATAGGCCGGGTTCTGGTGGTAGGCCCCCTTGACGGTGCGGGCGTAGTCGTACTTCTTCATCTTGAAGAGGAGCCGCTCGATGTGGGAGGTGTCCTCGTAGAGGAGCTGGCTGTCGAGCACCAGCTGCTTGCCGCTCAGGGGGTGGGGGGGGCGGTTTTCCGGCATCGGGTCGAGGAGGCTCCGGTCGGCCAGGTCGAGGATGATGCTCTCCGCCTCCTTGACGATGGTCAGGCTCTGCTTCTGGATGGCGTCACCCCTGGTGAGCTCCCGCTTGGCGAAGGAGGGGGCGTGGCACTGGGAGCAGATCTTGATCATCTCCTCCCGCTGGGGAGCCCCCTTATCCGGCGGGTAGGGGACGCCGCCGGAGCTCATGGTTATCCCCACGGAGACGTCGTGGCTCCCACCGGGCATGTGGCACCTCTGGCAATCCGGGGCAAGGGTGGCTCCGGCGGTGGCGTGGAGGGTGCCGTGCTGCGAGGTCTGCCACATCTCCCACTGGGGGTGGTCGGGCCCCATGTGGCACTTGGCGCAAACGGCCGGGTCGCGGACGATCTTCAGGTCGGTGTTGTGGTTGGTGTGGCAGGAGGCGCAGGAGCTCTCCACGCTGTGGCAGTAGTTGCACCCCACCTCACCCATCTCGCTGCTCTGCTTGAGGAAGCGGGCGCACTGCACCGAGGAGAGGGGCTCGGCGCTCTCCTTGTCATGGCAGAAGGAGCACTCCCTGGCGCTGCGGCCATCCATGTTGCGGGTGCACCCCCAGCCGGAGTGGAGCCCCAGGCCGTGGCGGCTTTTGCGGTGCCCTTCGTAGGCCTTGTGGTGGCAGGGGGCGCAGGCCTTCATGTCCACCCGTGCCTCACCCTTCTTCATCTTCTCGTGGTCGCTGCCGTGGCACTTCTCGCAGCCGATCCCCTTCCTGCCGTGGGCGCTCTGCTCCCACTGGCGCACGGCCGCGGGGGTCTTCTCCCGGTGACAGGGGATGCACTCCTCGGCCAGGGAGGGGAGGGCAACCAGGATCTGCGCGGCAGCTAGCAGGATGGTGGCAGTCGCTTTCATTGGCGCTTGATCCTCTCCAGGGTTTCGCGGTACTCCTTCGGGGAGATTAGCCCCTCCAGCCGCCAGGAGCGTGGCTGGAGCAGCTTCTCCCTCTGGGCCGTGGTAAGGAGGCGGCTCCCCTCCGGCTGCAGTCCTGAGACGAGGTAGAGCTCTTTGCCGGCGGAGACGAGGAGCTCCCTGCCGTTGGGGTTGAAGCAGGCTCTACTCCCCTCGGCCAGCTCGGTCACCACTTTGTCGTCACGGTAGAGGGTGCCGTCGGAGAAGCGGTATCCGCCGACAGGGGAGAGTTCCAGGTTCCTGCCGCTCCCCGGCAGGGTGGCGACGGTCTCCCCGCTCCATGGGTCGCGCAGCGTCGTGTTCCCACCCCCGTCGCCGTGGAACATCAGTTCGCCGTCGGCGCTGAAGCGTCCGCCGTCCGAGTTCCAGGGGAGATTGACGACCTCCATCTCCCTGCCGCTTGCCAGGTCCCGCAGGATCAGCTTGTAATTGGGGTTGAACAGGGGTGGGTCCATCGGCTGCAGGTAGAGGATCACCCCCTTGTCGGGGGAGAGGTCGAGCCTCGGCCCGCGCTGCAGGAGCGGGAGCCAATGCCTGATGGTGGCCGGCTGCAGGGTCGTCTGGCGCAAGTCGACGGTGGTAACCCCCCCCAAGCCGGGGCTCCAGCGGTGCAGCCGGGTGGCGTAGTTGCTGCCGAACTTGTAGTTGGTGATGGATATGGAGGCGGCCAGGATCTCCCGTTCCGAGAGCCAGGCAAGGTCGGTGATCTTCCCCTCCACCCTCTCCTCAGCCACGCGGATGCCGTACTGGTCGTAGGTGACGATGCTGCTGCCGCCGTCGGCGCTGAAGCTGGCAGCCAGGCCGTAGCCGCCGGGGGACCAGGCCACCCTGCGAGGCAGCCTGCTGTCCACCTCCAGCAGTTGACCGCTGGGGAGGTGGATGAGCTTCATCCCTGAGCTGGATACTGCCGCCACCTTGCCGTCGGGGGAGATGGCCATGGGAGTGTCGGGATCGACCCCTGCAAGCCGCCTCGCCTCCAGGTTCTGGGGGAGGGGGGCGGTTATGGGGAGCCTGCTGCAGCCACACTGGAGGAGGGTTGCTGCGATGGCGATAATGAAAAGAAGGAGGTTTCTGGCGATCCGCATGGCTGCTACTCCCTTTCCGAATGTTTTTGCAAAGGTTATGGCAATTCTCCCCCGATTGCAAGGGGGGAAAGGGTGGAACTTCCCCTGATTGCGGCTACAATTGGGTATACGTTTTGCGAATGGATCAAGCTGCCGGGAGGGGGTAAATGAGGATATTCGTCAGTGGCGCCACGGGGTTTGTCGGCGGGCATCTCTGCAGGGAGCTGCTGGCCAGGGGGCATGATCTCCGCATCCTGGTGCACTCCAGGAGGGGGGCGGCGGAAGGGGTCGAGCAGTTCCAGGGGGACGTGACCGATGCCGCCAGCTGCCTGGAGGGGGCGAAAGGGTGCGATGCGGTGATCAATCTGGTGGGGATCATCCGCGAGTTCCCCGGACGGGGGGTAACCTACAGCCGGCTGCATCTGCAGGGCACGGCCAACATGGTGGCTGCGGCCAGGGAGAACGGCATCAGCCGCTACCTGCAGATGTCGGCCCTGGGCAGCCGGCCCGGGGCTGCTTCCGCCTACCATCGCAGCAAGTTCGCGGCCGAGGAGCTGCTGCGCGGCTCCGGCCTGGAATGGACCATTTTCCGCCCATCCATCGTCTTCGGCCCGAAGGATGACTTCGTCAACAAGCTGGCAGGATATATCCGCAGCTACCCGGCGGTGCCGGTGATCGGCGACGGCCTCTACCGGCTGCAGCCGATCGCTGCCGACGATGTGGCCCGCTGCTTCGCCATGGCCCTGGAGATGCCGGCGACGGTGGGCCAGACCTACGAGCTCTGCGGCCCCCAGAGACTCACCTACAACGAACTCCTGGACACCATCGGCCTGGCCCTGGGGAGGAAGAGGGTGGTGAAGCTCCCCAACCCCCTGGCGCTGATGAAGGTGGTTGTTCCGCTGCTGGACCGCCTCCCCTTCTTCCCCATAACCAGGGACCAGATGACGATGCTGGTCGAGGAGAATATCTGCGACGGCGGATGGCGGCAGACCTTCGGCTTCGAGCCGGTGGGGTTCGGGGAGGGGATAGGGGGATACCTGAAGGGGTAGGGTTCAGAGCAGCCCCTGCTCGACGAAGCTCAGGTAACTGCCGTCGCCGATGATGATGTGGTCCAGGACGCGGATGCCGAGGAGCTCCCCCCCCTCCCTGAGGCGGCGGGTGATCTCCCGGTCCTCCCTGCTGGGGGTCGGGTCCCCGGAGGGGTGGTTGTGCACCAGGATGACCGCCGCGGCCGACTCGCGGATCGCCGGCCTGAAGACCTCCCTGGGGTGGACGATGCTCTGGTTGAGGGACCCCTCAGACACCTGCTCCTCGCGGATGATGCGATTCTTGCTGTCCAGGAGGAGGATGAGGAAATACTCCTTGCGCCGGTCGCGGAAGCGGAAGTGGAAGTGGTTGAAGATCTGCTGGGGGGAGGTGAATCTCTCCAGGCTCTGCAGGCGGTCGGTCATCACCCTGTTCGCCAGGGTTAGGGCGGCAAGGATGGAGGCCGACTTGGCCGGTCCCGCCCCCTTGACTTCGCACAGCTCGCTGAAGCCGGCGGAGGAGAGCCTGCGCAGGTCGCCGAAGGTCTGCAGCATGTTCCGCCCCAGGTCGATGGCGCTCTGCCCGGAGGCGTGATCCCCGGTACGGATGATCAGGGCGAGGAGCTCGGCATCGCTCAGGCTCTCCGCCCCTTGCTTCTGCAGCTTCTCCCTTGGGCGCTCGTCCTCGGGCCACTCCTTGATTCCGCCAGCCATGCGGAGCTCCTCAGACCAGGAAGAGGAGCGCCGCTCCGGCCAGCAGCCTGTACCAGACGAAGGGGTAGAGGGAGTGGCGCTGCACCAGCCTGAGGAGGAGGGCGACGCTCAGGTAGCCGAAGATGGCTGAGCTGGCAATGCCGATAATGAGCGGCATCCCCTCGCCGGCGGGTATGCCGCTTCTGGCCAGGTGGCCGACCTTGAGAAGCGCCGCTCCGAAGACGATGGGGAGGGAGAGGAGGAAGGAGAAACGGGCGGCGGTCTCCCGATTGTAGCCGATGAGCAGGGCGGCGGTGATGGTGACCCCGGAGCGGGATACCCCCGGGGCGAGGGCAAGGCACTGGGCCAGGCCGATGATGACCGCGGCCTTGAGAGTCATCCTGTCCAGCTTCCACCTCTTGGCGCCGGTGGTGTCGGCGAAAGCCAAAAGGAGGCCGAAGCCGATCAGCAGGGAGCAGATGATCGCCGGGCTTTGGCGGAAAATCCTCTCGATCGGCTCCTCCAGGCTCTTGCCGACGATGACGGCCGGTATGGTGCCGATGATGATGTACCATGGCAGGCGGTTGCCGGGTGTGTGCACCCCCTTGCCGCCGATGCTGGAGAGGAAGTTGTAGGTCAGGTCGAAGATGTCGCGCCAGAAGTAGAGGCAAAGGGCTATCAGGGTGCCCAGGTGCAGGGCCACGTCGAAGGTGAGACCAGATTCCGGCCAGGAGAGTATTTTCGGGATGAGGATGAGGTGTGCCGAGCTGCTGATGGGGAGGATCTCGGTCATCCCCTGGAGTGCGCCGAGCAGCAGGGCGTGAAGGTTGTCCATGGTTCTTTTCTCCTCTACTCTGCAAACGAAAGCAACATAAGGTAAGCGCCGCTAAAAGGCAAGCAAAACAGGCTGTTCCCCTCTGGTCGCACTGCTGGAGGTCGGCAGTGAAAATGTTTTTTAACTGTTACCTCCTGGTGAGGCGTGTTATAGGTTACAGGTTTGTAGAAAGCTTGCCGGTACTTAATCGGTACGGAGGGGAATGCATGTTCGGTTTGATACCCAAGGATGAAAAGTTTTTCGAGATGTTTCGCGAAATGGCGCACAATACCATTCTCGGCGCCCAGGAGCTGAAGATCATGCTGGACAACTTCGATGATCCGGTTGCCAGCCAGAAGAGGATCAAGGATCTGGAGCACAAGGGTGACTCCCTTACCCACGACATCATCAAGAAGCTGAACAAGAGCTTCATTACCCCCTTCGACCGGGAGGATATCTACTCCCTCGCCTCCCAGATGGACGACATACTGGACCTGATCGACGCCTCTGCCCAGAGATTCATCATGTTCAACGTGGAGAAGCCGACCCCAGAGGCCAAGCAGCTGGCTTTCATCATCCTCCAGTCCTGCCAGGTGATAGCCAAGGCGGTCTCCCTCATGGGGGGGAAGCTTGAGGCGATCTGCGAGTACTGCACAGAGGTCAATGCCCTGGAGAACGAGGCCGACCGGGTCTGCAGAGAGGCTATCAGCCGCCTCTTCGCCGAGGAGAAGGATCCGATCCAGCTTATCAAGTGGAAGGAGATCTACGAAACCCTGGAGCTGGCCACGGACAAGTGCGAGAATGTGGCCAACATCATGGAGAGCGTGGTGGTGAAGAACGCCTGATTGGCGTGAGGATGTTTCAGCATATGGCCAGGAAAAGCGGGGGGGACCCCGCTTTTTTTATTCCTCGATCTCCTCGCCGGTCTCTTCCATCTCCCTGGTGAGCTCTTCAAGCGTCTCATCCCTCTTCCTGAAGCGAACTATCAGCCAGTAGCAGAAGAAGTAGCCGGCAAGGGCCATGACGAACCCGAGTATTGACGAGCCTAGGATCAGTGAGGCGGCATACTTCTTCAGGTTCGCCCACTCCAGGCTCCTGAAGGTGATCTCATTCGGGGGGAGGCCGCGAAGCACCCTGCCGATCTTGTAGCTCAGCCCCAGGGCTGGTATGACCGTCAGGGGGGTGTTCACCCAGGCGCCGGTCAGGCAGGTCAGCTTGTTGAGGCGGAAGACGAAGGCCGCGGCGATGGCCATGGGGGTGTGCAGGCCGAAGAAGGGGGTGAAGCTGATGAAGACGCCTACGGCGAAGCCGACGGCAATGTGGCGCGGGTGGCTGTCCAGGGAGAGGATCTTCTTGAAGCGTGATTTCCAGGAATCGATGTTCAGCAACAGCTCTCCCCCTCTTGGAATTATGGCAGTCTAGTTGCCGCGCCCCTCTTTGTCAAATTGTATCGAGCGGTTGCGTAACATATTGCAGCTGCTAAGGTAGAGACAAAAGAGAACCGTTGACATTCAAAAAAACATATATATAATTTAAAATATGTTTGCAGAAACGGAGGAGAAGGTGCGCAAAACAGCTGTCCGCATGCTGATTGTCGGCTGCCTGCTGCCCGCGGCGGCCGGTGGCGAGAACAGATCCCTGACCATGTCCGAGGTTGTTGCCACGGCTCTGGAGAAAAACCATCTGCTGCTTGCCGCCCGACAGGAGAAGCTGGCAGTGGATGCCGGGGTCGATGCCGGCAGGGCCCGTTACCTGCCGCGCCTCTCCCTGGAGGAGGGGGCAGCCTACACCAACTCGCCGACCAGGGCTTTCATGATGCGCCTCGACCAGGGGCGTTTCACCCTGGCCGGGGATCTGAACAGTCCGGATAACAGCGGCGACTTCCGCACCTCCCTGGTCATGGAGCAGCCGCTCTTCGACCTGCGCATAAGCGATGGCCTCTCCATGGCGAAGTCCGAGCAGAAGCGGGCTGCAGCCATGCAGGAGCAGAGGCGTGATGATGTTGCCCTGCGGGCCGTGAACGCATACCTGGAGCTGCAGAAGGCAAACGCCCAGCTGCAGGTGGCCAAGGATGCCCTTGGGGATGCCCGTGAGCACCAACGCCTCGCCGCCGCGCGCGGCGCGGCAGGGGTCGGGCTACGCTCGGACGAGCTCAGGGCCCGCACCTTCGTCTCCGAGATGGAGCAGCAGCTGATTGCCGCCGACAACGGCAGGGAGGTCGCCTCCCTTAGGCTAGCCCAGGCAGTAGGCCTGGATGCCGGGGAGAGGGTCGAGATCAAGGGGGAGTTCCGCTCCCCCGGCCAGGTGGGCAACAGGGCGGAGATGGTTGCCAGGGGGATGGCGGCCCGCCCGGCCCTGCGGGGGATGGCCGAAGGGGTCGAGGGTGCGGGGATAGCCCTGCAGGCGGCCGAGCACGCCTGGCTCCCCACCCTGCATGCCATGGCCTCTTACCAGATGAATGACCGGGACATACCCTTCGGCCGGGACAACGACTCCTGGCTGGTGGGTGCCAACCTGCGCTGGGAGCTTTACGACGGCGGCCTGCGCAGCAGCGGCAAGGAGAGGGCAGCAGCCCTGCAAGAGGCCGCCAGGGAGCAGCTGCGCGAGCAGCGCAGCGAAACGGCGCTGCAGATAACCGAGAGCTACCTGCGGCGCGAGGAGCTCGGCAAGCGCCTGGAGGTGGCCAGGCATATGGTGCTGGAGGCTGAGGAGGGGGTGAGGCTGATCAGGAAGCGTTACGAGAACTCAATCTCCCTCCTGGTTGAGCTCCTCGACGCCCAGACCGCCCTGAACCGGGCCAGGACCGAACTGGCCACCCTGGAGGCGGATTATGCAGCTGCCTGGGCCAGGCTGCAGCACGCCGCCGGTACACTTGTGAAGGAGATTGCACAATGAAAAGATCAAGCAGCGCTCTTGTTTCCCTGGCATTTGCCATAATCCTTGCCGGTTGCGGCGAAAAGGAGAAGGAGCCTGCAGCTGCTATCAAGGGTGGGGGGGAGATCGTCAAGGGGGTAACCGTTGCCGAGGTGGTCACCACCCCCATTGATGAGAGCGTCGAGTTCACCGGCACGGTCCGGTCGCGGACAACTGCGGTCGTGGCCGCCAGGGTGGCGGGGAGCGTGGTCCTCCTGCGGGTGCGTGAAGGGGATCGGGTGAAGAAGGGTGAGCTGCTTGCTAGGCTCGAGGCCCGGGAAAGCCATGCCTCTGCGGCGGCTGCCTCGGCGGGGGTGGACGAGGCGCGGCGCGCCCTTGATGAGGCAGTCGCCAGGCGGAAGCTGGCCGCAGCCACCTTCGAGCGCTACCAGAGGCTGTTCAACGAGCAGGCGGTGACCAGGCAGGAGTTCGATGTCAAGCAGACTGAGAAGGAGCTGGCCGAGCAGGGGGTAGCCCGTGCCGAAGCCCGCTTGAAGCAGGCCGATGAGTTTTCCGGCGGGGCCGGGGCGGTGGCCGACTACACCAGGATCACCTCACCGATTGCCGGGATAATCACCGCCAGGCATGCAGACCTGGGGAGCTCCCTCTTCCCCTCCCAGCCCATATTCACCATAGAGGACGAGGGGAGCTACCTCATTGAGCTCTCCATCCCCGAATCGCTCCTGCCGAAGGTCAAGGCCGGGGCCAGGGTCGAGGTCACCCTGGACGCCATCCCGGGGAGCCGCACCATCCCCATCAGCGAAATAGTCCCGGCTGCCGACCCCTCAAGCCGCACCTTCGTAGCCAAGGTCCCCCTGGCTGTCAAGGGTGTGAGGAGCGGCATGTTCGGCCGTGGGAGGGTGGCGCTGGGGAGAAGCGTGGACTCTCTTGCCGTGGCCAAGGGGGCCGTGGTGGAACGTGGTGCACTCACCTCTGTCTGGGTGGTCGATGCTGAGAAGAGGGCCAGGATGCGCCTGGTGAAGACCGGTAAAGCCGTGGGGGACAGGGTTGTCATCCTCTCTGGCCTCAGCAGCGGTGAACGGGTGGTAACGGCAGGCGCTGAAAGGGTGAGCGAAGGGGCAAGGGTGGAATAGGTCATGGATAGTCTCGGTTTTGCCGGCAGGATTGCCCGCTCATTCATCGACTCCAAGCTGACGCCGCTTATCGTCATGGCGGCCCTGCTCCTAGGCTTCTACGCGGTAAAAATGACCCCGCGGGAGGAGGAGCCCCAGATCAGCGTGCCGATGGTGGACATCTATCTCCCCCTGGCCGGAGCATCGCCGGCCGAGGTTCAGGAGCGGGTGGTAAAGCCGTTCGAGTCCAGGCTATGGGAGATAAAGGGGGTCGAGTATCTCTACTCCATGAGCAGGCCGGGGATGGGGATCATCACCGTGCGCTTCCTCGTGGGGGAGAACATGGAGGAGTCGCTGGTCAAGCTCTACAACAAGGTGATGAGCAACCGCACCCTCCTGCCGCCGGGGGGCGGCGAACCGCTGGTCTCCCCCCGGGCAATAGACGACGTCCCAATTCTCGCCCTTACCCTCTGGTCGGAGCGCTATGACCACGGCATCCTGCGCAGTGTCGCCCTGGAGGTTGCCGACGAGCTGAAGAAGAGCGAGAACAGCGCCGAGACCGAGATCAAGGGTGGCTTCCCGCGCCAGGTGAGGGTTTCCCTGGATGCGGCGCGCCTTGCGGGGTACGGCCTCTCCCCCATGCAGGTGGCGGCGGCCCTGCAGAAGGGGAACGCCAGGCTCCCGTCGGGGAGCATGGCAAGTGGCAACCGGGAGCTGCTGGTGGAGAGCGGTGGATTCCTGGAGAGCGCCGATGAGGTCTCCAGGGTCGTTGTCGGTGTCCATGGCGGCCGGCCGGTCTACATCTCCGACGTAGCCTCTGTGAAGGAGGGGGAGGGGGAGGCAGACAACTACCTCTTCATGGGGATAGGCCCCAGGGGTGGGGAGAAGGGGATCTCCGCAGCGGCAGGGAAGGATTATCCGGCGGTGACCATCTCAGTGGCCAAGCGCAAGGGGGCCAACGCCACCTGGGTGGCCGAGGACCTGGTGGCCAGGGTCGAGGCCCTCAAGGGGCGGGTGATCCCGGCGGACGTGAAGGTCACGGTGACCCGCAACTATGGTGAGACCGCCAGGGAGAAGAACAACGAGCTCCTCTTTCACATGTTCCTGGCAGCCATATCCGTAACAATCCTCATCGCCCTCTTCATGGGGTGGCGCGCCGGGGCGGTGGCCGCAGTCGCCATCCCGGTGACCCTCGCCCTGACCATGCTGATCTTCCACCTGATCGGTTACACCCTTAACCGCATCACCCTCTTCGCCCTGATCTTCTCCATCGGCATCCTGGTGGACGATGCCATCGTCGTGGTGGAGAACATCCATCGCTACTTCACCACCACCGTCATGCCGCCGCTCAAGGCCGCGGTCAAGGCTGTGGACGAGATCGGCAACCCGACGGTGCTGGCCACCTTCGCAGTCATCGCCTCCATCCTCCCCATGGGCTTCGTCGGTGGCCTGATGGGGCCGTACATGCGCCCGATCCCGGTGGGGGCGAGCATGGCCATGCTCTTCTCCATGCTGATCGCCTTCATCGTCACCCCCTATTTCGCCTACCGCTTCATGAGGAAAGAGGCTCGGGGCTCGGGGCCCGGGGCTCATGGTGGAGACGGCGGAGATGCAGATTCAAAGCTGACGGCCTTCTACCGCCACTGGATGGGGCGGCTGATCCACGAGAAAAGGCTGCGTTACGGCTTCCTTGCCGCTGTGGCGCTCCTTTTGATTCTCTCCTGCTCGCTCATACTTTTCCAGGGTGTGACGGTGAAAATGCTCCCCTTCGACAACAAGAACGAGCTGCAGGTGATCGTAGATGCACCGGACGGCACCCCCCTGGAACAGACCGCCCGGATGGTACGGGAGATGGGGGATGCCCTGCGCAAGGTGCCGGAGGTGACCGATTTCCAGATGTACATCGGCAGTAGCGCCCCGTTCAACTTCAACGGCCTGGTGCGCCACTACTACCTGCGCAAGGGGAGCAACCTGGCCGACATCCAGGTAAACCTCCTCCCCAAGGATAGGCGCAAGGACCAGTCCCACGACATTGCCAAGCGGATCAGGCCGCTCCTGAAGAGCGTCGCCGACAGGTACGGAGCCAGGGTCAAGGTGGCGGAGATCCCTCCCGGACCGCCGGTGCTGGCGACCCTGGTTGCCGAGATTTACGGGCCTGATGATGCCAAGAGGGCAGATGTCGCCGCGAGGGTCAAGGCGATCCTTGCCAAGACCCGTGGCATTGTGGACGTGGACTGGTACCGGGAGGATGATCGACCCAAGGCGAGCTTAGAGGTGGACAGGGAGAAGGCGGCCCTCTCCGGGGTGGCGGTGGAGGATGTGGCCCGCACCCTGGCAATAGCCCTCGGCGGGGAGAATGTGGGGATGCTGCACCAGGGGAGGGAGAAGGAGCCGGTGGCCATAAACCTTCGGCTGCCGGTAGGCCAGCGCGGCTCCCTGGCCGACCTGGCAACGGTCAACGTCAGCGGCTCCAGGGGGGTGGTCCCCCTATCCCAGCTGGTTCGGGAAGTGACCTCCAGCGGTGACAAGACCCTTTACCGCAAGAACCTGAAGAACGTGGTCTATGTGACGGCCGACGTGGCCGGGGAGATCGAGGCGCCTGTCTACGCCATCCTCAAGGTGCAGAAGGATATCGCCGCCATTCCCACCCCGGATGGCGCGAGGATCGAGGTTCTCGCCTCACGCCAGCCCTGGTCGGAGGAGCATATGGGGATGAAGTGGGACGGGGAGTGGCACATCACCTACGAGGTCTTCCGCGATCTCGGCATAGCCTTTGCCGCGGTCATGGTGCTGATCTACATCCTGGTGGTGGCCTGGTTCAGGGATTTCACCACCCCACTGGTGATCATGGCCCCCATCCCCCTGACCCTGATCGGCATCCTCCCCGGGCATGCCCTTTTCGGCGCTTTCTTTACCGCCACCTCCATGATAGGATTCATCGCCCTGGCGGGGATCATCGTGCGCAACTCCATCATCCTCATCGATTTTGCCGAGATGAAGCGGAGGGAGGGGATGGCGCTGGACGAGGCGATAATAGAAGCCGGCGCGGTCCGCTTCCGCCCCATGCTCCTTACCGCAGCGGCGGTGGTGGTGGGGAGCTTCGTCATCGTCTTCGACCCCATCTTCCAGGGTCTGGCCATCGCCATGATGTGCGGCGAGATCGCCTCCACCACCCTGTCGCGGGTGACAATACCGATACTTTACTATCTTGTGCAATCTTGGAAAGAGCGCCATCATGTTGGTGATACGAAATCCCCTCTAACCCCCCTCTGACAAAGTGGGGTGACGACCGACGGGAGTCGGGGGGATTTTAGATTCGGATTTAAGGAGTGTAAATGTTCTGGAACGGGAAGAAACAGCCGTCACCCGAGGGTAAGGAGATTGCCGGGCAGTGCCGCCAGGAGGCGGAGGCCCTTTATCGTTCGGGGAAGTACCACTGCGCCGAGGCGGTGCTGGAGACGGTCAGGCGCCACTTTG
>CALMOE010000259.1 GCA_937871715.1 uncultured Geobacter sp. | reverse complement strand
TGACCCTCTTGGCACCCATGACTGCGCCGACACCGCCGCGGCCGCAGTGGCGGGTAGGACGGAGCTCCGGATCGGTGCAGGCGATGGAGGCAGCAAGGAGCTGGCGCTCGCCGGCGGAGCCAATGGTTATGTAGGCCACCTTGTCGCCGTACACACCCCTGAGTTTCTCAACAAGAGGGTAGTTGTCCATGAGCTTGAGGCTGTTGTCCACCTCGATGCGGATGCCATCCTTGTCGACGATGATCTTGTAAAGATCGTCCCCCTCGGGTTTCCCCTCGAGAACAATGGCGGCGTAGCCGATCCTAGCCAGTACCTGGGCGGCCTGGCCACCGGCATTGGACTCCTTGATGGTGCCGGTCAGGGGGCTCTTGCAACCGACGGAGAGTCGGCCGGTCATGGAGCCGGTGGTGCCGGAGAGCATCCCGGGAGCAAAGACCAGCTTGTTCTCTGCCCCGAGGGGATGGGCGAGCGGGTTCACCTCCTTGGCGATGAAGAGCGAGGTGAGCGCCCTGCCACCAAGCCCTGCATACTCCCCAACATCCTCGGTAGTGATGGTGGGGCCGCCGGCTGCCCCCATGTTGATGCGCGCAATCTTGTCCATACTGCGTACTCCTTTCCCTTTAATTAGTTGGGGCATTGCCCGTTAATTCTCCTTTCCAAAGGGAGGCCCTGCCGTTTCCCGCAGAACCCGATGGTCAGCCGGCATTGGGTTAACCCTTTAGCCGGTTTGACTCGGAGACACTGTTACATTATGACAAATGATTTCCTTTTTTCACTCCCATGCCCCTATTTTGCTGCTGTACACCCATGCAAAACAGGCTGGCCTTCCTATGCGGCACTCTCCATATGGCGGAGCATCTCCACCCGGTAGCTGGCAAAGGTCCCACCCCGGACGCACCCCATGAACACGCCACTGCCGTAGGAGAGCTGCTCCAGGAGATAGATGGCGACGAAAGCGGGGTAGCCGGTCTCAGGCTTGCGCACGGCATAATCGACAGCAGAGGCACAGAGGGCTACCAGGGGGAATACGGGGAGGAGCCGAGAATCGACCAGGGAGATGAGCATCAGTGGGACGGAGTAGTAGCGTATCAGGTGGTAGCTCAGGTAGTAGGCCAGGCTACCCATGGAGCGGATACGCCCCAGAGCCACGGAGGCGAACCCGAATGGGACCCCGCCCCGGCGCAGACGGCGGCGAACCGTGAGCGAGTCGAATGTCAGGATTGCCGCAGCTGCCGCCAGTAGCCACCAGCCAACCAAAGGGGCAGCGATGCAGAGAGACAGGACCAGCGCCAGCAGTGGCGGGACTACCATCTTCTTGTGACGGGAGGGGTGGAGCCGTTGCAGCGTCCCCTCCGAAGTGCCGTAGTCGAAACGGCGGGACATGAATGAGCGCAGGGTGCTGCGATGCTCGTGGAATACCCGGCCCACCGGCAGGTAGGCAATGGTCCAGCCCAGATCCCGCAGGCGCCAGGTGAGGTCCACATCCTCGCCGACATGCATGGCTTCATTGAAGCCGCCAGCCCTGTTGAAGGGGGCTCGCCGCACCAGCAGGTTGCAGCTGGGGAGGTAGAAGGTGTCGTCACCGGAGGAGCCGATCTGTTCCCGGCCACCAAGGGAGAGGCTGGACATGACCGCTTCGTAGCGATCAACCGCCGAGTCGCGGCACATGCCGTCCACGAAGCCACCTACGGCAACCACATTGCCATCGCTGAAGGCGGGGATCAGGTCGGCAAGCCATTTGGCCGAGGCGGTGCAGTCGGAGTCTATGAATGCCAGGATCTCCCCCCGCGCGATGCTTGCGCCGGCGTTGCGGGCAGCGGCCGGACCACGTCCCGTCCCTCCGGAGGGGATGACAAGCGCCCCGAGGGAGGCGGCCACCGATGCCGACGAGTCACTGCTGCCGTCATCCACAACGATCACCTGCAGCAGCTCGCCGGGGTATTCCGTGGCCCGGATCGACTCCAGGCAGCGGCGCAGCTCAGCTGCCCGGTCCTTGACCGGTATCACCACGCTTACCGTAGGCAGACGCATCTCCACGTCTACGTCGCTGCGCAGCCTCTCCAGGAACCCCTTGCCGCAGAGCTGGGCAAGGAGTTTATCAATGCCCGGCGAGTCCGGGACTATGCTACCGCTGCGCCCCCCATCGAGGAGAGCCGCAAGGGAGCGGTTCACCTTGAGAATCCTCAGCGGGGCCGGGGAGATGAGCAGCCACTCCCCGTCCCGCTCCACCAGATCCACCTTCGGGGCGAGACGGTAGCTCATGGCGCAACCCCCTCCTCCTGCAGGACCTTCCAGATCCTGTCGGCAGTCTCGTCAGCCCCCAGTTGGTGCTGCCTCCCCTCCCTTGCCTTGATCCCCCCGGAGAGGAGGGAGATTATCCGCTGGAATGCCGGCAGGCTGGCGTCGGGGGTAACCACACGAACCGGCTCCTGACGGGGCGTGGCATAGGAGGCCAGGGGGAGGGGCGCGCCGATGGACCCTACCTGCTGGAACGGCACTCCCAGATCTGCCAGGGTCCATTTCTCGATTTTAGTCCCCAGGGAGGCTGTCACCGCATCCACGCCGGGGTAGAGGGACAGGGGCTCCTCCTCGAAGAGGACCATTGCCGGCATGGGGGCGGCAACCCTCTGCCTCCCCCCCCTGTCGACCTTGCGCAGCGCCTCAACGGCATCCCCGCGCAGTAGGATTTCGGCAACGGCAGAGAGGCAGGGGATCTGCCGCAGCGCAGCCGCCAGGGGCAAAGCAGGGTCGTCCCCACGGTCAGCCAGCCGGCTGCCGCTGAAAACCATGGAGGGTGCAAGTATCCCCAGCAGGGCTGAGAGTATGCGGGCGTCGGCCATAGGGTCCCCCCCCTCGGCCAAGTGGTCATGGAAACGGACACAGCGGTCGGCGCCGAGGGATGCAGCCAGGCGGAGCAGGTCGTCCAGTCGTCCAGGCCCTGTGGCCAGGGCGGTTACCTTCGACCCGAGCCGCTCCTTGAGAAGAAGCGCCTGCTCCAGGGCGGTCAGGTCAGCCGGGTTCGGTATGCGGCGCAGGCCGCGGTCACTGATACCGGCCCCCCGGGTAACAAGCCTTGCCGGCGGTCGGGGGTCGTTCGCCTCCCGCAGGATTACGAGTATGTGCAGGTTATTATGGGACATGATATTTCCTCTTAACCCCTCCCCCGCCTCCCATTGTCAGGGGAGGTGCCTTTATTCCCCATTGAAAAGGGGGGACTAAGGGGGGTTGCTTTTATTTATGTCATCCGGTATGCCACGCCGTAACCGCCCCGGGGGTAATTCCAGCGGGAGAAGGCATTCCTCTGGCAGACCACGTAACAGGTGCCGCACTCCAGGCAGCCGTCATGGACAAAGGTCATCTTCCCCTCGGCCTCGGACCATGTGTAGCAGCGCGCCGGGCAGCAGTTGACGCACCCCCTCTGGTCGCAACCGGCGCAGACATCCTTGTCCAGGACTATATGTGGCTCGCGGTCGATGGTGAAGCTGGTGTAATCGAAGATCTCGTCTATGTTCACAGTGCCCTCCACGCGGTAAACAGGTCGGACAGCACGTTCTTCAGGCCGACCTTCTCCCTGGCTTCACGCAGCATCAGCTTTGGTATGCTGGTTTTCGGCGTGCCGTCTATGCGGTAGATATGCTCCATCATGCTGCAGACCAGCTCCGGATACTCGTTGTAGATCCGTTCGATATGGAGCATCTTCGGCGCATTCTTGAATCCCTTCAGGTCCTGCATTACCCAGCTGAGATCGAGACGCTCCTTGTAGCGCTTCAAGGTGCTGCGGGAGAAATCCTTCCTCTCATGGGCGTCGATGATGGTTCTGGCGGCCAGGATGCCGGAGTGGGAGGCCAGGTTGATCCCCTCCAGGTTGACACCGGTGGCGTTGCAGAGGGCGGCGGCATCGCCTGCTACCAGGATGCCGTCACCGTACAGCTCGGGGATCATGGCATAGCCACCCTCGGGGATGACGTGGGCCGAATACTCCTGCAGCCTCCCCCCCCTGAGGAGCTTGGTGAACTGGGGCTGGGCCAGGAAGTCGTTCAAGAGGTCGTAGGGGGTCTTGCCGCTGTCCCTCAGGCTGCTTATGTGGACCACGATCCCCACGGAGATGGTGTCATAGTTGGTGTAGAGGAACCCCCCTCCCCTGACCCCGCCGGTACACCCGACATATTCGTTGGCAAACCCCTGGTTGCGCACCAGGCCGAAACGGTCGTCGATGACCTCCTTCGGCATGTCGAAGAGTGCCTTGACCCCCACTGCCATCTGGTCCGGGCTGAACTGTGGCTTGCGCAGCCCGGCCTTCTTGGCGGTGAAGGAGAGGACTCCGTCAGCAGCGACTATTACCGGTGCGGAGATCTCACCTTTGCGGCCGGCTATGGTAACCCCGGCAATCTTGCCGTTCCTGATCACTACATCCTCGACGGTTGATCGGTTAAGGAGCGTTGCCCCGGCGCTGACGGCCTCCTCGGCCAGCCAGCGGTCGAACCTGGGGCGAAAGACGGTGTAGCCGTTGTAAGGGGTACGGTCGAAGTTGACTGTCTCGTGCTGGACGTTGAAGCTCGCCTCGCCGGTCATGAAGGTGGTCCCCTTCTTGGCGATGTGACGCTCCAGGGGTGCCCTGGACCAGAAATCAGGGAAAACCTCCTCGATGGAGGTCATGCGGTGGAGTAGGCCGCCGAACATGTTCTTCTCGCCCGGGAAGGTGCCCCGCTCGATCAGCGCCACGTCCAGACCCGCCCGGGCCATGGTCAGGGCAGCTGATGAGCCGGCAGGGCCGGCACCGACTACTATTGCCTGAAACTCTCTTTTCACTTGACACCTCCGGCGCTCTGCCTGGCCCGCTGCAGCAGCCTTGGGAGAACCTCCCGCAGGTCAGCCACGAACCCCTCATCGCAGTTGGCGAAGATCGGGGCCTTTGGATCGCTGTTTACCGAAACTATGCGGCGGGAATCCTTGATGCCGCCGATGTGGTGCATGGAGCCGGATATCCCCAGGGCCAGATAGAACTTGGGGGTCACGGTCCGGCCGGTCTGCCCCACCATCCGTTCGAAACCGCACCAGCCGAGATCGTAAACCGGGCGGGTGACGCCGAGGGAGACGTTGAGGAGGCGGCAGAGCTCCTGCAGCTGGTCGTAGGTATCCTTGTCGCACCCCTTGCCGGCGCTGAAGATCACCTCCGCCTCGGTCAGGTCCACGGTCTGGGGGTCCGGTGGTATCCGCTCCACCACCCTGGAGGTGACCGGTTCGCCAGGGGCCGGGGGCTGCCAGCTTTTTATCTGCGGCGTGCTCGGCTGCACCGAAGGGAGAAGCACCTGGCTTAAGGAACGAAGCGGCACGGTGATAACCAGAGGGCAATCGCCGGACCAGGTGCGTATCTCGGCTACACGCCCCCCAAGTGCCCTGCGGGAGAGGTGCAGTGCACCGTCGATCATCCTGGCGGCGATCACTTCGCTCTGCAGGGCGGCGCCGAGGCTGGCGGCAATCACCGGGGCGAGGGTGGAACCGAGATCGTTGTGGGGGAGGATGATCACTCCGGCCCCTGACTCCTGGGCCAGCCGTGCCAGCCCCTTCCCCAGGAGCTCCGGTGTGTCCAGCTGTTCATCGCACCCCGTTGCCACGGTGATCTCGGGTGTGCCGTAGGCGCCGAACTCGCCGAGGGTTGCCCCTTGCGGTTCAGTCAGGGTCAGCGCGCCCCAGCTGGTATCCATGTAGCGAGCCAGACGCGAGGCGTAGGAGAGGAGCCCCCTGCCGGTCTCGTCCGTCTCCCCCCCGGGGAGGTCAATAATGGCGAGGATGGTACGGCTCTTCATCAGATTTCCCTCCCGATCCTGTGCCCTTCCCAGATAGCCATGTCAACCTTGCGGGGAGCCACGCAGTCGCCGATCCGGTACAGTTCTCCAACCTTCCCCTTCAGGTTCATGTACAGGTCGTCATCCACCCGTTGCCCCATGGCCAGGACGAGGGAGTCGAAAGGCCCCCACTCGTCCCAGATGTTGGAGTAGACGTTGAACCCCTTGACAATCTTGGCGCCTGCCTCGCCCCCCACCTCGATCACCGCGATATCAGGGGTAAATGTGACCCCCTTCTGCAGCAGACGCTGGCGGGTGAGGTATAGGTCCTGGGTCGGCCCCAGTTCGGCGCCGATGAAGAGGCTGGAGGTGATCATGTGCACCTTCTTCCCCTGGTTGGCCAGGTATTCGGCCGTGGCGGCGGCACGCTGGTGACCGTCGTAGTCGATCAGACAGACATTCTCGCCCAGTTCGGCCTTCCCCTCCAGCACCTGACAGACGTTGAAGATCGCCGGGCCGTCGGCGCCACCCACCGGATGCTCCTTCGGCAAGCTGCCGGTGGCTACAACCACCACATCCGGCTTCTCAGCCAGGATCTTCTCCACGTTCATCTCTTCGCCGGTTTTCACCGCAACACCGGCCTTCTCCACCTGACTCTTCTCGTTGCGGATGATCACGCCGAACTCGTCCCGGCCGGCACCTTTCATGGCGGTAAGCACCTGGCCGCCGAGGAGTTCGTTACGGTCGTAGAGGGTAACCCTGTGGCCGCGCCGGCCAGCCATCTTGGCTGCCCACATCCCGGCCGGACCGCCGCCGACGACGGTCACCTTTTTCTTAACATTGGCCTGCTTCAGCGTCCCCTCACCCCACTCCTTTTCCCTGCCAACCGCCGGGTTCTGCACGCACCCCAGCAGCTTGTTCATGCCAATCCGGCCGATACACCCCTGGTTGCAGGCTATGCAGTAGCGGATATCCTCAAGACGCCCATCCTCGGCCTTTTGGGGAAGGAACGGATCGCAGATCAGTGCGCGGCACATGCCGATCATGTCAGCCTGGCCACTGGCAAGAACCTTCTCCGCCATGACCGGATCGTTAATCCTGCCGGTGCAGAATACCGGCAGTTTGATCTTTTCACGGATACCGGCAGCCAGCGGGATTGTGTAGCCCAGCGGCGTGTGCATTGACCCCTCAACAAGATAGAGGTTGTAGAAGGTGGCGATGGAGAGGTCCATGAAGTCGATCAGTCCGCTCGCCTCGAAACGTGCGCAGATCTCCTGCACCTGGCCCAGATCCAGACCACCCGGGATCATCTCGTCGGCGCACATCCGGATACCCAGGGTGAAGTCACTGCCAACCGCCTTGCGCACCGCCGCAATGAACTTCAGGGGTGCACGCATCCGGTTTTCCAGGCTGCCGCCGTACTCGTCAGTGCGGAAGTTTGTCAGGGGGGAGAGGAACTGGCGGGCCAGGCTTGAGTGGCCGAACTGCAACTCGATGCCGTCGAAACCGCCCTCACGCACATAGATGGCGCACCTGGCGAAGTAGTTGGCCACCTCCTCGATGTCCTCCGGCTCCATCTCCTTCGGAGTCTCGCGGAAGAGGACATCGGGCATGGGTGACGGCGCCCATACCGGTAGACGGGAGATGGAGCCGTCCCCCTGCTGGCCGTTGTGATTCAGCTGGGCAAAGATCTTGGCGTCGAACTGGTGGACGTAGTCGGTAATCTTGCGGAATCCGGGAATCACCTCTGGGTGGTAGACGTCGATCAGCTTCTCGTAGGCCATGTCCGTCGGGTGGACGCTCATCTCCTCGGTGATGATCAGACCCGCCCCCCCCTTGGCCCGCTCACCCCAGTAGTACATCTGCTTCTCGCTGGGTAGGTTCCCCACGGCGAGGTTGGTCAGGTGTGGCTGGAAGGAGATCCGGTTTTTAACTTCGGTGGCACCGAGCTTGATCGGCGAGAACAGGTTTGGAAACATCATGGTTGTGGCTCCTTGAATGTAATTCTCATCTGAACTGCGTTCACCCTCCCCATTGCCCCCTCCCATCAAGGGATGGGGATTATAGACCCCCTCTCCCCTCGTGGGAGAGGGGTGGGGAGAGGGGGGAATCAAGCGGCCTCGGCCGCCTTGTTCGCGTCGGCGATGCTCGTCACGCAGCGCTCCAGGCACTCGGGGTCACCGCCGCTGATATCGTTCTTCAGGTGCCAGGCAACGGCCGGACAGCCGCCGTGGCACTGGTCGAAGCGGGTGCACTCCTCGCAGGAGTGGATGCGAAGACTCCGGAACGAGGCATATATCTCCGAGTCGTCCCAGATCTCCTTGAAACTATTCTCCCGCAGCGACCCGGCCTTGAACCGGTCGGTCTGCAGGAAGGCGCAGGGGTACATGTTCCCCGTCGGGCCGACACAGCAGGTGAGCTTGGCGGCGCCGCACAGGTTCAGCCCCAGCCCCTGCCTCTCCTGGGAGGTGAGGGAGAAGAAGCTGTCGCCGGTGCGCACGTCACCGCTTTTAGCCAGCCAGTCGGAGAATGCCAGCAGCTGGGCGGGGGTGGGGCGCAGCTCGTCCCAGTTGTCAGCACCGCGGCCCGAGGGGCGGAAGCGGCTGACCCGCAGGGATACGCCGAGGGATTGGGCCAGATCATACATGGCCGGGATCTCGTCGGCGTTGTGGGTGGTGAGGACGGTGTTGATGCTGGTGGGGATGCGGGTGGCGGCGAGAAGCTTGATGGCCTCGATCGCCTTGTCAAACACCCCATTGCCACGAATGGCATCGCAGGTCTCCCTCCTGGCACCGTCCATGCTCACCTGAATCGCAACCAGACGACTTTTGGCAAGCCTGGCCACACGGGCCTCATCCAGAAGGGTTCCGTTGGTGGAGATGCAGGTCATGATCCCCTTCTGGTGGCATGCATCCAGGATCTCTTCGAAGTCGGGGCGCATGAATGGCTCTCCGCCGCCGAAATTGATCTGGAAGACCTGGTCGCGGTGCAGCTGCTCCACCAGATCAAGGGCCTCCTCCCTGGAGAGCTCGCCATGGGCGGGCTCTCCCGAGGCGGAGAGGCAGTGACTGCAGCGCAGGTTGCAGGCAAGGGAAACTTCCCAGGTAAGGTTAACCGGGGCCTTCAGCCCCATCTCAACATATCTGTTGCTCACGGAGATATCCTTTCTCGCTCAGTTTCGCCAACAACCCAAGAACCCTCGCTCGCTCGCCCTTCTCAAGAAGGGCGAGCTTTGCGGCTACCGGATCGTCGCCGGAGAAGAACTCCGGCGTGAGCAGATCACCGGTTTCAACGAAGAGGAGTCGCGGCCCCCGTGAATCGTAAAACAGGAGGCCGAACCCTTCCTGCCGCACGCGGCAGGCGGGGTGCAGCTGCATGCCTTCGCCTGCCGCCGCCATCTCAGTACACCCCGCAGATGCCGTCTATGGCCAGCTCTTCAACCTGGAACTCCTCGAGAATGCGCGGCTCCTC
>CALMOE010000258.1 GCA_937871715.1 uncultured Geobacter sp. | reverse complement strand
GGAGAGGTGAGCGGGGTGCTGCAGCTCATCAACGCGAAAGACATTGACGGCGAGGTGGTCTCGTTCCCTGCGGACGACATGGCTATACTGGAGCACTTCGCCATCGCGGCGGCCAACGCGGTAGAGCGGGCCAAGCTTACCCGCGGCATCATCATGCGGATGAACAGGATGGCCGAACTGCGCGATCCCAAGGAGACCGGCTCCCATGTCAACAGGGTGGCTGCCTACTCGGTGGCGCTCTACGATGCCTGGGCAAGGGAGAAAGGCCTCTCTGCCGATGAGATCGAGCGGAGCAGCGACACCCTGCGCATGGCCGCCATGCTCCACGATGTGGGGAAGGTGGCCATCTCCGACTCCATCCTGAAGAAGCCGGGGAGGTTCACCCCTGAGGAGTATGAAATCATGAAGGGGCATACCATCCAGGGTGCCAGGCTTTTCGGGGAGATCTACTCGGACATGGACGAGGCCGCCATGCTGGTAATCCTCAACCACCACGAGAGGTGGGACGGAAACGGGTACCCTGGACATGTGGACCCCCTGACAGGCAGGGCACTGGAAGGCCATGCCGGTGACGACGGCAGCCCCCGCGGCAAGAGGGGGGAGGATATCCCCCTCTTCGGCCGTATCGTGGCCATCGCCGACGTGTACGACGCCCTCTCCAACCGTCGCTGCTACAAGGAGGCGTGGGATGAGGATGCGGTGGTTGCCGAGATGCGCAGCGAGGCCGGCAGGATGTTCGACCCGGAGCTGGTGGAGCTCTTCCTGGCGAACATGGAGACGATCCGGCAGATATCCGCCCTCTACCCCGAGCAGGCGGCCGGCGATTCTGCTTGAGTTCCGGGTGCCATTCATAGTAAATTTATTGGATTGACGGCACAAATGGAGCGACCATGAACGAAGAATTCATCCCGAAATGGATTGCCTGGGAAACCACCCAGAAATGCAACCTCAAGTGTGTACACTGCCGCTGTTCGTCGGACATGACCTCTTCCGAGGGTGACTTCACCACGGAGGAGGGGAAGAAGCTCCTCAGGGAGATTGCCGACTTCTCCAAGCCGGTGGTGGTCCTCTCCGGCGGGGAGCCGCTCCTTCGCCCCGACATCTTCGAACTGGCCGAGTACGGCACCTCCCTGGGCCTGCGGATGTGCATGGCCACCAACGGTGCCCTGGTGACCGACGAGGTCTGCGCCAAGATGAAGAAGGCGGAGATCAAGATGGTCTCCCTCTCCCTGGACGGCTCCTGCGCCGAGGTACACGACAACTTCCGCCAGTGCCCTGGCTCCTTCGATGGGGTCGTCCGGGCCGCCGAGACCTTCCGTCGCAACGGCCAGAAGTTCCTCATCAACTCCTCCTTCACCAAGCGCAACCAGCACGACATCGCCAATACCTTCAAGCTGGCCAAGTCCCTGGGGGCCACCGCCTGGTACATGTTCATGATCGTCCCCACAGGCCGCGGCGAGGAGATCATGAACGAGCTGATCTCCAAGGAAGATTACGAGGAGATTCTCGACTGGCACTACCAGCAGGAGAAGATGGAGGACGAAATCCTCATGCGCCCCACCTGCGCCCCCCACTACTACCGCATCGTTCCCCAGAAGGCCAAGGCGGAAGGCACCAAGTTCGAGCGCCGGTCGCTGACCTTCTCCACCGGCGGCGGCAAGGGGTGCATTGCCGCCCAGACCATCTGTCTGATTGACTGCTTCGGCAATCTCAAGCCATGCTCCTACTTCCACCGCACCGCCGGCAACGTCAAGACCACCCCATTCCGGGAGCTGTGGGAAAATTCCGAGATCTTCAAGGACCTGCGCAACTTCAAGGCCTACAAGGGGAAGTGCGGCGAGTGCGAGTATATCAACGTCTGCGGCGGCTGCCGCGCCAGGGCGGATGCGGTCTACGGGGACTACATGGAAGAGGAGCCGTTCTGTAATTACGTCCCGATACGCCTTCAGAAGAAGGCGTAGGGAACGCGATCTTCCGCCCATCTTGCCGCCGTCCTCGTCGCTTCCTTGTGCGACGTGGCGCTGCCAGGCCTCCGCGGGCGCTCCTGCGGGTGTGACAATCTGGACGAAATCTCGCGTTCCTGGTTTGTCCACCATCACTTTGATAAACGTCCCTCTCCCTGAGGGAGGGGGACAGGGTGAGGGGGCGATTCCCTAAGAAGGTATTATTTCTATTCCAAGGAGGGTTTACCATGAATACACGTTTTCTCGATGCCTGCTGGGGCAAGCCGGTCGACCGCACCCCCGTCTGGCTGATGCGCCAGGCTGGCCGCTATCTCCCCGACTACATGCGGGTCCGTTCCAAGTGCACGTTCCTCGAACTCTGCAAGACCCCTGAGTTGGCAGCGGAAGTCACCATCCAGCCGGTTGACATCCTTGGCGTCGATGCTGCCATCCTCTTCTCCGACATCCTCACCCCGGTAGAGCCGATGGGGATGAAGCTGGACTTCGTCCCCGGTCCGGTATTCGAGCACCCGATCCGCACCATGGCCGACGTGGAGGCACTGCGCATCCCCAACCCGGAGGAGGACGTCCCCTACGTCCTCGATACCATCAAGATCCTCCGCCGTGAGCTGGCTGCCAAGGTGCCGCTCATCGGCTTCGGCGGGGCGCCGTTCACCCTGGCCTGCTACATGGTCGAAGGTAAGGGGTCCAAGGACTGGGCCAACATCAAGAAGATGATGTACACCGCCCCCGATGTCTATGCGGCGCTGATGGAAAAGGTCACCATGATGGACATGGAGTACCTGAACGCCCAGATCCGGGCCGGCGCCCAGGCGATCCAGATCTTCGACACCTGGGGCGGGGTGCTCTCCCCGGCCGACTACGCCCGCTACGTCCTCCCCTACACGACCAAGCTGATCAACGGCCTGAACCGGGAGAACACCCCGGTGATCCACTTCGTCAAGGGTGCGGCCACCATGCTCGACACGGTGCAGCAGGCCGGAGGCGACGTCATGGGCCTCGACTGGCACGTCAACCTGGGCAAGGCCAGGGACGTGCTCGGGCCGAAGATGGCAGTCCAGGGTAACCTGGACCCGACGGTACTCTACGGCTCCAGGGAGATCATCGAGCGGGAGGTCAAAAGGGTGCTGGACGAAAACGCCGGCCGCCCGGGCCACATCTTCAACCTGGG
>CALMOE010000257.1 GCA_937871715.1 uncultured Geobacter sp. | reverse complement strand
ATTTCTGCCTGTCTCGTGGGCTCGGAGATGTGTATAAGAGACAGGGGAAGGAGCGGATCGTCCCCCTGGGGAGAAAGGCTGTGGCGGCCCTGGGGGATTACCTTGCATCAAGGAACGCCCCGCCCCTGGACGCCCCCCTGTTCGTCAACGCCAGGGGGGGGAGGCTGACCAGGCGCAGCGTGGCACGCATCGTCGACCGCCACATGCTCCGCCAGGTGACCATGAAGAAGGCCTCCCCCCACACCCTGCGCCATACCTTCGCCACCCACCTCCTGGAGGGTGGTGCCGACCTGCGCGCCATCCAGGAGATGCTCGGCCATGCCTCCCTCTCCACCACCCAGAAGTACACCCATGTGAGCATCGACCGCCTGCTTGAGGTCTACGACAAGGCCCATCCCAAGGCCAAGGGGTAGACACGAAAAAGGGGGGCCGATGGCCCCCCCTGGAGAAACTCTGCAGACTGGTTGCGTCAGCGGCCGTACTTGTGGGCCGCGGCGCATGTCCCCTCGGATGAGACCATGCAGGCACCAACCGGCGCCTCCGGGGTGCAGGCCTTGCCGAAGAGGGGGCAGGAGAAGGGGGAGAGCTTCCCCTTGAGCACCTCGCCGCACTGGCAGCCGGGGTGCTCCCTGGTAGGCTCAACCTCCACCGGGATCATCTTCTCCGCGTCGAAGCGGGCATAGCTCTCCCGCAGCCGCAGGCCGCTCCCGGGGATGACGCCGATCCCCCGCCAGGGGACGTCGCACTCCTCGAAAAGCCTCTCCAGAATCTCCCTCGCCTTGGGGTTGCCGTCCGGGCGGACCACCCGGCTGTACTGGGTCTCCACCCGGCTCACCCCTTCCACGACCTGCCTTGCCAGCATCAGCACCCCCTGGAGGATGTCCGCCGGCTCGAAACCGGTGATGACGCAGGGGGTGTGGAACTCCTCCGCCAGGGGGCGGTAGGCGTCGACGCCGATGATGGCGCTGACGTGGGCCGGGCAGATGTAGCCGGAGAGCCCCAGCTCCGGGTCGGTGGAGAGGGCCTGCATCGGGATGGGGATGGTCTTGTGGGAGGCGAGGACGAAGTAGTTGCTGAGCCCCCTGGCCTCGGCGGCCAGGATGCTGCCGGCTATGGTCGGGGCGGTGGTCTCGAAGCCGACCCCGAGGAAGAGCACCCTCCTCCCGGGGTTGGCCTCGGCAATGGCCACGGCATCCAGGGGGGAGTAGACGATGCGGATGTCAGCCCCCCTGGCCCGCTCCTCCATGAGGGAGGAGCTGGAGCCCGGCACCCTCATCATGTCGCCGAAGGTGGTGGTGATCACCCCGGGGAGGCGGCAGATGGCTATGGCCCGGTCCAGGTAGTCGTTGGGGGTGACGCAGACCGGGCACCCCGGGCCGGAGATGAGCCTTATCTCCGGGGGCAGCATGCTGCGCAGGCCGAAGCGGTAGATGGCCATGGTGTGGGTGCCGCAGACCTCCATGAAGGTCATCGGCTCCTTGCGGCCGGCAACCAGCCGGGCCAGTTTCTCCGCCAGCCCCTGCACAAGTTCCCGGTCGCGATATTCATCCTGATAGTTCATGGTAACCTCTTAAAATCTTGAGTATATTTTTTTGGGCATGCAGCCGGCGGGCGGAGACTTCCCCTCCGAAAAATCTGCAATGCGGTCACCGGTTTCCTTCCGACCAGCTTTACCGCAGCGCGGACAGCAGTGACTCTGGCACCTCCACCCTTTTTCGCTGCATATTTTTTCTCCGGGAAAGCCCCCGCCCGCCTCTGGTCATTTCAACTGTTCATGAACCCGAAAAGGTGGCCGGGGTTTCTCCGGAAGAAAATGTGCGGCGAAACTGCAGGCAGGGGCACGCTGGGAAACAATTTGCGGGACAACACCGTCGCCACGAAGGACAACCGCTGATCGCCATGCAGATTTTCTGCAGGGGAAGCCCCGGCCGCCTTTTCCGCCACTGTCTGCTCAGGCCATATCCTCTTCGCTGAAAACCTCCTTCATCATCCTGATCGTCTCCCTCGCCTCCTCCTCGTCCAGCTTGGAGATGGCGAAGCCGGCGTGGATGATGAGGAAATCCCCGACCTCCACCTCGTCGGCCAAGAGCATCAGGCTCGCCTGACGCCTGACCCCGTCTGTCTCCGCCACGATATTGTCGCCGTCAATGCTGACGACCTGCATCGGCACACCTACGCACATTTCTGACTCCTTCCCGCAATGATTGCCTGCCCCAGGGCCAGGCCGCCGTCACCCGGCGGCACCAGCCTGTGGCAGAATACATGAAAACCGTCCGCCGTCAGGCGGTCCACCAGCTGCTCGCTGAGCAGCCTGTTCTGCATCACCCCGCCGGAGAGGACCACCCTCCCCAGCCCCGTCTCCCGGCGGATCTCCCCGCAGAGAGTGGCCGCTCCCGTTGCCAGGGAGAGGTGGAAGGTGGCGGCGATGTCGCAGAGAGGCCTGCCGGCGGCAAGCTCCGCCAGCAGGGCTTCCACCAGCGGCCGCCAGTCCAGCTGCAGCCCGGCAGCCCCCACGGTCACCGGCATGGGGTAAGGCTCTCCCGGGCTCCCACCCTCGGCAACCCCCTCCAGCTCGATGGCCGCCTGCCCCTCGTAGCTCATCACCCGCCGCAGGCCGAGGATGGCCGCCACCCCGTCGAAGAGCCGGCCGCAGCTGGTGGTGAGGGGGGAGTTGACCCCCCGGGCGAGCATCCGGCGAAAGAGGCGGCGCTCGCTCTCCCCCGCAGGCTGCAGGCAGGGGAGCTCGCGGTCGAACAGGAGGTCGCCGTACAGCTCGTAAAGGAGGGCGATGGCCATCCGGTACGGCTCCCGGGCCGCCGCGTCCCCTCCGGGGAGGCGCATTGGGCGCAGGGAGCCGGCGCGGCGGAAACCGTCGTAGCCGCCGGCGAGGAACTCCCCCCCCCAGACGCTGCCGTCGCTGCCGTAGCCGGCGCCGTCGAAGATAACCCCGATCACCTCACCCTCCAGGCGGTTCTCCGCCATGCAGGAGGCCATGTGGGCGTGGTGGTGCTGCACCGCCACCCTGAGAAGTCCCCCGTAACCCTCGGCCAGGAGGGTGGTGCGGTACTCCGGGTGCAGGTCGTGGGCCACCACCTGGGGGGCAATGCCGGTCAGGGAGGAGACGGAGGCAACGGCCTCCTCCAGGGAGGCCAGGGTGGCTTCCCCCTTCAGGTCCCCCACGTGGCGGCTCATGCACGCCCCCCCCCCGGCAGCCAGACAGGCGGCGGCCTTAAGCTCGCCACCGAAGGCGAGCACCGGCAGGCCTATCGGAGGGATCGCCACCAGCCTGGGGACATGCCCACGGGAGCGGCGCATCATCAGGGGGTGGGTGCGGAATACCCGGATCACCGAGTCGTCGCACGGCGCATGTATCGGCCGGTCGTGGACGAGGAAGAGGTCGGCGATGCCGGAGAGCTTCTCCACGATTTCGCCGTCCCGGTAGAGTATCGGCTCGTCGGAGAGGTTGGCGCTGGTCATCACCAGGGCCGGGAACCCCTCCAGCAGCAGGTAGTGGAGGGGGGAGGAGGGGAGCATCATGCCGAACCAGTCGTTGGCCGGCGCCACCCCGGGGGCTGCCGGGTTGCCGGGCGCCTTGCGGGCCAGGACTATGGGGCGCTCCGGCCCACCGAGGAAGCGGGCCTCGGTTTCGCTGAGCATGGCGAAGCGGGAGGCCTTCTCAAGGCTCCCGGCCATGAGGGCGAAGGGCTTCTCGTCCCGCCTCTTGCGGCGGCGAAGCTCCGCCACGGCCCCGCCGTTGCACGGGTCCACCGCCAGGTGGTAGCCGCCGATCCCCTTCACCGCCACGATCCCACCCCCCCTGAGGGCGTCAATCGCCCCCTCCAGGGGGTCTCCGGGGAGCTCGGCGCCTTCAGGATCCAGGAGCCGCAGCCGCGGGCCGCAGGCCGGGCAGGCGACCGGCTGGGCGTGGAAGCGGCGATCCAGCGGGTCGTGGTACTCCCGCTCGCAGTCAGGGCAGAGGGGGAAGCCGGCCATGCTGGTGTTGGGACGGTCGTAGGGGGTGGCCGTAATGATGGAGTAGCGGGGGCCGCAGTTGGTGCAGTTGATGAAAGGGTAGCGGTAGCGACGATCCAAGGGATCGGACAGCTCCCGCAGGCAGTCGGGGCAGACGTCCCAGTCCGGCGGGACCATGGTGCGCCCCTCGCCGCCGCTGCTCCCGACGATGGCGAAGCCGGCTTCCGCTGCAAACGGGATCTCCAGATGCTCCAGGGATGAAACCAGCGCCAGGGGGGGCGCCTCCGCCTCGATGGCCCTGACGAACCCCTCCAGGGAGGCTTCCTCACCCTGGGCCTCCACCGTCACCCCGTCCGGGCCGTTCCAGACCCTGCCGGCAAGGCCGAAGCGGGTGGCGAGGCGGTAGACGAAGGGGCGGAACCCCACCCCCTGGACGATGCCACCTATATGGATACGCAGACGCTTGATAGCGAAAACCTCG
>CALMOE010000256.1 GCA_937871715.1 uncultured Geobacter sp. | reverse complement strand
GCCCCTCTAATATGGCGGTCAGCCTGGGGCCGTGGGATTCACCTGCGGTCAGATAACGAAACATCATGCATCTCCATTCATCCAGAATTAGAGGAGGACAGCTGAAAAAGGGGTCAGTCGTCCTGCTCCTTTTCCCTCTGCTCTTCCTTAAGCTGCCCAGGGATCTCCTTGAGCAGCCTTTCCGTTTTATGCTCCCTGGTCTCCACATTCGCCTTGATATTCAGTGCGTCACTTCTCAGGCCATTGAAAACTGATCGTAACTCCACTATGTACATGCCATAAATGTACACGCCACCGGCCAGCAGTATGGCCAGAAAGAGCAGATTACCTAGGCGAGGCGAACCAATCGCTCCTGCCAAACGTCCGACAATGAAACTTCCTGCTATCATGGCAGCGAGGATAAGGCCACCCTTGACATGCTTGTATCTTTCGCCCGTCTGCACCATGGGCGTAGATGGTACGCCAACAGACTCGGCAAGATCGACCTGCTCTATCCGCGCAGGCTTCCCGGCAGGCAGCGGCGGCAGCAGTTTTTCCTGCTTCGGCGCCTCTTCCCTAACCACAGTCATCCCCTTGCGATACTCTTTTGGAACCGAGTCAAGGGTGTTTGTTAGACAGACTGCACCACTTCCATCCTGATACTTGTACATGTCGGCATGTACAGACGAGACCACAGCAGCGGAAACTGACAACACAACAATCAACGTGAAACAGAGCGCTGGAAAATTCAAACACTGCATAACATGACATAACATCTGCTCACCCCTTGACCAAACGCTCGAAGAAAAAGCCAGGGTCTCCCCTGGCATTCCCTGATACGCTAATGCATGCTAAGCAGCTGAATGCAGCAAATGTTCTCTTTTTCTGCGCATTTTTCGCCGATACCCGACTGCGGCTAGCAGCGACATTAGCGGCAAAAGAATCGGGAAGCGGACGACAGCAATCAGCGGTGTCAATGCCAGGCGCACAAGCAACCTGAGCAGTTCGTGCCTGCGAATGAACTCGGCAATCGGGGGGCTGTGTTTGTAATAGAGTTTGACGAATGCCCTTCCCAAATCGGAGTTTAGCAGTACTTCATCCCGGAAATGGCGCAGGATCTCGACATGGGGGTCCAGATAGCTGCCGTAGGCTGCCGTGGCGATGAAGCAGCCGCCGCCGCCACCGCCGCCGGAAGATGGTGGAGGGGTGCCGCCGCTACCACCGCCGCCGGTGGTAGTTCCACCACCGCCGGTAGGCGGCGGCGGTGTAGTCGTGCCGCCGGTCGCCGATGCGGTGCCGACAAGATTAACCGTCTGGGAGAGGGACTTGTCAGTCATGATCGTCAACTGCCCTGAATCGCTGCCCGCCGCCGACGGCGAGTAGCGGATCTGGATCTGCAGCTTGGCCGACGGCGTCATGGTGATGGGGTAACTCAGGGTGCTGATCAGTGAGAACGGTGTAGCAATACCGGTTATATTGGTGATGTCATAGGTGACCGAGCTGTTATTGGTGATCGTCAGGTAAAGGTCCTTGGTCTGGCCGGTTACTATCGTGCCGTAATTAAGGGTACCGTCATTGACGCCGTCACTCTCGGCTAGATCCATGGTCGGCGGTATGCCGATACCCTGGAGATTGATCTGTCGCTCCCCGCCGTCGCTCTTGATCAGGAAGTTACCGGTGAAGGTTCCGCCTGAGGTTGGGGAAAACTTGACCGTAAAGGTTGTCTCGCCACCAGGAGCAAGGTTGAGAGTACTCCCATCCGCGCAGGCGTTCAGTTCAACGGGGAGGTTTTCCAGGTTGAAGGGGGTCAGGGGGAGCGGCGAGATACAGTCCACCGCGAGGGTGGCATCACCGCTGTTGCGGATCTTGAAGTAAGCCCGGGAAAGCTGGTTGGCCACAACGCTGCCGAAGTCTATCAGGGCTGGCTCTAGGGGGGTGTTATCGGTCTTCAGCACAGTCAGCTGCGGCTGCCCGAGGGAGAAGAGCTGGCCTATGATGTCCGATGCCGTCGGCGGCGTTGCCGCGCTGCCGCTGCCATCCTTCCACAGGGCCAGGAACTGGTTAGCGGTGGTGTTGTAAGCGATTGACGGCGCCACCTGGCTGCTAGCCTTGGTGGTGATGGCATAGTTGCCGCCGCGCAGGGTCCCTTCAAGGTCTACGTACTGGCCGAAAACATCCATGTTCTCCAGTGAAACCGTACCGTTGCGACCATCCTGCCAGGCGACGAAGTAACGCTGGTTAACGGAGTCGAAGGAGACAACCGGTCTTGTCTGGCGCGAGTTCGCCACATTGTCATCCTGCTTGTTGTCGCCGTTGGTGTCGGCGTAGGAGATCAGACTGTTTGAATTGTACAGGCCGCCGCCCGAGTTTATCAGCTGGCCGAAAATCTTGGTGTTCGCACCGTTACGCGTATCTTCCCAAGTAACCAGGAACTTGTGGGGGCTACTCACCGGGTCGAAGCCTATTGCCGGATTAGACGCGGTGGATCCAATTTTATCCCAGTTCGGCACATCAATCAGCTTGGACTGGGTTGCGGGGAAATTAAACTCTTTTTCGAAAAGTCCGAAAAGGTGTACCTGCGGCTCAACAACAGATGTCGACCCCGGCACGGGCTGGAATGTCGAGGTCACAAATGAGTTATCAGCAACACCGTAACCACCGCTCGCAAGGTCGCACTCCATAACCCCCTTGCTCTGCTTCCCTTCCCAGACGAATAGGGTCTCGGGCGATGTTGGATCGGATGAGATTGCGAGGTTATTGACGGCAGAGAAAAACTCGAAGTTGTTTCTAGTGTGAAGGTCGCTCAGTACCTGGGTGTCGATGTAGCGCCCCGTGGTCTCTACTCCGGGACGGCCATAGCGGATAATGTCCGCCTCGCTCACGCCGTTGCTGTTGGCAACCGGCGACAGGGAGGCTCCGTCCAGCTTTATATAACCGACGGCGTTCGGGTCACCGGACTCCCATGTGAAGGGGAAGCCATGGCAGAGCATGGAGAAGAGTCTTCCCACGTCCCTAGACTCTATCCAGCCTATCCAGAACACGTCCCTAACCGGGTCATATGTTATCTTCGGGCTTTTGCGCGAAAGCAACTTGTCGTTGGCGGACACTGTGTTTTTCAGATAATAATTGTAATTCACGTCGAGGAAAAGATCACGCGACAGTGACTTTATTGTGAGCAGTCCTGCCGATCCTGATACGTAATTTACGGAGCCTATTTCGGTGCCGATAAGAGCGCCACCGCCATCGGTTATCAGGAAGGAGTTTTCTGCCGTATTCTGTGGACTGTTAACCGTGATCCGTACCGATCCAGGGACAATCGTCGTTTGTGACAATTGGAAGTTCAAATTGGATCCAGACGCACTGCTGTACCGTGCGAATACGCTTTGGCTGGCAGCGGCTGTATTGGCAGGTGAATAGAGCTGGCTCGGAGTATAGCCTAAGCTGGTTGCTGATGGGCTCACCGTGGCAGCGGCGCAGGTAGACTTTGTCGGCAATCCGGTAACGGATGCGTATCTGACATACCCCGAAGAGTTGTCACCGACCGAATCCTGCCAGGTGACCACGATCTTGCCGCCGCCAGTTGGCCGATAGGCCGCCTGGGGGAGGGTCTGGTTGCCGCTTGCATTGGAGATTACCAGCTCGCTTCCGCAGGGGGTGCCGTCTGGATTCAGGAATTTTGCATAGATGTCTGCGCCGGTAGTATTCCTGGTGCGGTAATCCTCCCAGACTACGAAATACAGGTCCCTGTCCCCCAGGTAGATCACCTGTGGATTCTGCTGATCGTCGGCGGCAGCAGTGACCGTTATGTTGTCGCCGATCAGCTTGGCGATCTTTTTCTTGCCAAGCACGGTCGTTTCCTTGTCCAGCGCCCCCTGAGCCGCAATGTTGTTGTCCCGCGAACAGCCGGCGGCAAATGCCAGAAATGCCGTTAACAGGATGATAAGCCTGACTATTTTATACATTTGTCCTACCCCCGGATACAATGACTAGATGGTTCTAGCTGATTGCCTCAGCATCAGCTGGCGCGGTCTGCAAAGGCAACGTTCAAGCGCGCGGTTACCGTTGTCCGCTTGTCGGTACCGATCTCCAGACAATCGAAGGTGATGGTGACGTAATACTCGTAGTACTGGGCAGAACAGAGCTGCAGTCCGTATCTGTTGACGAGATCGTATTTGAGGATGTCCTTTGCCACCGGCACGGATATGCTGACATTGCTGCCGGGGGCAATCGTGGCCCCGGTAATCGAGAGATAATCAGTCGGCAGGGGGTGGGCAACACCGCTGGCATTAGCACCGGTGTAAGTGATCGTTGCGCTGTCGACGCTCACATATTTACCTGAAGTGATATTGGGATAGAGGTTGGAGCTAATGGTCACATCGACCGTGTCGGTAGCATAGGTGCCCGGGATGGGGGGACTCACGCTGCAGTCGGTTCCCGTGTTCACGTCTGATTCGAGCCTGCTGATACTGATGCTCGGCACAAGATATACCGTCTTAAGCTCTCCGGCACCACCACCAGCACCACCCCCCCCCCCGCAGGAGGTCAACAGCGCACTGTAAGCAATAGCCAATAAAATAAACAGGGACTTAAAACACCTCATTCTCTCCTCCTAACCTACTATCTTCGGTGTAATGAATATGAGCAGCTCGTTTTTCACTTTATTTTTCGTGTTGGACTTGAAGAGCCAGCCGAGCAGGGGGATGTCAGACAGGAATGGAACCCCCGTATCGCCGTCGGTTTCAGAATCCACGTAAATTCCACCGATAACCGTGGTCTCGCCGTTCTTGACAACCAATTCCGTGGTCGCCTCCTTATTGTTGATTGGCGGAGGATTACCAGTGCCAGCCGAGTTGTTGCTTGCCTTGATCTTCATGCTGACACTGTTGTCAGCCGTAATGTGCGGTGTAACTTCCAGGCTGAGCTCAGCAGCAATGAATTCCGTTTTAGCACCTTCAGCGGAGCTCGTATTCTGGTAAGGTATCATTTGTCCCTGGGATATCTTTGCACGCTTGTTGTTGACCGTCAGCACCTTCGGTGCGGATATGATCTTCACCTGTCCAACGGATGATGCAGCGGAGAGGCGAAGATCAAGCTGCACATTGCTTATCAACTTTCCGAAGGACATTCCGGCGGCAATGCCGCCGGTTGTCAAGGTCGGCAGATTCGTCGAGACTACGCCACCCATGGAGGAGGTAAAGTTACTGATATTGGCAACAGATGCGCTTCCATCCTGGTAACCGAAATTCCATTTGACTCCGATATCCCGGACAAACGACGAACTGGCCTCGACAATCCGAGCTTCTATCATGACCTGTTTCTCCGGCACATCCAGGGCACTCAGCAACGCTCTCATTTTCTTTATATTCGGCTCGATATCAACGACGATAATCTTGTTGGTGCGGGAGTCGCTGGAGATGGAAGAGTCGCCACGCTTGCTCTTAAGGGCTTTAAACTGCGTCTCGATGTCAGCCAGGGTTGCAAAATTGATGTCGAATATTACGGTGGAGAGGGGCATCTTCTTCTCCTCCGTAAGGCGCAGCTCAATGGCCTCGTCGTCAAGGGATTTCATCTTGTTTCTAGGCCGTATCTGCACGATATTGCCATCTCGTTTCATGCCGAGACCCTTGTTCTCCAGAATGACGTCTAGAGCCTGATCCCAGGGTACATTGACGAGCTTCAGGCTGATGGTGCCGGAGACATCGTCGGATACAAGAAAATTCTGATTGCTTACCTCGGCAATCAGCTGGAATATTTTTCTTATGTCAGCATCGGAAAACTCGAGGCTCACCTTACGTCCCGTATACTGTTTAACTGGTCTGACGGATTGTTGGTCCAGCTTGTCAGCGGCAATAACTTCCTCAGCTCCCTTGTCTAATCGACTCTTTTGACCAGTCTCCTTGGCCTCGACAATCTCCTTTTCCATATATTCATTTGCTGCAGGAACAGCTGCCGTTTTTTCAACAACCGACTCCTGCTTGGGAGTCTTGACAGATCTTGACATCTTCACTGGCTTTATCGGTTCACGAAATTCCCAGGAAAACCCGCCGTTATCACGTTTTACCTGATTTTTCACCACCTGGCGCAATTTTACGGCGATGCGCACCTCCGGAACCCCCTTTGTCTTTACCGGATAGGGAAGTATCTCGCTAATGACACTGGTAAAGCCTCTGGTGTCCAGGTGACGCTGAAGGTTAGCAGGCAGCTTGCACCCTTTGAGAGAAACATAAGCTCCCTTGGCAGTTTTAACCGGCTCTGAGACAGCACAGGCACCGGTAGCCGTAACGATGATCGAAGATACACCCTCAGACTGCTTGAATTCGATGAAATCGACTATTCCGTCCTTCGCTGTGCCCCTATCCTTGCGCCCCATGCCTGAAGCCGCTTCAACTTCGGCCTGAGACTTTTCAGGTGCAGATTTTGCGACAGCAACTGCTGCCCCACCCTCTAAAGCCTTGGCCTCAGAAGCTTGAACATTCTCTGTCACGGTTGATGCACTTTTATCTGCGGCTTTGGCGGCCAAGACAGCGCGAGCTGCATCTCCGAATGAAATCAACATCCCCTTCTCTACCTTGGTTAATGCATAAGGCGGTATCGATCCTCCGGTTGCATCAAGTACGATTCTCAGTTTTTCTGGAGAACCGCCAATTCTGGCCCTACTCACATTGAATGCGTTAATTTCAACTGACTTGACGGCAACCTCATTTTTTGTCTTGGCGATATCGATTACCACTCTCTCCGGGTTGGTCAGCTTGAAAGCTTTGAATGCATCGACCTCCCCGCTTAGAATCAAGTTGATCCCCTCTGAAGAAAGTTTGATTTCCTTAAGAGCCCTAATCCCATTGCTGACTACTTTCTTATCGGCTGCGCCGCCATTATCCACCATTTTCTTAGTAGCTGCATCCTCGGCAACCGGCAAGGCTGTCGAAGCTGCAACTGCTTTCTGCTCATCCGGCTGTTTTACAGCAACAAGTAGATTTCCAGTTGCCTCGGCAACGGCCGTTTGTTGGTTTTGCTGCTGCTGTTGAGGCTGTGCAGTGGGCTGATCCTTGGCAGCACCATCACTCTCGGCTTTTACCTGAGCAACCTTTGCATCTTCCTTTGCCTCTCCAGGACGCGCCGGAGCGGCGCCTACCAGGTTAATAGCCAGATGGCGATTGTCCACTGGGTCTAAGTTGGCATTCACATCAACCTTATCGTTTAACGACACTACTATGCGACTTAGGATTCCGCTGCCGAACTCATGCTTTGAGGCCTCGATACGTTTCACGCTCCCCTTGTTGATCTCAATTGGCAGTTGGATGCTGCCTGGGGATACCTGGGCAAGATCGATGACAACACCTGGCGGAGACTCCTGCAGGTAGAACGTATAGACGATCGGACTATCAGAATTGATATCGATTCTGGAGGCATCATCGGATACAGATATACCCCGTATCTCCCCATTCACGGGAATCTGGGGATCTTGCACCTGTACGGACTTCATCTGTTGAGCACACCCAAGCATTGTTGTGAAGGATGCGATCATAATCAGCCGCAGCATCGTTCCCGGTTGGCATTTTCTCATCGATAGCTCCTACTTTTTCCGAATTAGCGCTAGTATTACCAGGCGTTTCTTCATCCTGCCGTTATCGTCCCTGAAACTCTCCTCCACCTCAACAGTCGAGTTGGTAATTCTCTTGACTCGACCGTCATTACTTCCTATCAGCATACCTTCCCTGACAACATAGCCTTTGCCGTTGGGGGCGATAACCAGGGCGCTGTTTTCTTTCACACCGGTGATTATGCCGCTTACCCTGAACTTTTCAGCATCAAAGCTCTGAATTGGCAGAGCATCCTTAACATGCTTGGCACTCCGCGCAGTCGCCTGTTGAGGGGGCGCTTGAACAAACGGCCTGAAGGGGTCTCGCCTGTTGGCAAAGTCGAGGCTTATCCCCCCAGGCAGTAAGGCAGGCTTTGCAGTCGAAACCTGCTTCTGAACAGCAACTTTAGCCGCTGCAGGAGCAACTGCTGCCACTGGAGCAGCCTTTCCTCCAGGCCCAGGCGGAACAGTTGCCTTGCCGGCTGACGTTATCCTCTGTTGCACTGCCTTTTTCGGCATCGGCAATACTTCCTTTTGCGGGACAGGCGCAGGTTTTTCCTTGCAACCGCTGAAGGTTGCAGCCAGTAACGCAAATCCGATAGCTCCTACACGGGATAATCCGTATCTGTTAGCTCTTCTTTTTAGCATCCTTGGAATCCTTGATCTCCTTCTTGTCCAGGAATCGGAAGGTTGTTGCCTGGCAGTTGACCTTGACCAGATTACGCCCCTTGTCATTTTTTATATCAGCAAATGATACATTGCCAATATTGACAATCCTGGGAAGATTGCTCACTGCGACGAAGAAATTGGCAACTCCAAAAAAAGGCCCATAAACCGTTATATCCACAGGAACTTCTGCGTAGAACTCCCTTGGGACCTCAGCTTTCGGCCTGAAGAGTAGAAAATCCAGGCCGGCAGCTTTCCCGGCACTAGTGATGCTTGTCAACAGAGTAGGTATCTCCTTAGAGTTGGGAAGCTCAGTAAGTGCATTATCCAGATCTCTCTTGAGCCCTTCATACTCTGCCTTGAATTTCGGCAAATTATTTGCCAGCCTGCGAGTTTCGGCAACATCGGACTGAACCTTTTCCAGCTTTGCCTGCAGTCCCTTAAGCTCGTCCAACTTGGACTTCTCCAAGCCGAAATAGAAGCCAGCACCGATGATGATTAGAATCAAGGCCACTGCAGACAGTTTCTGCTTCATTGGCAGATTTATCAGTTTTTCCATTTGCGGATGCATATCAGACCCTCATAAATTCCGGCAAACGCCCGCTATTTTTTGATTTCTTCCTTAGAGGCTTGCGCACCCTTTGCAGCATCTTTTGCCGGTTCTTCCTTCTTGGCAACATTAAGCGCACAACTGATGTCAAACTTTTTCAACTTCAGCCCACTTATCTCTTGCTGTTCGGATACCTGCAGCTCGACATTAATGAACTCGGGCGAAGACTGAATCTTGCGCATGAAGTCCGCGATCAGATCTTCATTGTAGGCCAGACCGGAAATAGACACCGTTGTCCCTGTCTCGACATATCTGGTCAGCCACATCCTCTCCGTAACGCTGTCGCTCAACCTTGCAAGCCTAATTGCCGGTCCGGTCTTATCCTTGCGAAGCTGTCCAAGTATATCGAGTTTTTTCTGCACCTCAGCCTGGAGCTTCTTCAGATTGTCAATTTCACCAATCTTTTTCTTCAGTGCCTGCAGTTCATTTTCCTGGCTTGAAATCTCGCTCTTTGTGGCGTTGATCTTTCCGATCGTCACAGCATACACCACCCCAACGACCACCAGTGCAACCAAGACTATAATGACCAGCAGGACAATCTGCTGCGTAGCTGTCTCCTTTTTCTTCGACGTGCGGTATGGCAATAAGTTGATTTTTATCATTTATCCCCGAGCCTCCTTCCAGCAAGCCCCACCGCAACAGTCATGACTGGTGCAACTTCATTAAGAAATTTCGGATCAAACAGCTTGTCATTAAATCTAATTTTTGCCAGGGGATTTATGATCTCCACAGGGAGGGAGAGGATTTCGGAAATTGCATTGGCTAGGTTAATCGATCTTGCGACGCCACCGCTAAGGTATACCCGGCCTATCTTCCCCTCGAGGGCGTTGGAGTTATAAAAATCCAGGGATCTTCTTATTTCATAGGCTATTGTATTATTTATCCTGTTCATGGACTCGAGCAGTTCATCTGAGGAGGATTCAGTGATGGTCATCTTGACTCGCTCCGCCTCATCAAAACTTATACCTAGTTTTTTCTGAAGATCCTCAGTGTACAGGGCTCCCCCCAACTGGACATCACGAATGAACAGGGATATACCATCTTTCATAACATTGAGGTTCATCATGCTGGATCCGATATTTATCAGTGCGTACACTTCATCGGGATCAATATCATAATTCATCTCGAATGCATTCTGCGCTGCAAAGGCGTCAACATCCAGCAGGACAAGTTTTACCCCAGCCTCTGAAAAGATCGCTTGGTAATCGTTGACAATATCCTTCTTGCTGGCAACAAGAAGAACTTGCATTTTGGAAGGGTCATTTTCGTCGTTGCCAAGGGCCTGGAAATCCATATTGACATCATTTATGTCAAAGGGAATATACTGCTCAGCCTCCCACTGTATCTCAGCCTCAACCTCCTCCGGAGTGGATGCGGTCATGACTATCTTGCGGATAATGACCGAATTGCCCGAAACAGAACTGGCCACATCCCTGACCTTCCTCTGGGCTAGCCCATCAATCAAGCTCGATATGGCTTCGACAATCGCAGTTGTGTTCATGAGCGAGTTATCGACAATCGCCTCCGGGGGTAGAGGAGCCAGCCCAATGCTTTCAAGTTCGTATCCACCCTTGATCGCCCTTAACTGGACCAGCTTTACCGAGGTCGATCCCACATCAACCCCTATCAAATCCTTCTTTTTTGCAAATAACATGATTTGATCCTTGCCCTCTTAGTCCTGAAACACCTTGTCCTTGTCGGTCAGTGCGTAACCCAGAGCGAGAATGATTTTTCTTTTTGTCTCTACCCGACAATGCTCACCACGCTCTATCCTGTCGATGGTAACAGCAGAAACACCGGCAAGTCGAGCCAATTCGGCCTTGCTCATCAGCTTGGCTTCACGAAGCTTCCTGAGATTATTCTTCTCTTTCATCTCGGCATGATCCAATAAATCAGGGATTTTTCATCAATGCCCGGAATTTACACCAGTTGCGATCATTGTCAAGTAATTTTATATAATTATGTATAATTTTATGAAGTGTCGTAAAAAGAGAGTCATAGTCTGCTATCGATATTGACTTTTAGCTGAATTCAGCAAACAAAAAAGCCGGGGCCGATATCTCCTAGGGATATTTCGGCAACCCGGCTGTCTGCGTGAGACCCTGTAGGCTTTCCGCCCCACCCTCGCGGATGGTTGAGTATTGTCGTGTAGAGCCCGATATTTTTTATATGTTTATAGTTGTTATAGCTATCAAAGTCAAACATTTTCAATATGCATAAAGCACCGACAAAGCCCCCTTCTCCTTTGGATTTTTTACCGCCTCGCCCTGTATCTCCAAGGAATATATATTCGGCGTGCGGGGGGTCTGCGTGCTGCTGCTCGTCCCCGCGACCCCCAGTCCTGCATCAAGATAGTCGATGCCGCTGGCATCTATCAAGCCGACACCTGTGACAGTATCGACTACCTTCGTGTAAACCTTAAAATCAGTCGCGATGCTCTGCCCTTTAAGAGTGAATGTCAGGTCTGGCGCATCTTTGGGATCGAATGTTTTGGAAACGCTTCCTGGCCACTGGGACGTAGGCATTTCCAGCTTGGTCTTGAGTGTCCCGGAGGGGAAAGCAAGCCCCAGGGTAGCAGAATCTCCGAAATCAGTCAGCAGGGTCGCCTTCCCAGCCGTGTAATTATTAAAGAGCCTTGGAATAACTGTCCTGGTTATAAACTCTGTCCCGCCGTATGAAGCCTCCAGAGAGTTTCTGTAGCGCTTCTGAGCAGACGACATCCTCGTCCCGGCAAGTACATAATAAAGAAGGGTCATGATCATGCCCAGACAGATCAGCGTAAACATGAGCGCGGTTATCAGCGCTATGCCATCCTCGTTTCGCAGCATTCGCATACAATCACCACCATTCTATTGAATCAGGTTCTTAGGCCTGACAACTATCGTATAGAGCTTCCATCTGAAATTTTTGTAATCGGGACCAATCCGATCCTTAAGACTGAAGACCCTCCCCAGCACCGTGCCGCCGAAGCTTTCTCCAACCATAACGGTCTCCGCAGGGTACGTGTAAAAACGGTCTCGCTTCCCCTCCTGGGCTAAGATATAGACCCTTACTTCCCGTAACTGGCTGCGTATATCCGCTGCCGTAGGCGAAGCAGTCGATGCAGGAGCATTCATGTGCAGATTTACCCTGCCGCTGCCATCGGTATCGAGACCATACACAACCTGCATATCCGCAACACAGTCGAGCAACGGCATGCCAAGCGTGAGACCCCCCGCAGAGGCCCCCGTCCCTTGAATAACCGTTGACTTGTACAGTATCCCCGTATTTGGGGCGCAACTGAGCGGCATTTCAGTGCTCGGACGCGTCACGTAATAGTCGGCACGGTTAAATGGAAAGCGCAGATCATTAGTAGGGTTGACTCCGTAAATTTCATAAGTGTCCCCGTTCTGCGCAGAGGGGGGGGAGGAATATTGGGAGAACTGCCCGGAGAAGACCGTGCTTGATTTGGCCACCAACTGCCTTGAAGTAGGGGTTGCCATAAGATTATTCTTTACCATGACAACCCTGTCAGCAGAGGCGAAATCCCTGTCCGTAGAACCCCAAACCTTTCGCGTCCGCACTCCGTCCTTGTCATAAGCAATAGTTGTCCATTTCCTTGAAGTATCATTGGCCACTGCCAGTGTGGACTTAATGACAAGATACTGGGAGCCGAGATTGCTGTCGTCCTTGTTGAATGTCGTATTGCCGCTCAAAATAGCGCGCGGGGCGTTACTCGGGGAGTCGTTGAACGTTCTCGAATCCGTTCCCACAGGCCAAAAAGAAGCGGGAATCGTCGAATCACCGATAGCCTCCTGGTATGAAACCGCCGGGGTTGTAGCGGCAAATTCCCATGGCAACCCGAATCCGGCATTTTCCAGGTCGGCACGCAGCACCTCCAGACCGACGACCCCTTCTATCTGGGTCTCGATGGATTTCTGCTGCTGGGAGGACTGGAGGACTATCCTTTCGAAGGATTTCGAGGTGATCAACATGATCACCAGGAAAATCCCCATGACAACCACCAATTCCGGCAGGGTATAACCCCGTTCATCGCGACAATACATAAGTTTCGAACCTCTACGAGATGGATAAGCTACAGGGGCATGGCGGAGACAGGGACCGAAACCCTGTTCTCGTAGCCCACACCCTTGTAAGTCCATTTAACCACGACCATAAGCTGCAGCGTCGTCGGCTTATTGAGTTCATCCCTCGACAGCACGGATGTACTTGTCTCAATTTTCAGTTTGTTCCACCTGCCGCGTATCCTGCTGGCAGTGGACATCACCGGGAAAGTGACTGAGGATGCCGGAGGGACGGGAGCTATTGCATCGAATCCTCGCCCCTTTATCTCGTTCACATACTTCTCCCCCACATAGACCGCCTCGTCACGGAGGTGATTCTTCAGATTTACGTCGGTTGTGAGGTTGATCGCCTGCAATAGTCCGAGCAGCCCCACCAGGATGATGACTATGGCAACCATCAACTCGGTAAGGGTAAAACCCCTGTTATTTTTGATCGATGTTGGCACTTTTGCAGTCCCCTCCCCTCCGCTTGCCCAGATTGAGCCTTGCCTGGGAAACCACAATGCTGTCAACATCCGCGGCATTGACTACGGTCGGATCATTGGTGGGCAGAACACAGAGGGTCCTTTCCGTACCGTTTGTCAGGCCTTGAGCATCGAATGTCAAGGCGCCACTGCTGTTCCACACTATCGGATACTTGAGATTTTTTGTCTCCCGAGGAGCTCCGGAAGTGTCATCCGTAGCATACACCTTGTACTGCGTGCCGCTGATTATCACGCTGCGGGGTGTCTTGCTGTAAAGCGCCTGCAGGCGGAGTTCCATGAGATCGGCATGGATCTGCTTAATCTGGCTTTCCACGTCGGACTTCATCTTTAAAACCTGCCAGTTGTAAACGGCAATGGCCAGCAGGATCCCCATGATTGCCAGGACCGTCAGCATCTCCACCAGGGAAAAACCACGCTCTCCCATATCAACGCTCCTGAATATGCAGTATCTTCTTCACCGGCCTGTTCTGGCTGTTGCTGATGATCGGCGGGGCATCATGAGGGGGCTTGCCGGTCATCGGCGTCTGCATGCGCCTCCCCCCCTTATCGGTAAAGGCAGTTGATAGATCCACCTCCCTGAATTCACCCGTTGAGAGCTGAATCAGTGCCTTCCCCTGCAGCGCATTTGCCGCAGCCTGGCCGCCGGTATCATACTTGATCCCCCAAAGGAAGGAGTTGCCGCCATATCCGCAGATATCCATTGTCGGCTTAAAGGAGGTGAAGTAGACCACGCCATTTGTGAGGGCAACTGTGTCGGTAATAACACGTTCCGCGCCCATATCCGTAGTTGCACTATCCAGGTTGATCTTCCAACCTGGAGCCCCTCCAATATCCCCAATTGAGCTTGTCTGATCCTGCAGTGCGCCACTGATCATGGCGGTACAGCTCCCATCAAGGAAGTTTCCGGGCTTGCTGTTCGTATTGTAGCAGGGCTCCTTTATGCCAAAAAGAGCACGCTGGTTGTTGTAATCATCAAGCGTGGTCGCGTCACGATAAAAATAGCGACCTGTACCAAAATACAACCAGAGGTTCCTGTTCAGGGATCGCGTATCCTGAGTCCTGGCAATGGAGGTCGTTACCGGTCCGATGCCGTCAATCACCTTGCTGGCTACCCAGGTCGTAGGATCCATGCTCTCCTTCGTCATGATTCTGATCACACCACCATCAGTCCACTTGCCATCAGCTCCGAACTTGACATAGCCTGAATAGATTGCGTCATCCTGGTAATTGCCGCTGGTTGCCGTATCACGCCGATCAGCATCGATGGAGGCGCCCAGGAGCGCACCGGAGAAGGCGTTGCCAAGGCCGAGTGTATCGCTGTCGTTAATTGTCGCCATTAACTGCCCCGTTGACAGGTCGACCACAAAATAGCGAAGATTCTCTCTCGACTCCCCCTTGAACTGGTGGCTGCCGCTGTCAATGGGTCCGAAGGGTCCATTGCCGAACACGGCGAACCAGCGACCGTTTTTCCCCTTGTCACCCACCCTGACGATGGCCGGTCCGCTTGTGGAGTAACCGAGGTTTGGATTGCTGAACTCCCAGAGGAACTTTGGCTTTGTAGGATCAGTCACGTCAAGGGCGAAATATGAGGAGAAGCCGTTGCCGCTCACCGGGGTTTTGACACACGTTCCGCTATCATCTTCCGTGCAACTATCGGTCATGTCCCTGGATGCGCCCCCGAGCCCCATGCCGCTGATCACCACGGTCCGCCAGTTGCTCCCCGAAACCGTGTCTTTTTCACACTTCCAGTAATCCGTCGTCTCTGTACAGCCTGTGCCTATGCCAATACTTGCATCCAGCAGCACGGTCCGGCCGTCGTTGAAGTAAATGTGGTTGTAGTAGGAGTCAGTCATATACTTGAGATAGGGTAGTGAGTTTTTCGGGATAAATGCCCACTCCTCCTTGCCGAGATTCGAACCGCTCAGACTGGCCTTCTCCGTACCGGATGACTTTACGGACAGAACGCCCAGATTGAATGCGTGCAACATACCGTCGTTGGCACCCGCATAGACCATGCCCCGCCCCTTGTAACCGGCTGAATTGATAAAGACCTCATACGACTTGTCATTGTAACCACCCGGAGGCGGGAGGTTGTAGGTGTTCAGCCTGATCGTAGATTGCACCCGCGGAGTAGAAGAAATGATATCGCCCAGTTTCCATTCGCTTGCCTTGTAGGTACAACTGCCCCCTGAGTCGCAGTCAGCATCAGTCGTGCAGCGCCTTTGATGATCGTTTGAACAGATATCAATGGTAACCTTGCGAGGACGATAGATACAGTCACTGTTAAGGCAGACTCCCACCGAGCTGTCGCTTGGCTGGTCAGTACCCCGCACGTATTTGATCAGCTTGTCCGCAATCGTTTGGCGTTGTGTATCGGTAGCAGCTGGCAATATGTTGAGCATGTTCCGCATGTCAGGCGAGGTTGCCAAAGATGAAACAAATTGTGTCGGAGTAGCTCCATTAATTGAGTTATAGCCGGTATAGATGGTTCTGGCCGTTAATCCCGAATCGCTCCTGTCCCAGAGTATCATCCCCGCACGCCAGATGCTTTTGATATAATCGGGATCAATCAGTACGCCCACCTTGTCACTGTCGCTGACAGCACCGTCCCCGTTGCTGTCGGAGTAGCGCTGTACCATGGTCTTGTCCTGCGAACTGACGAAAGTGAACCTGACAACATTGTCGTCGACCAAGTTGAGCTTCAAGTCCCTGGTAGTGTCTTCCCGAATGGTGCTGTTCTGAATATATGGATCGACAAAATACCAGAGGTTCTGCAGTTCGCCTATCCATTTGACCGACGTGCTGCCAGTACTACTTGTAAAAATCTTCGTCGGGTAGAACACCGCCTGGAGGATGTTGGCGCCGCTCCCCTCGCTGTTGGAAAGGATCGACGCCGCCGTACCTGATGCCGCCTTGGCCGCCGTTTCGGAGAGAGCCGAGTCAATCATCTTGTTGAGTTCGGTCGGATTGGAAGCCGCCAAAAGAGAGGTGCCGCCATTGGCCGCAGTGCTGGCCATGAGGTCACTGGGGTTGCACATCCCTGGCTGGGTGCTGCTCGCAGGTCCGGAATAGACCACATAGGTAATGATGTACTCACTCGAAGTCGCCGGCAGGATATCGCTCAACACAGATGTGGAGAGGCTCTTGATGTTCCGGTGGTTGGCAACCCAAGAGAGTGTGCTGATGCTGCGGCTGCCCGAGTAGCGCGGGCAGCTGTTCGTCGAGTCAAAGCCGTAGTTGTTGGCCGAATTGAATCCTGCGGTCGTCGGCGTATAGGTCAATCCTCCGCTAACATAGGAAGCCTTGGGGGCATAGAGACTGGCTAAACTCTCGGAAGCGGTGCTCTTGTCGGCGGTCGACATCCCGTCGGTAATCAACAGGACATTGTTGGACTGGCAACGGAACTGGGAGGGATTCTTGTTGGTAACATAGCTGGCTGACGTATTCGGTGAAGGAAGGGAACTGAAACCTGCATCGCTCCTGCTAGTAGATGGGGTTGCGGAGTAATCGTTTATCCTGGCAAGGTATCCCATGGCATTGTAATAAGCCTCGGCAAATGGGGTCCAGGAGGTGGCCTGGATGTCATCGATATTCCGCAATAGTCCCGAGTTATGGTCACCTATCGACGGTTTGCAGTACTCGTTCACAGGGCAGTCTGTGTCGATCTTGCAGGCCGTGGTAGTGGTGGACGAACAGAAGCCGGCACCGACGTAGGCAACCATAACGCCTCCGTCCGCTTTTGCCAGGGAAGAGCAGGTACCGGTACTGACTGCCCCTGTTGAGGGATTGGTGTAGGTACAGTCGTCGGAGTTGTTGCACTGCCTGGTCAAGAGGTTGGAACAGGTCTTTGAGCAGGGTATGGGGAAAATGCAGCGCCCACCTCCGGTACAGTTGGCATCGCTAGTACAGCTAGCTCCCGGATTGGTGGAGGTTGCCGAACAGTTTCCGCTCTGGTTGCATTCGGACCCGGCTCCGTTGTTGGCGAAGGTCATGACACCGAAGCGAATGTCTTTATTGTACTTCTGGATCAGGCCGGTCGGCGGCCAGGGATTGAAGTTCCACGGATCGTATACTGCCAGGGCAAAACCCTTGGTGGCATTGGCCGGCACCGGAGAGAGTCGCGTGTAGTCGTTGAGCATCTCCATGCTCCCCAGTCCCAGCTCCATAACGAACCCGGGGACGTTCTGCACCGTAGAAGAGGTACTGGCAGTTAGTTCCGAGGAGGGGTCGGCCACCGAGCCCCCCCCTCCCATCGCCTGGCAGAAGTCCTTGTTCTCCCTAAGTGCACAAGCATCGTCCCAAACTCCGGCAGTGAAGCAGGAGCCAAGAAAGCCGTTGGTGTTGCCGTCCTCCAGTGAAGCCGAGTGGCTAAGTGAGTTGGAACAGATTGCTGCCGGATCATTGGGATCAGTAATGTCTCCCGCAGGGGTGGTCTGATATACTTTCGCGCAGACGTTCTTGATCGGCTGCAGGTTGGTCAGGCCGTGACCGTTGAAGTACCAGTAACAGTCATGGATAGTCTGGTTTGCGGCGGCAAGCTTGTCGGAAATGCTGCCCGTCCCGCCGATGCAGTTTTTCGTATCCACCTGGAGCGGCCCCATGTTCGCACTTGAAACATTCATCCAGTCGTTAAGCGCAGCCTGGCAATCCGAGGAGTTGTAGGTACCCTTGTAGATCTCGATAAAGGTCTGGCCGTACTGTGTGGCCTGGCTGGTATTGTTGAGGGCCGCGCTCCCCCCCCTTATGCCGAAACTGATCCCGGGCAGGGCAGGCAGGGTCTTGACAAACTTGCGCCCCTGACAACCTCGAGACTCGCCGATTATGTCGCCCCCCATGTCGGTCCGGTACTTGCCGCCTGTCAAAATCCCCTTCTCAATGTCGAACTTGGACATGGAGAGCCAGTTGAGAAACTTGCCGGTCGAAACGAACTGGTTAACGTACTCCTTACCGCTCAACGCATCCGTTGTTGTGTTGACACAGACATAGGGGGTGGTGGAGGCGGAGCCGCCGTAGGTACAGGATGCAGGCATGACCGCATTGCCGTCAAACTCATCGTAGGATCCGCTGTAAGCACAGGTGGTCTTATTGCTCTTGCTGCTGTAACAGTAAGTTCCGGTCTGCTTGAAATAGCCTGGGTAGTCTCCGGCATTGCTGTAGGTGCTGTCCAGGCAGGGGGTTGTGGAGGCTTTACAGCGGTTGTTGCAGCTGTCGCCACTGGCCGTGCAGTCCGAGTCGGTCGTGCAGGCTTTCGGCGTAGTGGTAGTTATGGTCACCGTGCCCGTCGATTTTTTGCATTGTCCCCGCGCTGTGTTACAGGTGTCACCGGCAACCCAGGTGCAGGTGGCTCCAGAGGGGCAGGTGCCCGTGGCGGCTGCGCAGTTGCTGTTTGCCGTGCAGGCGATCGGGGAAGTCGTGGAGGTGGAGGTGCTCGTAGCAGAGATCATGCAGGTGGCAGCCCCGGAACAGACGGAATTTTCCGTCGTGCAGGAAGTAGTCGGGTTGTTGGCACAGAAATATTTGGTTGACTGGTCGGTGTAATTCAGATCGTACATACTGGCTGAATTGTCGATCAGCAGCAGCATGTTCGGTTTCACCCCGGCGGAGATGAACGGCGGGGTAATGCAGTACTTTCCCCCCGGGTCGGCCAGGGAGATGGCGGGGATGGACAAAAGCGACGCCAAAAGGAGCAGGCGGATTGACCTGGAAACTCTCTTTTTATGCATGTTAACACCTCGTACTTATCTGCGGCTTGAAGGGTATCCTTGCCCATATTCCATTAT
>CALMOE010000255.1 GCA_937871715.1 uncultured Geobacter sp. | reverse complement strand
CCACCACCCGCTGGCCGGTCACCAGGGGGGCGGCTGCCGACAACCGCCCCCCTGGTGACCGGCCAGCGGGTGGTGGACCTCCTCTACCCCCTCGCCAGGGGTGGGACGGCCATCATCCCCGGGGGGTTCGGCACCGGCAAGACCATCCTGGAGCAGGCGATCGCCAAGTTCGCCGATGTCGACCTGGTGGTCTACGTGGGGTGCGGCGAGCGTGGCAACGAGATGGCCGAGCTCCTGGAGGAGTTCTCCTCCCTCTCCGACCCGTGGAGCGGCCGCAGGCTGATGGAGCGGACCATAGTCGTGGCGAACACCTCCAACATGCCGGTGGCGGCCCGGGAGGCATCGATCTACACGGCGGTCACCATGGCCGAGTACTTCCGCGACCAGGGATATCACGTGCTCCTCCTGGCGGACAGCATCTCACGCTGGGCCGAAGCCCTGCGGGAGATCTCCTCCTCCCTGGAGGAGATGCCCGGGGAGGAGGGGTACCCCACCTACCTGGCCTCGCGCATGGCCGGCTTCATGGAGCGGGCCGGGGTGGTGGAGTCCGACGACGGCATTGTCGGCTCCCTCTCCATGATCCTCTCCGTCTCCCCGCCTGGAGGGGACTTCACCGAACCGGTCACCCAGGCATGCCTGCGCACCGCCGGCGCCTTCCTCATGCTGGACACCTCCCTGGCCCACCGCCGCCACTTCCCGGCCATCAACTGGTTCCAGAGCTACTCCCTCTACGAGACGACCATGGTGAAGCATTTCGCCGCCCGGGTGAGGGAGGGGTGGCCCGTTGCCAGGCGGCGCTGCCGCGAACTCCTCCAGCGGGAGGAGGCGCTCAGGGAGGTGGCGGAGATCGTCGGCCTGGAGGGGATGCAGGAAGAGGACCGCCTGGTGCTGCACAGCGCCGGCAGGATCCGCCTGGAGTTCCTCTGCCAGAACGCCTACAGCGAGGAGGATGCCTTCTCCCCGCCTGAGAGCTCCCTCCTCCTGCTGGAGGGGATCCTGGCCGAGCATGAGCGGATCAAGGCCTGCCTGGCCGGGGGTGGGACCCTGGCAGAGGCCCTGCTGGCGGGGGGAAGCCATGCGCCTCAGTGATCACGTCTACCGCACGGTCGCCACCATCCGCGGCCCCCTCATCTTCCTCGACGCCATCCGCCAGGTCCGCTTCGGCGAGATCGTGCGCATCGCCTCCCCAGAGAGGGAGATCCTGGAGGGGGAGGTGATCAAGATCGACGGGGAGAGCGTGCTGGTGCAGCTCTTCGGCGAGACCCGGGGGCTGGACACCGGGGTCGCCGTAACCCTGAGCGACTCCGTCAAGCGCGCCCCTCTCTCTCCGGCGGTGATCGGCCGGGTATTTAACGGCTCCTTCCTCCCGATCGACAACGAGCCCCCCTTCGTCCCGGAGCGGTGGGGCCCCATCTCCGGTTCCCCCATCAACCCTGTTGCCAGGGCACGGCCGCAGGATTGCATCGAGACCGGCTTCACTACCATCGACCTCCTCAACACCCTGGTGAGGGGGCAGAAGCTCCCCATCTTCTCCTGCGCAGGCCTGCCGGCCAAGGAGATGGCAGCCGCCATCCTGCAAAACGCCCGCCTGGCGACCGGCGGCGAATTCGTGGTGGTCTTCGTCGCCCTGGGGCTGACCCACCACGAGCACTCCTTCTACATGGAGCTCCTCTCCGGGATGCGCGGCGGCTTCACCGCCTTCATCAACCGGGCCGGAGAGCCGGTCATCGAGCGGCTCCTGGCCCCCCGCTTCGGCCTGGCGGTGGCCGAGTACCTCGCCTTCGACCGGGGGATGGACGTACTGGTGCTGATCACCGACATGACCAACTACTGCGACGCCCTGAGGGAGGTCTCCACCGCCAGGGAGGAGCTCCCCGGCCGCCGCGGCTACCCGGGCTACCTCTACTCGGACCTGGCATCCCTCTTCGAGCGTGCCGGCCGGATCAAGGGGATGTCCGGCTCGGTGACCATGCTGCCGGTGGTCACCATGCCCGAGGACGACATCACCCACCCGATCCCGGACCTTACCGGCTACATCACCGAGGGGCAGATTGTCCTCTCCCGGGAGTTGCACCAGAAGGGGATCTTCCCGCCGGTGGACGTGCTCCCAAGCCTCTCCCGCCTGATGCAGCAGGGGATCGGCGAGGGGAGGACCAGGGGGGACCACCGCCGGGTTGCCAACCTCCTTTACCGCCACTACGCCAGGGGTCGGGAGCTGCGTCGCCTGGAGGCAATTGTCGGCCGGGACGGCATGACCGGGCAGGACCGGCAGATGCTGGAGTTCGCCGAGGCCTTCGAGAGGGGTCTGGTGCACCAGGAGGGGGAGCGGCGCTCCGTCGTGCAGAGCCTGGATGCGGGGCTGGCCCTCCTGAAGCGCTTCGGCCTGGGAGAGTGAAAGGGGGGGAAGATGATCCATCCGACGCGGACCAACCTGCTCCTCCTCAAGGAGAAGTCACTGTCGGTACAGAGCAGCACCGGCATCCTCAAGGCGCGGCGCCAGGCACTGATCCGCGAGCTTCTGGCAACCACAGCCCCGTTCATCGCCTCCCGGGGGGCGGTGCAGGCCACCTACGCAGGGGCAATCAGGGAGCTGGCAATCAGCTGCGGCATCGAGGGGGGGGATTTCGTGGAGTCAATCGCGGCGGTTGCCCCGCGGGACCTGGGGGTGGAGCTGAAGGAGGAGAGCGTCATGGGGTTGCGCTACCGGGAGGTGAGCCTGCGTCACTCCCCGCTGCGCCAGCCGTGGGAGCGGGGGTACGACGAGCGTGGGACCACCCCCAGCCTGGAGGCGGCCCTGCTCCATTTCGAGGAGGTGCTGGCCGCCATGCTGGAGATCGCCGCCTTCGAGAGCAAGCTGAGGCGCCTGGCAGCAGAGGTGGTGCGTGTCACCCGGCGGATCAGGGTGCTGGAGGAGCGGGTCATGCCGGAGCTGACCCGCCAGCTGCGTGCCATCGCCCAGTTCCTGGGGGAGCGGGAGAGGGAGGCGTCATTCAGGTTGAAGCGCTTCCGTGAGGCCAAGGGGGGATGAGGTTGCTGCCGTCGGCAGGGTCAGGCATGCTCCGGGGTCAATCCCTGCTGCCGCTCCTTGCCAGGGCAACCACCGCTCCCAGGACCAGGGATGCCCCGGCAAGCTCGACCTTGCCGAGAGTCTCACCGAGAAAAATTGCCGCCAGGAGCAGGGTCACCACCGGTTCGAGGGTCGAGAGGGTGGCGGCGTCAGTGGCGCCGAGGCGCTGCATCCCGGCGAAGAATCCGACCATGGGTACGACAGTGGCCAGGATGGCGATCCCCGCCACAGCCCCCCAGCCTACCGGGCTTTCCGGCCAGTTTCCCCCTTCAAGGAGCAGCGCCGCGCCGAAGACCGCTGCAGCCGCCAGCATGATGACCGTGGCGGCGGGGATAACGCCGGTGCGGCGTGAAACCTGCTCGCCGACCAGGATGTATCCGGTGTAGATCACCGCCGCGCCCGCGCCGAAGGCGATCCCCGCCGGAGTTCCGGAGAGGCCGTCGCTGACGGTTAGCATGATTCCCGCCATGGCGGCGGCCACCGCCCCGGCCTTTAGCGGGGTGAGCCTCTGCCTGCCGAGAGCGGCAGCGGCAAGGGTGACGAACGCCGGATAGAGGTAGAGGAGAAGCGCAGTCAGCCCGGCGGAGGCGTGGCGGAGGGCGGAGAAGTAGCAGAACGCCTGGCCGACATAGCCTATCCCCCCCATGGCGACGAGGATCACCAGGTCGCGCCCCCTGGGCCAGGGGAGGCGCGCCCCCCCCATGACGAGGGACATGAGTGCACCGGCAATGAGGAAGCGGAGGAAGAGCACGGCTGCAGTGGATGCTCCAGATGCAAAGGCCACCTTGCCAAGTACCCCCAGCGCGCCGAAGCCGGTTGCCGATGCTGCCACCCAGGCGGCGCCGACCAGGCGCGAACCATCGATCCCCCTCTCCGGCGCTGCGGCTGCGGTAACTGTCGACGCTCCGTCCGTCCCCATCCTACAGGCTCCCCACTGTTCGCTGTCTCCCTGCGCCGGTCGTCTTAAACAGTTCCCTGCCATCATGAGCTCCATAACATAAATCCTGTCCACATTATAATGTCGGTCGAAACGAGTCAACAGGGAAGCCGCCCGATTTTCAGGTAATGTTTTCCGGAATTACCGTGAGATAATTGTCCCATGATGGCCTGCCTCGATGTTGCATATCACGGTCTGGAAGCGAACGCCGCCGCTGTCCTGTTTCGCTCCTGGGGCGACAGTGTCGGCCAGAGCGAGATCGTCACCAGGATCCCTACGCCGGCGAACTACCGGCCCGGGCAGTTTTACCGGCGGGAACTCCCGGGGCTGGTGGCGCTGGTGGCACTGATCGGTGAGCCGGTGGAGGTGCTGATCGTGGACGGATATGTCTGGCTGGGGGG
>CALMOE010000254.1 GCA_937871715.1 uncultured Geobacter sp. | reverse complement strand
TCCGCTCCCCCTTGCGGGTGATCAGTTCGGGGTCGCCGGGGCCGACCCCGACGGCATAGATTCTGGCTGTATTGTGCATCAGTTAAGATTTTCCTTTGATGAATCGCATTTGTGGCGAAGCCGATTTCGCGCGGCGAGCAAGACAGCAAGGAGGAGCAGACGCAGGCTTGAGCCAAGCTACGCCGAGGAGAGCGACGACGCAGCAACGCCGCTCCCCGCGTGAAGGCGGCTTCGCCCCCTACTCGGACTCTTTCGTTGCGGCGATGATATAAACCGGGTTCTGGGCCTCGAAGAGCTTGTACTCGGAGAGGGGCTTGGTCTTGGCGATGTTGACGCAGGTCACCTCCACCCTGTAGCCGTGCCCCTCCAGGAGCTCCACCGCCTTGGTGAGGGTATCCAGGGTCACGGCGTTGACCACGATCCTGCCATCGACCTTCAGCCGGCGGTCAACCCCGTCAATGATCTCCTCCAGCATGCCGCCGGAGCCGCCGATGAAAACCCGGTCGGGATCGGGGAGATCTTCCAGCCCCTCGGGGGCGAAGGCCTCCACCAGCTTGACGTTGCGGGCGACGAACTTCTTCAGGTTCTCCTTGAGGAAGGAGACGCACTGGCTGTTCCTCTCCAGGGCGAAGATCCGGCCGTTGGGGAGGAGGTTGGAGGCCTCGATGGAGACTGAGCCGCTGCCGGCGCCGATGTCCCACATGGTCAGATCGTCCTGGAGCTGCAGCTTGGCCAGGGTGACGGCCCGCACCTCCTGCTTGGTGATCAGCTTCTTGGATGTGGCGAACTCGTCGTCCTCTATGCCGATCAGGGGGTAGTGGGCGAGCTGGGGCTCCCAGGTCTTGATGAGGATGAGGATGTTCAGCTCCGAGGCGGGGAGCTCCAGGAGCCCCTTGACGTCGGTCCTGGTGAACTTCTCCCCGGACATCCCCATCTCCTCGCAGAGCCAGGCGTCGTACCCCTCGGCGCCGCGGGCGATCAGCTCCCTGGCGATTGCCGCCGGGGTGTTGACCTTGTCGGTGAGGATCGCCACCTTCTCAGCGGCGATGATCCGGTCGATGGCCCGCCCCAGGCCGCGGCCATGGACGGAGACGAAGACCGCGTCGTCCCACGGCTCCTTGATACGGGCGAAGGCGTACTGCACGCTGGTCAGGTTGGGGAAGATCTCGATCCGCTCCTTGGGGAGGTTGCGCATCAGGAATCGGGCAACGCCGAAGAAGTTGGGGTCGCCGGAGCCGAGGACGACGCAGCGTTTCTGGGTGGTGCGGAGGTATTCCAGCATGATGGAGAGGTCCTCCAGGACCATCTTCTCCCCGGAGAATTCGGGGAAGATATCCAGGTGGCGCTGGTGGCCGATGAGCACTTCGGACTTGGCGATCACCTCCAGGGCCTTCTGGCCGAACCCCTCCCAGCCGGTGATCCCGGCGCCGACGAGATAGATCTTCTGTTGAGACATACGCACCTCCCGCAAGACATTAAAATACAAACCGCCCTAACCGCTAACGACAGTAGGCTGTCAACCGCCCCCCGCAGACTCATCGCAATATAGCATTTCCCCGCCATACCCCGCCAGCAAAACCCCCACCTCCAGGCCGGGGGCCATCCCCTGTGCCGACTCCTTCGCCCTGCCGCAGACCAGCTCCATGAGATCCCGGTCGTGGCCGGAGTCAACCAGCACCTGGCGGGCGGTGTTGGCTTTCAGAGCGAGAGGTTCGAGGTGCGAGGTTCGAGGTGCGAGGGAACACCATTTTGCCAGCATCCGCAGGTCCAGCTCGGAAGAGGAGACGTGGGTCTGCTCGTGGCCGCAGGCTATCTTGAGGAGCTTGGCGAACTGCCCTGCCAGGATCACCCTGGGGATCCCCCTCTCACGGGCGGAGCGGAGGGCATGCCCCACGTGGTCCCCCATCATCACATAGGATTCCTCTTTGAACATATCCTCGTGTCTGAAGTAATTCTCCGCCACCAGCTCGCTGCTTCTGCCGGTAGAGAGGACGATCTCCCTGGCGCCGCAGGCGATGGCCACGTCCATGGCGCAGTCGATAGTGTCGGTCCATGCCGAGGCGGAGACCGGCTTGACGATGCCGGTGGTGCCGAGGATGGAGAGGCCGCCGACTATGCCGAGCCGCTCGTTGAGGGTCTTCTTCGCCAGCTCCTCCCCGCCGGGGATGCTGATGGTCACGGTAAGGGTGGCCGGCACGCAGCGCATGGCCATGGCCTCCTTGATGGCGGTGACGATCATGTTGCGCGGCACGGGGTTGATTGCCCACTCCCCCACCCCTACTGCAAGGC
>CALMOE010000253.1 GCA_937871715.1 uncultured Geobacter sp. | reverse complement strand
GGGAGAGACTGCTGCGGGCCTTCGGGCTTGAGGAGCTGTTCGACCTGTTGCCGCCGGCCCTCTCCGGGGGGGAGAAGCGCCGCCTCTCCCTGGCCCGGGGGCTGCTCATGCCGGCCCGCCTCCTCCTCCTGGACGAGCCCCTAGCCTATCTGGACGATGCCTGGGGGGAGCGGGTGATGGCTCTGGTAAGGGAGTTCGTCAGCGGGGGTACTACCCTGGTGGTAGCCACCCACCAGGAGATCCCCGGCGCCGGAGAAGGGCGGGTGGTCAGGATGGATAAGGGGAGGATCGGTTGAGATGGCGGAATGCATAATTGAAACCAGGGGTGTTACCCGGAGCTATGGCGAGATCTGCGCCCTGAAGCCCCTCGATCTGCAGGTCCGGGACGGGGAGTGGCTGGCAGTCATGGGGCACTCCGGTTCGGGGAAGAGCACCCTTTTGAACCTCCTCGGGGGGCTGGACAGGCCCGACGGCGGCTCCCTGGTGGTCGGCGGCGTTGACCTCGCCACCCTGGGGGAGGACGGCCTGGCCCGTTTTCGCAGGGAACGGGTGGGGATCATCTTCCAGCAGCACCACCTCATCCCCCATCTCTCCGCGGTGGAGAACGTGATGATGGCCCAGTACTTCCACAGCGTCCCCGACGAGGCGGAAGCCAAAGTGGCGCTGCAGCGGGTCGGGCTGGGTCACCGCCTGCGCAACCGCCCGGGGGAGCTCTCCGGCGGGGAGCAGCAGCGGGTCTGCATCGCCAGGGCGATCATCAACAGCCCGAGGATTCTCTTGGCCGACGAGCCCACCGGCAACCTGGACCATGCCAGCACAGTGGTGGTGCTGGAGCTGCTGTCCGAGCTGCGGGCCGAGGAGCGCTTCACTATCGTCATGGTCACCCACAACCAGGAGGTTGCCTCCCGGGGGGAGCGGACGATCTTCCTGGATGACGGCATCCTGGTGCGGGAGGAGTTATCGGGGAGATGATCGCCATCCTTAAGGTCATAACCCCACTGCTCTGCTGGGGGGGGATGATGCTCTCCCTGGCGAGGGGGATCGGTTCCGGACCTACTCTGCTCGCCGGAGGCTGTGGCGCCCTCTTCCTCACCGGCTCACTGCTGCCGCTGCTTGTCCCCTCTCCCCTTCTGGTCGTAGCCTTCAAGGGGGTGACGGCTGCGGCCTTCGCCATCCTCTGGCTGGCCTCCATCGGCGGGATCCATGGCGCCGGCGGGGAAGCGCGGGTGGGCCATGCAGCAGGCCCCCTTGCCGGGAGGGGAGGAGCTTTCCTTGCGTCCCTCCTCGCGGGAGCCGGAGTGGGGTGCATCCTTGTCCCTGCCGGCGGGGTGGCGCAGCCGATGGCGCTGATGGCGGCAGCTGTTGCCGGTGTCTCTCTGGCAGTGGCAGGAGCCTTTGCCGGGCGTTTCCTCCCCAGGTGGTTCGCTCCGTCCGGCACCGGCCTATGGGCGCTGATTCTGGCTCTGCTCCTCTGCATCGCCTCCTCATCCCCCCGCCTCGATCTCTTCTCACCCCTGACGATGAGGGTGATGAAGTTCATCCACGACTTCGTGCACCAGTTCTTCGAGTCGATGCTGCTCCCGGACCACCCATTCATTCGTCCCAGGGTATGGGAGTACATAGGTATTCTCTTCAGCAGCGGCGTCGGCTTCTGGGGGGGGGTGGTACTCTTCTTCGCACCAGTTGGGTTCATCGCCACTGCCATCCGCCTTACCCCCCTCCCCTCGGTGGCCCATATCCGCCGGGGGGCGGAGAGGCGCCTTCTCATGGCCAGTTATATCCGCCAGCGCCGCCACCAGCAGGCCGCACCGATTCTGGCTGCCGCGGTGCTGTCGCTGGCAATATACCAGAGCCGCTTCCCCTCGGTCGACTACTGGGACCCGGCACCCGTCAAGGTCACGGCCGACGCCGCCGGTAAAATCCTCATCCCGGAGAAGGGGGAGCCGGAGATCGGGGATGGCAGGATGCACAAGTTCGTCTACTCCCATGGGGGGACGGAGGCACGCTTCTTCGTCCTTGCCAAGGAGGACGGTGAGTATGCGGTAACCCTGGATGCCTGTTCCATCTGCAAGCCGGAAGGGTACGGCCAGGGGGAGTCGGCCCTGATCTGCTACTACTGCAAGACCCTCATCCCCCTGGATACCGTCGGCAAGCCCGGCGGCTGCAACCCGGTGCCGCTCCCCTTCAGGAGGGAGAAGGGGGGTGTGGCGATTGACGCACCGCTGCTGCTCCGCAGCTGGGATGAGACGGTGCAGGCGACCGCCGGTGGCGGGGGTGAGAGGCGATGAAGAGAGCCGTCTCCCTCCTCATTTCTCCCCGCCTCCCTGCGGCGGTGCTGGCGGTTTTTTTCCTCATCTACTGCGTGGCAGCATTCGGCGCCGAGGAGCCCCTGCTGGTACTTATGAAGCTTACCAGGGAGAACCTCCCCCTCCTCCTGGTCCTGGCCCTTCTCCCCCTGAACGCTGCCCTTCGCCTCCTCTCGGGGCTGCGCTCCATGGGGAGTAGGTTGCGGGTTATGCGCGGTGGCGGCAGGGGGGAGATCCCGGGGGGGATCTTCGCCGAGGAGGTGACCATTGGCGCCGGCGCTGATCTTGGCCTGGTGAAGGAGAGGCTCGCCGGAGAAGGGTTTGCCGTCCGCGGTGACGCCAGCTCGCTCGCCGCCTGGCGGGGGGTGCCATTCATCCCGCTGCACCGCCTGGGGGCACTCCTCATCTTCAGCGGCATCCTCCTCAGCCTGGCCTGGAGGCAATCGATCAAGCTGCCGGCCATCGAGGGGGAGCCTCTAGCCTGGCCGGCGGGGGGCGGGGCGCTGGTGGAGAAGATCGGCCTGCAGGAGAGTGACGGGGCAATCCTCAGCCGCACCCTGGCCATACACCTGCGTGATGCCGGGGGGGGGAGAACGGTCTGCGGCATCTACCCCCCGGCTCGCTACGCTGGTGCCTATGTCTATCCCCGCTACCTGGGGATCGCCCCGTTTCTCCGCTTCAAGGCCCCTGGCATGGAGAGGGAGATGGAGAGCTACTTCCTCATCTCCATCTACCCGCCGGGGAAGGAGGATTTTGCCGTCATCCCCGGCACCCCTTACCGGATCGGACTCTCCATTGCCCCCCCCTTGCCGGAGGAGGATCCGTTCATCAGCGGCAGGATGGAGCTGGCGGTCAGGATCCTCAAGGGGGACGAGCTGCTGCAGGCGGGGACCGTCCCCCTTGGTGGCAGGCTCGCCGGCAAGGGGAGCGAACTCTCCTTTCTGGGGCTGCGCCGCTACGTGGCCACGGATCTGGTCATGGACCACGGCTTCCTCCCCGTCTGGGGGGGGGTAGCCTGCTACCTTCTGGCCGTCTTCATCTGTCTCCCCCTGAGGATATTCCTGCCGCGGGTGGAGATGATCCTCGTCTTAAGGGACGGCATGACCCATACGGCCTTCCGCTCGGAGGAGTTCGGCACGAAAAGGGGGGGGCTCTACCACGAGCTGCTGGACTCCATCGAAAAGGGGCGCAGCGACCATTAGCCTAATCATATTTGGCGATACTGGTATACTTATTGCGTGAAAAAGGGGATAATCTTTTTCCGACCGCGCCTGCGTGGCCGATTCGCCGTCGTTTTCAAGAAGCATTGGAGCATGCATGAAAAAACAGAGCAAGATCCTGTTCGTCACCCCGCCATATCACTGCGGGGTTGTTGAGGTTGCCGGCCGCTGGATACCGCTGAACTTCGTCTACCTGGCCGGCGCCGCCCGCCAGGCGGGGATCGGGGCGGAGATCTACGACGCCATGACAAAGTTTCACGGCTACCCGGAGATCGAGGCGCGTTTCCGGGCGACCATGGCCGACTACGTCGCCTCCACGGCCATCACCTCCACCATCAACGACGCCATCAAGACCCTGGAGCTGGCCAAGAGGGTAAGCCCGGCCACCATCACCCTCCTCGGGGGTGTTCACCCTACCTTCTGCTACGAGGAGATCTTCGCCTCCACCGACGGGGTTGACTACATCATCTGCGGCGAGGGGGAGTCGACCACCAGGGAGCTCATAAGGGTGCTGGAGTCCGGGGGCGACCCGGAGAGCGTCCCGGGGGTCGCCTTTCGCAAGGATGGCAGGGTGGTCAAGACCCCCAAGCGCTGCTTCATGGAGAGCATCGACGACCTCCCGGCGGCCTGGGACCTGCTGGACTGGCCGGATTACAAGTACTACGTCATCAGCGATTCGCGGCTAGGTGCTATCAGTACCTCCCGCGGCTGCGACCACGACTGCATCTTCTGCTCCCAGCAGAAGTTCTGGGAAAAGTCGTGGCGTGCCCGCGACCCGCTGAAGGTGGTGGACGAGCTGGAACACCTCTACCGTACCTACGGGGTGAACGTCTTTCTCATCACCGACGAGTACCCGACCCAGAACCGGGAAAGGTGGGAGACATTCCTCGACCTCCTCATCGAGCGCGAGCTCCCCGTCTACCTCCTCATGGAGACCAGGACTCCGGACATCATCCGCGACGAGGAGATCATGTGGAAGTACCGCAAGGCGGGGGTGGTACACATCTACATCGGCATCGAGGCCACCGACCAGGAGACCCTGGACTTCATCAAGAAGGAGCTGGATGTCACCGAGGGGAAGCGGGCCCTGGATATCATCCACAGCCACGGCATCATCACCGAGACCTCCTTCGTCCTCGGCTTCCCGAACGAGACGAAGAAGAGCATCGAGAAGACCCTCAAGCTCGCCCAGTACTACAACCCGGACAACGCCCATTTCCTGGCCATCACCCCCTGGCCCTACGCGGACATGTACGAGGAGGTGAAGCCTTACATCAGGGTGCACGACTACTCCAGGTACAACCTCATCGACCCGATCATCGAGCCGAAGAAGATGAGCATGCTGCAGATCGACGTGGCCATCGTCGACTGTTACCGCAAGTTCTACATGAAGAAACTGACCGAGGTGGTCACCATGAAGGACGAGTTCAAGAAGGATTACCTCATGCGGGCCATGAAGCTGATCATGGGGAGCTCCTTCATCATCAAGAAGCTGGGGATGGGGACCCTGGGGAAGGTGCCGGCCAAGATCGAGGAGATGATGGGGAAGTTCGGCCAGTAGGGAAAGCTTGAATTGGGCTGTTCCCCATAACAGCCTAATGGCGGCAGGGTGACGGCCTAATGGCCGATGCCCTGCAGGGTGGGCGATTTGACGGTTGGTTTGAAGCTGGGAAAAAGATTCCGGGACATGTCGGTAAGGCGCAAGCTGCTCCTGATCGTCCTGCTGAGCATCTCCGTGGTCACTGTTTTGATGTCGATCTCTCTCTGCGTGCGCGAGGTCATCTCTTTCAGGGAGGAGGAGGAGAGGCGCTGTCTTGCCCTGGCGAAGATCGTCTCCCACGATAGCGTCAAGCAGATCATGGAAAATGATCGCGCCGCCGTTGCCAAGCACCTCTCTTTCCTGGCCGCAGACCCCTATATCATGTCCGGCTCGGTTTTCCTCCCCAATGGCGAACAGTTCGCCGAGTACCGGAAGGTTCCGGCTGCGGTGG